>CAZOPZ010000035.1:5124-9350 GCA_964582035.1 uncultured Methanosarcinales archaeon | reverse complement strand
GGGAGTAATCTTTCCCCATGTCACGAACGTCATCGGCAACGGCTGCGTGGTCAATCTGGAAACACTGGCCAGAAACATCGACGGGCTGGAAACAAAACTCTATCTTTCCGACGCTGCCCACCTCGTGCTCCCTTACCATAGCGAGATAGACAAAGCACGAGAAGACTTACGAGCAAAACTTTCTGGGACAAGTTTGGGAACGACGGGAAAAGGCATCGGCCCAGCAGAGGCAGACAAAGCACATCGCATCGGCATCCGGGCGGGATTACTGAAGCATCCGCACCGGCTAGAAGAAGTGCTCGCAGAGACAGTAGAACTCAAGAACCGAGAGCTGCAATCGCTGGGCAGCGAAAAGCAATTCTCAATGAAAGAAATTCTCGAATGGGTAGAACCGTATCGCCAACGCTTTGCTCCCGGCGTGATCGATACCGCAGAATACCTACAAGAAGCGATCCGCCAGCGGAAAAAGATTATTTTCGAAGGAGCCAATGGGGCTGAGCTCGATCTGGATCAGGGGACGTATCCTTTTGTCACCTCTTCTTCAACGACCATCGGCGGGGTCTTTACGGGGACCGGCATCAATCATCGCCAGCTCGGCAGAGTCATCGGTGTCATAAAAGCGTACACGAGCCGCGTCGGCGAAGGCCCTTTTCCGACGGAAAGTGAGCCGTATGAAAGCATAAAGAAGTTCAAGAAAGGAGAACGGACTATTATTGATGAGGAAGAGAAGCTGGTTCATGAGGGAACGGGCTGGGAAAACGGCTACGATCGCGTGGTTTCCCGCTGGATCCGCGAAAGCGCGGAAGAATTCGGGGCAACCACGGGCAGGCCGCGGCGCATCGGCTGGCTGGATTTGGTGGCGGTGAAGAAAGCGGTGCAGCTGGATGGTTGCAATTATTATGCTTTGACGCGGCTGGACAATCTTGACGGAACGTTCCGCCTGAAAGTCTGCACGGCATACAAGCACAGAGAAACGGGAGAGAAGACGGAGATATTCCCCTGCGATACGGAAGAGCTGGCAAACTATGAGCCCGTGTACGAGATTATTCCGGGCTGGAAATCGACAAAAAGAATGCGCACTTTTGCCGAACTGCCCCGCGGTGCACAACACTATGTGAACATGATTTCTGGATACCTGAACATCCCGCCGGCGCTGCTCAAGAACGGGCCGCTGCAGGATGATAAGATTGAGATGATAAAGTTGTGGTAGGGAAGAATCAATTTTTTAAGAGGAAATAATCAGGAACAGCCATCATTTGAGCTCTTCTGTAATCACCGCTTTGTCGAGCATAAATAAAGAGACAATTCGCTTCCCCATCAATCCTTCTTCGTACTTCTTCCGCTCTTTCCAGTACTCCCGGGGATCAAAGCTCTGGCGGAGAATGACTTTCCCGGCGTTGAGCTGCAGCAACTGTTGGCGGATCTCGCGGGTTTCTTTAGGAACAACGACTAAGATCTGATAAGCCCGAAGAAATGGCGACTTTACGATTCTTTTGGAGCAGAAAAATTGCTTTTTCTCATAGGCATAGAGTTCCAGCTTGTTTCCAGCAGTATTGCTAACTTCTCCCAGAAGGCCAGCTTGGAGAATTGCGGCATTGATGTCATACAGATAGGAAAACCCATCAAAGGCTTTTGCAGTCTTTAATCTGGTTTTCTTCTTTGATGACTCCAGCCTCTCTTGGCCCGGCAGCAGCACCACGCTCCGTTCCGCTTTGGCCAACGTTCCGCAATAGACCGTCAGCCGGCTCAATGCTCCATGCACGGAAAGATACTCTCGCTCCCCGATGAGAGGAATATCCTGCAGAAATGGCGGCAGCTCGATAGCGATCTGCGAAGTTATCGGCGAATACGCTTGAAGCAGCTCCAGAGGATGGGGCTGTATCGTTTCCATCGTTCTTCTCGCTTCTCCGAGAGGCCGTTCGGTATCGCAGAAAACAACATCGCAGCTTTTCAGTTTTTTAATGATAGCCGGATCCAGCGCATCACCGTGCAGAAAAGTGATATTTTTTATGCCCAGCGCTTCCGCATTCTTCTGGGCCGTTTCCAGCTTCCGGGCATCCCGCTCGACGGCAAAGACTTTTTTGCAGGTTTTGGCAAAAGCAAAGGACTGGAAGCCCACACCGCAGCCGAGGTCTGCGATAGTATCGCATTTCAGGCGTTCAGCGCGATATTCCGCAACCAGTTGGGAAGTGCCAACACGAATATCTTCTGCAGTATAGTGCAGCGCTTTATCCGGAAAAATTTGTTTGGGAATTTTTGCGCGGGGCATGAGAGACTGACAGAAAAAAGAGAGTTCTTAAAGCTTTGTTCAAAGAATTTCAAAATGCTTAGAGAATGCTCAGATTATATCTTCTTCTGCCACCACAATGAAATCGCCGGTGGCCATGACGGCTGAGAACGGAATAAGAATGCCCCCTTCTTTGGTGCGCTCCAGCTCCATCTTTTCCGTATAAACGGTGGGGTTCCGCAGCAGCAGGTGAATGAGCTCACCAGAGCCAATCTCAAAGACCAAGTCGCCGACTTCGCCAAATTTCTTGCCGGATTTGGAGACGATAGTCTTCCCGATCAGTTCCCGAGAATAGCTGCGGTCTTTTTCTGCCATGCTTTCACTTTATTCTTGAATAAAAACAAATAGGGTACTGAATATTTAAAGTTTACGGTGGTGCATCGGTAAGGTTGCAAAAGAGATTAAAAAAAAGGGGTATTTTTCCCAGGATTGGAGCAAGTGAGGAAAACAGGTCGTTCATCGTGGGGTTGAACAAAGTGAAACCCCACCAGAGAGGATTTTGATCCAAGCTTTTTGCGAACGAAGTGAGCCAAAAAGCTTGAGATAAGTATTTATAGCAAAAAGAGTTTATTAAAGGGCATGGTAGAAAAGAGGCTGATCCTGATAGTCGGAGCAGTGATTCTCCTCTCCTTAAGCATCATTAACCTCTTTTCTCTGATCCATTTCACGGGCAGCGCCGTCAGCTCCAACACCGGAGATGTGCAGCTCTGCCTGGACGGGCCGCCGACCATAACGGCGATTGCCGACCAGGCCATTACGGCCGGGAATACGCTGGCATTGACCGTGGTTGCCAGCGATGAGGATGACAATGCGAGCCTCACGTTCTATGATAACACGTCCCTCTTTGCTATCGGCAGCAGTACGGGAACCATTAGTTTTACTCCCTCTTCTGCACAGGTGGGAAGCCATGACATCCTCATTACCGTAGAAGATGATGCGGGCTGCCTGGCGCATAATAGCACGGATGTTTTTACTCTGACGGTGACTGCTGCTGCGGCTGCAGCCGAGGCTGCTGCTCCCGCGGCTGCTGCAGGTGGCGGTGGCGGCGGAGGAGCTGCTCCGGGAAAAGCGCCGGAAGTTGCCTTCGAGCTCAGCGAAGAAGTCCTGAAAGTGACGCTTTCGGAATCGCAATCTTTAGAACGGACCCTGCGCGTGAATAACACCGGCAAAGTTCCCTTGGAAATAGAAGTGGAAAATCCGCTCAGCCCACTCGTGGACGTGTTTCCCAGGCATTTCGAGATTCAACCGGGAGAAAGCCGCGCTCTTGTTATTTTCTTCAATCCCGGCAAAAGCGCCCGGCCGGACGTCTACAGCGGCTTGCTGCGATTCAAAGGGCTGTATGAAGGGATCCAAGTAGTCCACGAAGCGGCCGTTGTTCTCGAGATCGAATCAGAAGTGGTGCTTTTTGATGCGAGCGTTGACCTGCTAAAAAAAACACTCTTGCCAGGAGAAGACCTCAAAGCGACGATCACCTTAGTTGATCTGCGCCGGCAGCAGCATCCCGCCGATGTCAAGCTGATCTACACTGTTCTGGACTTGAACAATGCAAAATACTATGAAGAAGAGGAAGTCATCAGCCTCGAGCAGCAAGCGTCATTCTCCAAAACTATCCCGCTGCCGGCTACGATCCCGACGGGCGACTACGTGTCCACATTGAAGCTCCATTTACGCAGCTCGCTTCACGGCTCGCCAAGCCTTTTTCCAGCCCATCCATCCTGCTGCTCATTCCCGTACTCGCGGTCCTGGCCATAGCGACATTCGTCCTCCTATACTTCCTGCACCGCAAGATCAGGCGGCAGAAAGTCAGAACCGTGGTTGAAAAGAGAGTCACCACAGAAAAGATCATCAGGGAAAGGCCAGTGATCAAAGAGGTCATAAAAGAAGATACGAGCGCTATCCGCAACACGCTCCAGCGCAAGCTGGCAGCGCTGGAAGAGGG
>CAZOPZ010000035.1:0-5061 GCA_964582035.1 uncultured Methanosarcinales archaeon | reverse complement strand
TCGTACCGGGAAGCGAAAAGAAGGCTGGAACTGATGCTGCGGGGTAAATAAGAGAAAGCATCTGGGTTTTCTCCCCCACTACCGACGAAAAGTGCGCGTTCTGGCGACCGGGCAATCCGCCAAAAGGTTTATAAATCGCCTTTCCTTTGTTTTAAAAAAAGGAAAAAGAGCGTGCACTCGTTCATGAAGTTAAAAAAAGAGAAAGACCTTCTTAAAGAAGCCTTGCAGGATTTGGATAGAGAATTAAAAACGCTCCGCTCCTCAAAAGTCCAGCTGGAAAAAAAGCTGGGAGGCACCTCTTTCAAGCTGGAAACCATCAAGACCCAGCAGCTGAAGTTACGGGACCTGATCTCTTATTCCATGAAAAAAGAATCCGAGATGGTAAAACGAAAGGCTTCCATCGAAGAGAAGATGGCTGCCATTGAAAAGAAGATAGAGAAAGTAAAGACGATCGGGCAGGAGCTGCGCGGGGTTTAAGCCGGGCAAACTTCTCAATTTTTGGAACACGAGTGATCTATTCTTTCCGGAAACAGATGCGAACCATGCCAGTATAATTCCCATCGTAAACATTCGGGGGCACCAGAAGCCGGAAAGTGACCTGCTGCGGCTCTTGAGCAGCGAGCGTGAACATTGCCGGGTTTATGGATAGCCATGATGCCAAAGTGCCGTCTGCAACCAGGCGAACTTCAGCATCGAAGGGGTATTGCACGTTCATGGAGCGGACCACTTCGGCGTTCGGAGATACCCCACCAAATTTGAGGCTGTCCGTGTCGGTGTTAAATCCCAGAAATGCTCTTCCCGGCGCCGTGCGGACTTCGACGGAAGCAGGGATTTCCCGCAGCTCCGAGCAGCGCGGCCAGGAAAGAAAAGTATATGCGCCGAAGAGGAGGATAACGAGGACTAAAAAAAAAGCGACGTTTTTACGGGATAACGCAAAAGTATTCTTGCTCGGCATACTCTTCTCCCTACAAGCGAACCAGTACTTATTTCTTACTCTTTTCCGGCCAGGTTTTCGCACGTTCATTCCGGCGCTTCATCTGCAGGAGAAGGATAATGAGGGCTATGACCAGCAGAAGGCTCAGGATAAGTGTCGAGATGAGAAGCAGGGGCATTTTTTGCTTTTGAGGAACAGCTGCTTCTTTGACTAAAACCATGATCGGCACTTCTTTCATCTCCCCCTCGAAGAAGAGCTGGATTTTTCCGGCATAGCTTCCCGGCAAGAGGCCCACTTTGGCGATGCTTTTGAGGATGCCTTTTTCCCAGGGATTGAGGGAAAAGCTGGGGGTCTGCAGGATCTCCTCCCCGTTCAGGAAGACTTTGGCATAGACATTCTTCAAGACATCTCCCCAGCGGCTCTCCACTTCGACGAAGAACTCATTAAATCCGCTTTCCAGCACCTGCGAGTAGTTCAACAGCGCGATATCAATCGCACCGATTTTAAACGTGGCGTTCAACGGAAGTTCTTTCCCGTCGTAAAAGACAATTGCCCGGGCGCTGTATTCATTGGCCTCTAAGCCTTTGGTCGGAAAAGGCGGGGCATGCAGCGTGACTGAAGAAAGCGAGGGCAGGGGCTGCTCATTAGTCGTGAGCTTTCCGATGGAATGGTTGTCTTTGTCAAAAACTGTAATTTCGCTGCTTATCGCATCAATGTCTTGATAGGAGCGGCTTTGCACATTCACTTTGAAATTAATTGGCGTGCCTTCATTGACGCTTGGGGCAATGAGCTCCGCAGCAATCTCTTTCTCATAAGAATAGACTTCTACCTGAAATACTTTGGAAACGGCCGTTAAAGAGCCGATGCCTTCCGTGGATTCGCCCGCCAGCTCCCGGACGGAAAGGGCGAACGAATACTGCCCGGTGGGAATGCGTTCTTTTTCAGGGAAATTGATGAACAAGTCAAACTCATCGCCTTGCAGCTCGCTGAGCGTGATGTTGGAAAATGGCCCGCTATCGACGGAAATAGCCACGGGACCGCTGGCGCCCAAGACGGTATAATGGTTGGTTATCGTCTCCCCGGGCTGATAAGGGAGAGTGCCCAAAGGACGCCCACTAAGGCCGATGGCTAAAAAAGAAGGGAGACAAAATAGGAGGAGCAAAGAAAATAACCAGAAGCGGCTGCGAACTCCCATGTTTATGCCGACGAGGTGGCGTTGAACGTAAGGTTGAAAGAAGTCCGCACTCCGGTGCCGATGGCATCGTGCGGGATGGTGACATTGACATCAATGACCGCTGCATCCTGAGTATTATCGGCACGCAAGGGATAAGAGGTAGCATTGCCGCACAGCCAGTGGCCTCTCGAGCTTAAAAGGACATAGACTTTATCCCCTTTACCAGCATTGTCTAAATCGCCCCCTTGGGCACTCCTATTAGAAATGTTCCAGCCGTTGGTGGTAAGCTGCGAATAGAGGTCGCCGCCGCCCACACAGGATTCCACCGTATCGGTCCCGCCACTTTCCCCATATTGCTGGCGCTCGCTTTGGGCTGTTACTTTGATCTCCAGCCCCCCCATGCCCGGAGCCAGCGTGCCACCAACGTACCGTACATGGGTGCAATTGCCCGTGCAGGTATAACCAACAGAAATGTTCGTGTTGCCCGTATTTTCTAACAGAAATCCGGAGCTTACTTGGGTAAAGCTGACACAGCAGGTGCGCCCATCTTCCAGGCTGGACGTGTTTGAGCCGTTGGAGAAATAGTTGATAAATGTCTTATTGCTGTCCATCGAGCAAAAATTGCAGCTGGCATTCACGTATCCGCTGCCGAAATTAATAGTAAAGTTCTGGTTGGTGATGGACGTTACCGCATTCACGGTTAAGTTCGCTTCTCCGCCTGCTGTTGTTACGGCCGCTCCCGTCAGGAAATTTCCCCCCAGATAGCCCCAATTCTGCAGAGTCACTACAGAGCTGGCAACGGTGACGCCGAGAGCGAGCACAAAGAGAACCAGCAAAATTCCATCGGAAGGCGCTTTCATGATGCGGCCTCATTCGCTTCTTCAGCACCGGGTGGGGGTATGAGCTGGATAGACACTTCTCCGCCGCTGATGAGCTGCGGCGGTGGCTGCTTCAGGCTGGGAGATGTCAGCGTCAAAGCTATAGAGAAGACACCGATAACGATGACGAGAATAAGAATAACTAGCACAATCTTCGCGGGCAGTTCATCTGCTTCGGGAACCCCTTTTTTTTTCAAGACCGTTTCTACCACCTGGTTTATACGTACAATAATTACCTATTGCTCTTTATATTATTTTCTCTTAAGGGAGGCTATCCCGCTTTATATTATTTTCTCTTAAGGGAGGCTATCTTCATAGCATCTTAAGCCCATTTCTAACTCATCTCAGAGAGGTGATTGCCCCCTGTTGTTCTCCCTCGCTTCATCCGCCACAGCAGGAACATGATAATACCCAGCAGGATACAGCCTAAAACGATTAGTAAGGCCAGCATACTGCCGCTTATTCCCGAAGCCGTGGCTGCACCGGTTAAAGCGGGCGCAGGAAGCGCTTCAAATTCGTCTTCCGGCAAGAGCTCGACAGGAAAACGCTTTTCTTCCATGCGATACTGGTTCCAGAAGTTGACGACCATCTCAAAATCATATTTGCCGGGCGCTTTTTCTTTCGCATTGAAATAATCGCTGATGCGTTCCGTCGTCAAGCCTTCCAGATCGATGGATTTGGTGCGGAACTCGTCAATTTTCTGCGCATCTTTCCGGACTTCCACGTCCACAAAGACGTTCCGGATGTCTTTGTTCCAGCGATTGAGGAGGTCCAGGGAGTATTGGTTAATCTTATACGCGACAAAGAACTGGTTAAAGTAGGTGATGTCAATCTCCGGCTGGCCGACCAGAAGATTTTTGACAATTTCCACCTGCTGGTCATCGTATGTGGTGATGGCAGAGACTTCAAACTCGCCGCGCTCAAAGACGTCCCGTTCTATGGTCGTAGCGAGCAGCTTGTTCTCTTTCTTCTGCAGATTAGTCTTTTCTGTCTCCAGCACGTGCTGCTTCTGCTGCTTGTCGTTCACGTAAAATTTCGTCTGGACTGCGCCGATGTCCAGCTTGCCGAGATTCTCTACCTCTGAAACCATGCGGATCTCCTTGCCCTGGTCAAAAAAGTTCAGCTTGGCGGTAAGGTACTTATCAGGGTAGGGGCCAATGACGATGACTTTGTGTTTTAGGACGAGGCGTGAAGAGACTAAAGTTTCGCCTTCGCCGACCGCCACATCCTCGCTGACGATGATATTCGCTTTCGATTCTCCCGGGGGCATGATCTCCGGCAAGTGGATCTCGAAATCCACATCTTCAGCATCATCGTCTTCCCGGAAGACGATTTCATCCCGATCGAGGGTGATGAATTCTGCCAGCTCCCCTTCGACGGTTATTCTCGCAGTAAATTCGTGATGGTCGTTATTGACTACCCAGAACTGTCCTTCGAGTTCACGTTGTTCTCCAAGCTCGTCGAAAATGATGGTGGTTTTGGCCGGCCGGATGCCGAGGGCTAAAGCCAACTGGAGAGTGAAGAGGAGTACGATAATCCACGCCAAGGCTTTTTGGCTCATTCTTTTCCGATGATGCAGAGTGTTGGGTATCATGTTTATTTTTAGCTTAATGAAGAGCTGGTTACCGTGAACGTTGTCGTTGAAGATTTTTTCCCGGAAGGCTCGTCGGTGGACACGGATACATTAATGTCAATAAAAACCTCATCAAAAGCATTGCGCCAGTTCAATTCTGCAACGTCTGCCAGGCTTCGCGTCGTGTTCATGTTCGTGAACGTCGTCGTGGAGCCGCTGGTATTGAAAGCGCCGCTTTCCGAGGAATTTTCCCGGGCTTTGTACTGGTAGCTTGATGACGGGAAAGAGACGGCGCTCAGTAAAGCACTGCCATTGACCGAGATGTTGAAGAGGATATTTCCGGCATTTTCCAGGCGGAAAGGCAGCGGGATATTGTCCGTCGTATCGTTCTCGGTGCCGGGGCTCATGGAGCCGAATTCCACGGCACTCGTTAAGAGGGAGACTGATAATAAGGAATCAATGGTAAAGTTGGAGAGGTTGCTGTTGGCACTCGGCCCATCGC
>CAZOPZ010000034.1:10525-14049 GCA_964582035.1 uncultured Methanosarcinales archaeon | reverse complement strand
GTGAAATCTGCTCATGGTGCATTTCAATGGTCTTGACTTCGCCACTGACGCCCTTGCCTTCGCGGCCAGGAACGATCATGACTTTGTCGCCAACTTTCATGATGCCCGTTTCCACTCTGCCGACGGGGACTACGCCGATACCGGTGATATTATAGACGTCCTGCAACGGCAGGCGCAACGGCAGATTAACTGGCTTCTGAGGCACTTCAAATTTGTTCAAAGCATCAAGCAGCGAATCGCCGGTCCACCAGGGCATCTTCTCCGATTTCTTGGTGATATTCTCGCCCGGATAGGAAGCGATGGGGATGAAGCGCAGCTTGTCCACTTTCCAGCCTGCTTGCGTGGCGTGCTTCTTGACTTCTTCGATGACTTCTTTAAAGCGGGATTCTTTGTAATCGACGCCAGAGATGTCCATCTTGTTGATCGCCACCAGCATCTGGCCGACACCAAAGATCTTGCTCAGGCGCAGGTGCTCGATAGTCTGGGCATTCACGCCATCGTTTGCCGCAACGACCAGGACGGCGCAATCTGCCTGTGACGCGCCGGTAATCATGTTCTTGATGAAATCCTTGTGCCCGGGAGCGTCGATGATGGTAAAGTAATATTTTTCCGTATCGAAGCGCTTGTGCGAAAGGTCGATAGTAACCCCGCGCTCCTGCTCTTCTTTCAGGTTGTCCATGACGAAAGCAAACTCGAAGCCCGCTTTTCCTAATTGCTGGGCTTTCTCTTTCAGCTTCCGCATCGTCAGCTCGTCGACGTTCTTGGTATCGAAGAGCAATCTGCCGACAGTCGTGGATTTGCCGTGATCGACATGCCCGATGAATACGACGTTAATGTGTTCTTTTGCGCGTGCCATTTTTTAATTTCCTCCGTTTTTGTGTTCGGTTAAGTGTTATTTTCTGGTGAGATGTTCCGCTTATTATAAGCGAAACCCATAACAATATCTTAGTGCTTTGTGTTCAGGGTTTATTTATAAAGATTTCGGCGGGAATTGGGTTATTTTGGAAATGGGCTTTAGGCTTTGTTTCCAGCCAATCAAAAAGGGGGGCAGTTGGGGTAGAGTCGCTCTTGATGAGTAGCAGACGGCAGCGATGGATGGCGCCAGGGATTAGATTCAAAGCGGCTATAAATCGGATGCAAACTACGGAGATTTCCTATACCTCCGAAAGCACCCCCAACAAAAGGATTTGCATCGTGATTAACCATTTCTTCCTGAACGTACTGAAGCGTTTCAGCTATCAGTGCTTCGTCTTCTTCACTCAACGACCCTTCTTCAGATTCCCTCGGTAGAGAAAAAAGCAATTCCAAAATGGCAAAGAAACGGCCATGCCAGACATCGTCTTCGGGGCATGCCTCACATGCAGGATCAGACGTGGAAAAATTTCCGTACTTTTCATATCCTCGAAGCAGAGACTGTGCGAGGTACAAAGGGAAGTCGTAACCCCATTCATTTTGCGCAATTTCTTCTAAATCAGAAAAAAGCTCCTGGGTGATTTCCGCGGGCTGCAGGGACAGAAGGCTATGAAGAGCCCAAATCCGCTCTTGATACGAAGAAGAAACATCGTATCCGGGAATTGAACGTATCTCCAAAGAAAAAGCTGCTCTCATTTCCTGAAGCTCTTGGTAAGTCTGAGTAGCGGGGAAATCCCCAAACTGTTCCCAACTCTGCAGCATTTCCATTGCTTCGGCCGGAGCACTTAGGGGGTCAAGTAATAAAAAACCTCTTCCCCCACGGGTAATAGTGCGCAGTTCAGCAATGAGCTCCGACGGAATACTATCAGCCTCTGCAAGGAGTATGCAGTCAAAAGCGCGTGCCAAATCATTCCCACACGCTTCAACATACGAATCGATGAAACTTGAAGCGTTTTCAACCGGTCGAGGCTCTCCTGCAGATATCCTTTCTTGCTCGCTAGTCACAGCTCGTTCTTCCAACGGTGAAGAAGAGCCATTTTCGGCAGAAGGGACGCCCGTCTCTATCTCGGCATGCGGAAGTATTGGCGTTTGGCTTTCCGGCATTCTTTCTCCGTTTTCGGCCTCTTCCGAGCTATAAACCGGTACAGAAGAAGTGCTCCGAGAATCTTCTTTTCCTGAACACTCCGAATCGCCCAGCAGATACACTAATCCAGCAGCCAGGAGGAGGGGGGTGCCGTAAATAAGTTTTCTGTTCATAGTAGGAACTCAAAATAAGAGGAGCTGAAACCTATTTCCCAATAGCCCGCACTCCCTCCTCCCCCGTCAGGGAAACCGGTGCTCTGGGCATAGTAAGCTCGTAAGCAATGTCGTGGATATATGCAAACCGATCTTCTTTCCCTACTGACTTGAGAATAGCGCGGGTTTCTTCTACGTCGCGGTCGAAAGGAATATCTCGTACTCGATACGCATTCAACAAGAGAAAGATATCTATTTTGTCTTTTTCTTCCAGTCTAAGGAGTTTAGTTGCAAGGCAGTAAGGAAGCGTGGGAACGCGTGCTTGTAATCGTTCGTTGCCTTTCCGTACGAAAACATCTTCTGCAGTTCGCATACGGACTTCATGATGAGCGCTTAACCCTTTGAAATCTGCAGCTTGCGTAGAGTAATTCACATGCAAAACATCTTCTTCTTTTCTTTCTTTTATCCGCTTTCGCGTCAGCCGTATCAGCTTATCGCCTTGTGGCTCAGCATTAAATGGGGATTGAAGAGTCAGCATATTGATAAGATAGACCATCTGTCCATAATCACTAATCGTATCCAAATCAATATCTCCCGTCGGCCGCAACATGGCATCCAGCCCCATGCCTTTTATGTTAGCAGTTCCCTGTCCACTAAGAACATCCGCAATGCGCAATTGGAACGCTGCTCCACCAACAATAGCGTAAGGAATATCTTCTTTCTGAAGTTCATCAACTAAAGAACCAAGTGCGTCGAAATAAAAACTATTCAAGATTGTGTATCCTACTCCGCTTTTGTAATGAGGCATCTCTTTCCAAGAACTTTTCCTCTTTTTAAACTTTTCCAAGAAAACCACTAAAAAGTAGCAACCGCTAACTTCTAACGAAAAGAAGCAGGAATGGAAAAAATGATACTTACGCCCCCAGCATCCCTTCCGTCAATCCTTTCCGGGAGATGATCTGCTTCCGCACTTTCTCCTGCAAGTCGCCAGGAATGCGCTCGAACATCTGGTCGACGAGCGATGAGTTTCCTCGGCCTTCCGTCGCTGAGCGCAGATCGCTGCTCCAGCCGAGCAATTCCGCAACCGGCAGCTTTGCAGTAACCACCACCTGATCCCCTTCCTGGTCCATGCCCAGCAGCTGGCCGCGCTTGGACGACACTAATTTTGAAATCGCACCCGTATATTCCGTCGGTGCTTCTAGCCTCATAATCTGCAGCGGCTCGAACATCATGGGGCCGGCCTGCATCATGGCCCCGCGAATGCCTTCCCGGACCGCCGGATACATCTGCGCGGGCCCGCGATGGATGGCATCCTCGTGCAGCGTGCAATCCGTCAGGCTGACTTTCACATTGATGCACGGTTCCCTCGCTAAAGG
>CAZOPZ010000034.1:4846-10515 GCA_964582035.1 uncultured Methanosarcinales archaeon | reverse complement strand
CGAGCACGAGCTCCAGAATCTCGTTAATGTATACCACCCCCCGGGTTTCATCCATAAAGATGTTCCCTTCCCGGATGGCTTTCACCATGTTGGCGGTCTTGCTGTCCCAGCCGCACTCGTCGCGGAGGAAAGAGACCACCATGTCATCTTTCTTCTTTATTCTGCCGAGGGGAAGCCGGCCGTCTTTTATGCCTTTGCTGATGACCGGATCCAACGGTTCGACTTTGAAATACAATTTATTGTGCTTATTGGGCGATTTCCCTTCCACTTCCGGGCTCTGCTTGGTGATCGTTTCCCTATAGACGACAATGGGCGGCGAGGTCTTCACTTCCAGCCCTTTCTCCGTAACGATGCGATTTTCAATGATCTCTAAATGCAGTTCTCCCATGCCACTCATAAGATTCTGCCCGGTCTCTTCATTGATCTCGATCTTGATAGAGGGGTCTTCCCGGCTCACTTTGCGCAGGACTTCGACGAGCTTCGGCAAATCGCCCTGCTTTTTTGCTTCTATGGCTTTGGTGATGACCGGCTCAAAGATATGCTTCAACTCTTCAAAAGGCTGCTCGGGCTCCAGAGTGACCGTCTCGCCGGCAAAGCCGACGACGCCGGAAATTGCTAGAACGTTCCCCGCGGGCAGGGACTCGATGATCTCCGGCCGGATGCCGTTATAGATATAGACATTCTGGATGCGCTGCCGCTGCTTGGCATTGTTCAGGTACACTTCCATGCCGCTGCGCAAGGTGCCACTGAATAATCTCCCTGCAGAAATATCTTTTCCCGACCGTGGATCGATGACAATCCTGGTGATGACAAAGGCCGGCTTGCCGTTGGGATTACAGCCAACTAAATCTTTCCCGAACTCGGAATCGCCATCGCCGTGCCAGATCTTGGGCACCCGATACACTTGAGCCGTAATCGGATCGGGATGATGCTTGATGACCATGTCCAAGATTACTTCATGCAGCGGCGCGTTCTCCCAGACCCAGGCTTTCCTGGGCTCTTCTTCCATCTCATAGATACGGAGAATATCCGAAAACTTGATGTTTTTCTTGGCCATGAACGGAAAGGAGAGCGCCCAATTTTCCCGCGCTGAGCCGAACGCTACACTCCCGTCCTGCACATTCACTTTCCATTTCTCCCGATACTGCGGCTCGGCAATCTTTTCCAGGAGAACGTTAAAATTGGTCATCAGCGCCATGATGCGCTGCGCAATCTGCTCTGACGATAATTTCAGCTCTTTGACCAGGCGATCGACTTTGTTGATGAACAGCACTGGCTTTACTCTTTCGCGCAAGGCTTGCCGCACGACAGTTTCCGTCTGGGGCATGATGCCTTCGACACCGCAGATCAGGACGACCGTACCGTCGACGGCGCGCATCGCTCTCGTCACGTTTCCGCCGAAATCCACGTGCCCGGGCGTGTCGATGAGATTGATCAGATATTCTTTGCCTTGATAATCATGCACCATGGACACATTGGCCGCATCGACCGTCATCAGCCGTTCCTGCTCATCCTTATGCTGCCAGGTCATCATGCCGCCTTCTAGCTCTCCAGCATATTTGGAGGCCATCATGCCGGAAGCGGCGAGGAGATTGTCCGTAAAAGCGGTCTTGCCATGGTGAATATGGGCAGACGTGCAAATATTGCGGATCTGCTGTGGAGTTTTGGTGATCCGCATCACCCGGTCGACCATTTTTTCTGCCATGGTTAAAATCTCACTTCTGCTGTGCTTTTCTTACGGGTACACCGTATCCGCCGATGGCTGTGAACTGAGAGTGGCTATCAACATGAATTTCAATTACTTGGGGTGGGACATAATGAACAAGCCCCACACATACCCCGCTTTTCATAAGGTGATCGAGCAAATACCAGTCTTGGGTCCTATAGATGTCTACATGGACTATGGGGAATTTCCCTTCAAAAGATATAATTTCATGCTGCTCTCCCCTGACAGCGTTATACTCTGCCACATTGCCCGGGAATCTATCTAACAGCTGAGACCACCCCCAGATTGCTCTGATAGTTTCATTCAAGATTTTCTGTTCCTCCTCATCATTCTTGGCGTGAGCTAAGCAGATTTCCCAATCTCGTTCCCAGGCTTCTTCTTGGGGGGTTAGGATTCCAAGGCTTTTTTCTAACGAAATTCTTCGAGCAGCGGTACCTTCTGGGAACTTATTAGCCATAAACCAGTCTCTCATAGGGTCACCTAAAACGTATGCGCCTCATGCACCGTTTTGTAATTGTGCAATTCTTTTGCTGCAAACCATAAGTTTATTTCTTTCTTGGCTTCCTCGACATTGCCCGAGGCATGAATGACATTCTCCACGCCTTTATTCTGCGCATCCGCATAGGAAAAGCTCACATGAGTGAAATCCCCCCGAATCGTGCCGGGCGCTGCACTCTTGGGCTCGGTGCTGCCGACCATTTTCCGAACAGTGTCGACCGCATGAACACCTTCCAAGCAGAGTGCCAACACCGGACCGAAGGTAATGATCTTGACCATATGCTGCAACACGTTCTCGCCACGGCGCTTGCCGACTCCACCAATCTCGTCATAATGTTTTCGAGCCAGCTTCTCATCAGCCCACACCATCTTGGCCCCCACAACTTTGAAACCGGCATCTTCAAACCGGGAAAGGATGCGCCCTATCAATCCCCTTTTAACCGCATCCGGCTTCAGCAAGACAAGCGTGCGCTCGATCATCATCTAAGAAGCTCCTTTCTCTCCTGCTTGTGCCGCAGTTCCTTTTTTATGCTCTTTCCGAAACTCATCCGTCCAGCGGGTCCGCAACGGCTTTCTCTTCAGTTTGAGCGTATTCTTCTGGCATTTGCTCGAGCAGAAATAGGAAACTTTTCCTGTTGCGTAGATGAACATGGTCCCCGTTCCCGGACGGAGTTCCGTTCCACAAAACGCGCAGCGGGGCATGGCTTATTTCCTCTTCCCTCCGCGCTTTCCGCCGCCCAGGCGCTGCGCTTCTATTTCTGTTTCCAAGAGCATCAGCATGTCGCCGGGGCGTACGGGGCCTTTCACGTTTCGGCGAATGGCTTTATTCTTGTCCCGCCCGTCCAGAATCTGGCACATGACTTGCGTTATTTCCCCCCTGCTTCCCCCTCTGCCGACGATCTCGCGGACTTCGGCGGGGATGCCTTCCGGAAAGCGGATCTCGCCTTCCATCCGCTCTTCTTCCGGGGGCTTGCCCGGAACCGTTTTAGCATCAGCTTTTTTGTTCATGGTAGTAATGGTTTAGCGACTCTTTCACTCCATCTATTTCACTCTTCATCTATTTTGCAAGATCTTCCAGCATGCCTTTGGCAGTTCCCGGATTAACGACGGCAACGGCGGCAGTTCCTACTGCCAGGCCCGCAGCTGCACCCAGATCATCCTTCTTCGCCACCGCGACGCAGGGAATGTTCTTCTCTTTGCAGAGCAGCGGCAAATGCATGACAATCTCTTTCGGATTCACATCCGCAGCATACACGACGAGCTTCGCCTGCCCTTTTTCTGCAGCTTTCGTCGCTTCGTTCGCTCCTTTGCGGATCTTTCCGCTCGTTCTTGCAATCTCGACGAGCTCTAGTACTTTTGCATCATCAGCCATTTTGGACCTCCACTCTATAATTTTGAACCCGGTAACCAGAAGTTACCTCATCGACGAGTAAATGCCCGTCAACTCATGGGCGTTGCTGTTCAAAAATGAAAGTGTTTTATAAAGATTGTGGTGGGAGATTTGAGAAAAGCGAGAATTAAGGGAGGGGAAATTAAGTTCATTACTTTTTCTTCTGATAAATAACTATCCTCTGCTCTACGTCTCTTCTTGAAACTCTTTGAGTAGCTTCTTTTCCCCAAATTACTCCAAAAACTGCTTTAGCTTCATCTAAACTCTTAAAATCAAAGTAAGTACTAAATTTAGAAACAGGAACGAAACCCATCTCTTGTTCTAACCAATCATTATACTCTTTTGTTCTTGCAATGTCAGGATAACGACCACGAATATACTCAAATTCTCCACCTAAATCATTCTCTACCAAATAAATTGAACCTTCTCTTCTTAAAACTCGTGTAGCTTCAGATAGTGCTTTAGTTCTCCTGTCAACTCCTTGAATAGTTCCAATTACCCATGTTGAAATGGCTGCATCAATACTTTCATCAGGCAAATCAATACTTTCAGCCGAAGAACATAAGAATTTAGCACAAGCTTTCTGTCTAGCTATTGCTAATTGATCTGGTGAAATATCTAAACCACGATATGATAAAGCGATTGGAGCTAATCTTTCTAAATATTTTCCTGTACCACAACCTAAATCTAAAACATCTTTTCCCTCAACTCTTGGTTTTAGGAAAGCTAGAATTTTTCCAGGAGCGTCTTCTACTTGACTAAAGCGCTCATAGATGTGAGCATTGTCATGATAACTTCTTGATCCTTCTGCTAGATTATTCTCTGCCATTATTTGCCTCTGAGAATATCATATCAACCATGTAAGAAGCTACATCTCTTGATTGACCAGCTCCGGGTCTCATATGCATATGTAATCCTGGTACGGAATTAACTTCTATTAAGCGATATAACTCCGGTGTTTGTTCGACCATTACATCTTTAGTTAAAAAATCCATGCCGGCATAGGGCAAACCATGAAAGACTTCTAATGCTTTCCTAGAGATTTCAATCACAGATGGATGAGCTTTATCTGTAAAATCTTCGCAAGTAGCACCCATAGCAACATTGGAGTTATGACGAAGATATACTTTCTCTCCTTCTTGAGGAACATAAGAGAAACTCTTTCCGCTTCTGGCTAAATATCTTTGCGATTCATTATCAAGCATAATCGGACAAAGACAATTCTCTCTAGGGAATAACGAATCACCAGTTTCTTTCGTTCTTTCAGCAGATTCAGCTTTTGCCAATTCCTCAATACTCTTCTTTCCATCACCAATTACGTATGCTGGATCTCTGTGTAAAATAGCATAATCCCTTTTTTTGGTTACGAAAACCCTATACTCCTTTCCTTCGAATTGTTCTTCAATAAGATAGGGCTTGCCTCCATTTGATTTAACGAGTTCATCTATTGCCTCTTTGACATCACACAGATTTTCTAAATCCATATGAACTCCATTGCCATGAGAGCCGAAATTTGGCTTCACAACAAGTGGAAAACCAATATGTTGAGCATAAACTAAAGCGTCATTTGTTTCATCAGCACAAAATGATTGTCCTTCCATAACGCTAATCCCCGCATCCCTCAGTAATCTTTTAGCAAGAAATTTATTACCGCAGATTACAGAAGCAGCGTAGGGCATAATAGAAGAATCTCGATCCAAGAAAAATTCTTTATGACTACCTAATGAGGCTTCAAGCAGTTCAATGTTCTCATCTAAAATCTGAACAGCGATATTTCTACGTTGAAGTTCCATAACCAACAATCGCTGGTTAGTATGCAATCTTTGTAATTCTTCTTGGTTTAACATCTTTTAACGAGATTCTCCTCCGCCACGTGATTCACCGCCGGAATACGAGCTTCTGCTGTATCCAGATAATCTGCTTTCACCAGTTGTCCCCCTAGATTCTCCACTTGAACTTGTGCTTTCTCTTCTCTTTCTTCGTGGTTTTGGTGTAGTTCCTTGATACATTTTGGCGTGAAGTATAATCTTCTCAAAAGCCTTAGCCAAAACGTTT
>CAZOPZ010000034.1:0-4836 GCA_964582035.1 uncultured Methanosarcinales archaeon | reverse complement strand
TCTTCTCAACTCCTCCCAATGTCAATCCGATTTCTACACCAGAGCTCGTTTTTTTTACTCCTTGCAAAGAAGTTCCTTCCGCGAGAGCACCGATGTTATATTGGTCAATGCCACGTTCTACTCCGTAGACATGTACCGTTGCTCCATCTTTTTCAAAGTGGTACTTTCCTTCTGGAAGTTCAACCGGTGCCTGTCTTGTAAAGTCTACAAGATCTGCAATGTCGTTACTCCCATACGTTGCTTTTAATTCTCGTAGTGGTTTCATATTTTTTCCTCCTATTCTTATTTTTGCAGTAAGATTACTGCATCTTTTCTCTCTGGAATTACACTTTTAAAATGTAATTCTCTGTATCCTAAACTTGTTCTTCCAAAGACGTTCTGTCTTTGAGTAGGATTATCAATTTCTCCATGATTGTGGGTGTTTGGTTCAGTTCTCGCATCATACACATAAGCAGCTACTATTCGTCCATTTGGTCTAAGATGTCTTGAAAGTGGCGTGACAACTCTATCTCTAAAATCCTGTAATGGTTCTGCCCTTTCTGGAAACATCTTTTCTGCATAATCAGCTATATTTGATAATAATATGATATCAAACTCTGCTTCTCTCAACTCTCGCTCCAGACCAACAACATCTGAATTTATCCAATTCCATTCTTTTCCAGCGATTCTTGCTTTTGCTGTTTCGTATTGTTCACTATTTTTAAGATATGGATTGCACATCAGTTTTAACTCATTTTTGTCATGTCTTGTATTGAATAAAGATGACTTTCTCAACTGAGAACCATCTTGAGAGAAGACACCATATGCTCTGTCAAAGAAACTTACTGCTTCATCTGAGATTAAACCTCGCAAACGCCGATATACATCAATATCTAGAGCCCTATTATTATATTCATTATCTAAGCATTCCAATAAAAAGAAATCTTTGAATTCATCAAAGCTTAATTTTTGCAAAGCAGCTATCTTTAATTCAGAAAACAACTTAGCAAGAATATTAACGTCAAAACTAGTTACCTGTTCTGCTCCTCTTAGATGAGCATTTACTATGTGATCACCAGAGCCACAAACTGTTAGAACTCGTGCATTTTCTAAATCAAGATTATGGAAATAACCTGCAATGTTTTCAGTAGTAAATGCATAAAGCTGAGCAAATCTTCCAAATTTTCTCTCCGTCAGACTTCTAGGAAAACTCATCCAAAGATTCTCAACTTCATCATCAAGCGGTTTCATAATTCTTTTCCTTTCCATTGTAGCGGACAACCTCGATATCCTTCCTGTTTAGCTTTTTCTATCAGGTCTAAGTAACTTCTTATTGGTTCTGAACTTAAGATCTCATTTACACTACTGGTTTTGAGAGTCAGACCACTTTGGTATGCAGAAGTTCTTTCGACAACCCACGTACAGGGAGCAAGCCTGCCAAAATTATCGATATACAGGAACTTCGTTGCTCCAGGACAAGTTCCTTCTCCGTTTTGATTACTATGTGAGGTAAAATTATGTCGCACTTTTATCTTTCCAGTATATTCTTCTGCTAAAGCTTCAATTTGCCCTGCAAGATTTCCGCAATTAACTCTTGTAACTAAGGAATGATCCCCAGCAATTCTTCCAGCCGGTTTCATTATGGAAAATGCTAACTCATTTACTCCCTGCTCTGCACAAAACTCAACCATTTCTCTTACATATTGGTCGTTTCCAGTAAATAGGACAGTTCCTACACGAACATAAATCCCTTGCTCTATGATATTATGTAACCCTCGTAGAGTTCTATCGTAAGTATTATTTCCTCTTATTCCTTCCTGAAGAGCTTTCGTATGTCCATCGACACTTACATGTACCATATTCAAGCCCATTGAAGCAAGCTTTTCTGCTTTTTCTGAAGTTATGCGAGAAGCATTGGTAGAAACATCAACAATAAGACCAAGATTAGTAGCATGTTGAAGAATATCAACTAAATCTTTACGAACAAATGGTTCTCCTCCTGTAAACTTAATATGAGTAAAATCTCTTCCCTTTAGCCCATCTAAAGCTCTAATAACTTCTTCGGTTGATAACTCTCCATCAATTTTTTCAGGTCCAGAAGCAAAAATACAGTAATCACAAGTATAATTGCATACATTCGTTATTTGCCAAAGAACCCGCCCACCATCTTCTGGAATTCTAAATAGACAAAAGTCATAATTTGCTGTTTCAAAAGTTCCTGTATTAGCATGGCTGCGGTTATCCATTTCTTAGACCTCTGGATTTTTCCAAAATCTCAGCAAATAATTCTTCAATATTTCCACTAATACTATCAAAAGTGTATAAATCCCCTCGACTGGCTTGGCGTTGTGATTTTCTGCTTTCAGTTTCTTTTCTTTCATTAGAGTATTGCAATGCAATTCGTTTCTTGACTTGTTCTAATGGCAGATCACTACCTCTTAATCTCTGAATTTGAACTTCATAGGGACATTGTACAATTAAAACATTATAATCAACTAAATCAAATTGATCTTTTTCAGCAAGAAGTGGAGATTCTACGAGCAGGATTCCATTCAATCCTTCTTGTCTTCGCTCTATTTCTTCTTCTATTGCCCTATCGACAATCCCATCTGCAACAGATAGTTTATGAGGATCAGGATATGTTATTTCAGCTAGTGCTCTTCTATTAATTCCACCAGTTGATGCAATTATTCTTTCTCCATATTTGTCTATAAGTTCTGCTTGAAAACGAAGATATGCTAGATTTTCTGTTGAACCCAATATTTCTTTCCTAAAATTATCAAAATCAAACAGAGTGAGAGGAACCGATTGCTCTCTAGCAGCTGCTTCTAATTGATTGCAAACATACGTTTTTCCACAACCCATAGAGCCGGTTACTCCGAGTTTGTATAAAGTCGCGCTAATCATCGTTGCCACCCAATCCCATATCGCAATGGACAAAATGAAATTATTTTTGTATCAGGAGTTCCTAAAGTGGGATCATTGAATCTATCCCAATCTTTTACATCACGAACTACCAGATAGCCCATTCTTTGCAACTCTGATGTTAGATAATCTACTTTCTCAACAATTTTTTCTGGGTTTACAGTATCAAAACTTGAATGGGGGGTGCCATTATGAATATACTGAGGAGGTATAACATTGAAGCCATTCCTTCTTCTCTCAACTTCTCTTGTAAATGGTGTTCCTGCTCGTAATGTTAAATAATGTGCACGTATTTCTTCAGGTTGAGTTTCAAGAATAAAATCAATGGTTCTGTCTAAATCATCTTCATCAGCTTGCGGAGCATCAAAAATCCAACTGGTTCTTACACGTAATCCTGCTCGCTTGGTTCCTAAAATAGCTTCTTTTATCTGTTCTGGAGTAATCCTCTTTTCCATGTAGTCCAAAACTTTTTGACTAACCATTTCTCCACCATAATGAATCCACCTAAAACCTGCTTTTTGCATTTTTTCTACAGTCTCAGGATCATAGCGTGAAACCGTTCCCAAACAGCCAAGTGTAGTTTCGAGACCCCTCTCAAGAATATCATCCGCAATTTGCTGTAATCTCTTTCTATTCACAGTAGCATGGTCATCTAAAAAGAGCACTTTTTGTGCCCTATATTCTTGAATAAGATATTCTATTTCATCAACGACTTTTTCCGGGCTTCTCTGTCTCCAATTTCCCCAAAATTCTGGCACTGGACAAAAACCGCATTTTTCAATACAACCCCTGCTAGAGAGCAAACTTCGCACATCAATATAATCGTTAACATTTACAAGAGATCGATTGGGAATAGGCAATTTATTGATATCAAATCGACCCCTGCGCGGATTTGTCTTTTCTTTTTTTCCCTTATTCTTATAGATAACTCCTTCAATTGTTTGAATGGGAACTCCATCTAATAAATCTTTTAGAGCCGGCTCCATCTCTCCAATAATAATTGTTCCATCTGTACCTTCAAGAAACTGTTGGGGGAAATGATTTGGTGATCTGCCACCAATAACAACTTTGGATCCTTGCTCATTTGCTAAGCAGGCAATAGTATTTACTCCGGGAATTGCATCAGAAGTAAAGAGAGGAATGTGATAATCGTAGGGAATAACTGTAAAATCTGGCTGTAATGATTGCAACTCTTCTTTAATCGTTTCCGCTTCTCGTTGCTCTATATCCAAATCTACAACTTGAACATCATGGCCTAGGCTCTGAGCATAACTCGCAACAGTTAGAACATCAATAGGTTCTATTAACAAACTTCTACTACTATATGGCTTATTAGGAGGATTAACAACTAGTATTTTCATTTTTTATCTTCCTCCAGAAGTTTTCTTGCGGCAAATTCAAAGAGATGAGACTTGTTTCTGAAAGAGCCGTCTCTAAGTCTCTCTTTCAGCTTCAACATAATCTCTTCATCAACTGTAATGCTCGTCTGAATTTTCATAGTGGATTATGGGGATTTATATCAGTTCTTTATAAACTTTCTTTAAGTGACTACTCCAAAAGAGTTACCACAAGCTATGCGCGCTAAAGTTTATAAAGAACTTGCCAAACCGAAAGAGAACCAATGGCCCCACTTCTCACCCTCGAAGACGTCCACAAGACGTATCCGCTCGACGGCGGCAAGGTTCCAGCGATCAACGGCATCTCTCTCACTATCAACACCGGCGACTTCGTGGCCGTCATCGGCCCCAGCGGCTCCGGAAAAAGCACCGCCATGAATCTTATCGGCTGCTTAGATACAGCCACCCAAGGCCGCATCTTCCTCGAAAAGCAGAACATCCAGCAGCTGCCAGAAAGCGATCTTGCCCATATTCGCGGCCGGAAAATTGGTTTCGTGTTCCAGACGTTTAATCTTATTTCCACGCTGGATGCGCT
>CAZOPZ010000033.1:0-14121 GCA_964582035.1 uncultured Methanosarcinales archaeon | reverse complement strand
GTAGACCTCTCTCGTTCCCTTCCGGGAATAGCGCATGGGCTTTCCAATATCGGGACTTTCCAGAATCTTGACCATCTGTTTCTTAATTTTCTCTTTATCTGCAGAATTCTTTATTTTTCGTACTTTTTGCTCGAAAAGAGAATCGTACTTCACAATCACCATCGTTCAATTTCCTTCAAGAAAGCTTCTTTACCCATACTTTTGAACTCTCCTGCTTCATAGCGTTCAAAAGCTTCTTCTGTCCTCCTCGCAAATTCTAAATCTTCTTCAATATTTTCATCAAAATCTTTAACACTCTTAAGGATAAGTTGCTTTCTCGCTCTGATCACAACAAACTTCTCCCCCTCGTGAAAACCTTTTCTCAGCCCTTTGGGGATTACAACTTGTCCTTTTGAACTCATGGTGGTTAGGTCTAATTCTGCCATGGAGTAAGAATAATCTTACTTAGAAAATTACTGATGTCCCGCCAACCACTTCTCCGCTTCCATCGCCGCCATGCAGCCGCTGCCCGCTGCGGTAATCGCCTGCCGGTATAATCGATCCTGCACATCACCGGCAGCAAATACGCCGGGCAGATTCGTCCGCATGCGCGAGTCCGCTTTGAGGTAGCCCTGCTCATCCAGAGCCAGCTTTCCTGCAAAGAGAGAAGTATTGGGAACGTGGCCGATGGCTAAAAAGACGCCGTCGGTTTTAAACGCTGATGAGGCTCCGGTCTTCACATTCCGCAGCTTCACGCCGGTTACTTTCTTCCCATCGCCGAGAATTTCTTCTACGGCAGAATCGAAGAGAAAGCTAATCTTAGAATTTTGCTGCGCCCGCTCCTGCATGATCTTGGATGCCCGCAACTCTGATTTTCGATGGATGACTGTTACTTTGGTGGCAAATTTGGTCAGGAACGTGGCTTCTTCCATCGCCGAATCACCGCCGCCGATGACGATGACTTCTTTGCCGCGGAAAAAAAATCCGTCGCACGTCGCGCACGTTGTAACGCCGCGCCCTTTATACTGCTCTTCTCCGGGAACGCCCAGCCAGCGGGCTGATGCGCCCGTCGCAATGATAAGAGATTTCGCCTGCAGCTTCTGGCCGCTGGAGAAAGTGAGTTCGAAGCCGCTGGGGACTTGCTCAAAGCCCGTGGCGATATCCACGATAAACTTTGCCCCAAAGCGTTCGGCCTGCTTCCGGGCCAGCTGCACCAGTTCCGGCCCCTGTACGCCTTCGGGAAATCCTGGAAAATTTTCCACGCCCGTCGTTAAGGTGAGCTGCCCGCCCTCTTCCGGCCCAGAAATGACCAGCGGAGAAAGATTTGCCCGAGCGGCGTAGATAGCAGCCGTACAGCCGGCGATGCCGGTGCCGAGGATGAGGAGATTTTCCATAAAGAGCCCTGAAAAAGAGATTATTTAAAAAAGTGTGTATCAGAATAAAGAGAAGTTAATGCTCTAAGACTTTCAATTGCACTCTATTATTCTCAGCAATAAGTTTCGCTTTGCCTCCGATAGGAAAAGTAATGCACGGAGTAGTATGACCAAAATCAACACCAGCAACAACGGGAATATTCTCCAGTTCTTTTTTGGCTTTAACTATTTTAAAGAGAAGGTTTTCTGTCATCTCCGAAACTTTCTGAAAGCGCCCGATAACAATCCTTTTAATGCTACTAAAATCTGGTAAGTGAAGTACTGATTGAAGATCGCGGTCAAAATGGGTTGGTTTTGACTCCTCATCATCCTCAACAAAAAGAATTGAGTTTTTAAAATCTGGCATAAACTCTGTCCCTTGGAGGAGATTGAAAGTGCAGAGATTTCCGCCGAGTATTGTGCCTTCTGCCTCTCCGTTATTTACAACGCCAAAGCCTTTATTTTTAATAAAGCGCCTCTGCTCTTGATCAGCATACCATGCATCATCACTCCATTCTTTTGAAGGCTTTATTTCGAAGGGCACCCCTACCATTAAACATTTCTTGAAATATTCGACAGTATAATCGAGCCCTTTGACCATCCCAAATGTTGAAAAGTGAGGCCCGGAGTACGTTACTAACCCAGTTTTTCTGTAAAGAGCATTTTGTAAAGCCGTTATATCTGAATAACCGCATAGAATTTTAGGATGCGATTTTATTAACTCATAGTCCAAATATTGTAAGAGCTGATTTGAATTGAATCCGCCTATTGAGGTAAAAATTGCTTTTACTTTTTTATCTGAAAAAGCGGTATGAAAGTCATCTAATCGGGATTTTATTAAAGAAGAATTAACGCAATATCCCTCGTGTCTTTTGATATAATCACTAAACTTCTGGCTGGTGAGAGCACTCTTATTTCATCGCCTTTTTTTAATTTTGGGGGTATCAATGAGAGAGCACTCCGGAATTTTTTTTATTGCATCAACCAATAGCTCAGCACCCGTACTCCCGAACCGGTCGCCCCTTTCTGCAGGTAATCGTTGTCAATAGTCCAGTACGCCGAGCCGGCAATGTCCAGATGCACCCATTTGGCTTTGGCAACGAACTTGCTCAAGAATACCGCCGCAGTTATCGCACCAGCTTCCCGGCCTTTCGCTTTCAGGCAGTTGTTATTCAAGTCTGTAATCGTGCCATCCATCCAGTCCTGATACTCGTCGAAGAAAGGCAGCGGCCAGACCCGATCGCCGCTCTGCATCCCCGCTTCTTTGAGTGAGGCCAAGAGGTTCTCGTCATTGCCTATCGCACCGGCAGCATAATAGCCCAAAGCGACAATACACGCACCGGTCAACGTCGCTAAATCGATCATGACTTCCGGCTTATATTTCTCTTCCGTGTACGCTAAAGCATCCGCTAACACGAGACGGCCTTCGGCATCCGTGTTGCCAATTTCGATAGTTTTACCATTGTAAGCTGTTACAATATCGCCGGGCCGTTGCGCAGTGGCGGAAACCATGTTTTCACAGAGCGCCATGACGCCGACGAGATTCTTCTTCACGCCGAGCTGCGCTGCCACTTTGATCGTTCCCATAACGGCTGCCGCTCCGGCCATGTCCGTTTTCATGTCTTCAATATAATTCGTCGGCTTCAGATTATAGCCGCCACTGTCAAAAGTGATGCCTTTGCCGATAAGCGCCGCGTACTTGGCGTTGGCGCCCGCTCCGTTATATTCGAGGAAGACCAGCTTCGGCGGGTTAGCGCTGCCGGCATTGACCCCCAGAAGAGAACCCATGCCCAGCCGCTCCAGCTCCGGCTTGTTCAGCACTTTGACCGTTATCTTTGGCGAACTTTTCGCAATCGTATGAGCTATGCGTTCCATATGGACGGAGTTTACCACATTTGCCGGCTCATTGACCAGATCACGCACAAAGTTGGCAGCCTCCGCAATAATGCGGCCGGTTTTCAGGCCTTTTTCAAATACCGCTGAAGCTTTCCATTGGATGCTCACGCTCTCGAGAGGAAGCCTTTTTTCCTGCCGCTCTTTAGCGAGATATTTGCTGAAACTGTAATCCGCTAACAGCAGCCCTTCCGCCGTCGCTTGGCTGATAGCCTCTTCAGAAAGATGGCGGGCTGAAGCTGCTAAGGCAGGGAGGTTCGTGGCAACTTTCTGCAGCTTTACAGCGCTCGCCTGCCGCACGACTTTTCCCAAAGAACGCCGCAGCCTTTCCAAGGTCATTTCTTCCTTCTTTCCCAGACTGAGCACCAGAATCCGGCGGAACGGCAAAGAGCTTATTTTCGTGCTATACAATTCCCCGAACTCTTTGGAAAAGAGCTTTTTCTTCAGGGCTTCTTCGAGATCTTTCGCGAGGTCTTTATTATACCTCCCATAGAACTCTTTATCGTCCTCAAATACGCCCAAAGCCAGAAATTCTTGCGTTTCATCCAGATTCGCGTGAAGCGTTATTTTCATAATGATCACCTCAACCTCTTTTTGCCGTTGGTTCTTTTGCCCTTTTTTGCTGTTACGTATAGCGTTCCATTTTCAGATCATCTTTGGCTACGCCGTGCTCCAGCAAAAAGTCTTTGACATCCAAGACAAATTCCTTAACCCCACAGATATAAAAAGTTTTGTTTTTTAGGTCTTCCGGAAGCAGGGTTTGCACCCTCCCCATCTTCCCCTCCCATTTTTCCTGGGTGAGTGTGGGCATATAGGAAAAATTGCGCTGCTGCTTTTCCAGCTGCTTGAAAGCGTCGAGGAAAAACAGGTCTTTTTTCTGGCGGACGCTAAAGAGGAGGACAAATCTCTGGTGGGGATATTTCTTCGCGTATTCGAAAATCATGCTGTAAAAAGGCGTTACTCCCGTGCCTGCGCAGAGGAACCAATGCTCGGGATTGGGGCTCTCTTCGGCAAACGTAAAATGGCCAAATGGCGCTCGGGCTTGAAATTCCTGCCCTAACGGGGCTTCCTGAAACGTCTCGGAAGCCAAGCCCCCGGGAACGAGCTTTACGCAGAGGTCCAGCTTCCCTTGCTGAGAAGGAGGATTCAGAATGGAATATGGCTTCCATTTCTTTTCACCATTGCGCTCCACCAAAAGCATCAGATACTGGCCGGCGGCGAACGTGAAGCCGTGAGGTGCGGAGAGCGAGAGCTGCAGCACGTCATTGGTCAGCTGTTCTTTTTTGAGGAGTTTTACGGTGAACGGTGTAAGAGGCATGATAGAAAGCGCTGGGAGAAAGGAGATTTATAAAAGTTATGAGCACAAGAATCCGTAGCGACGGAAACCCTAAACCCCCAGCACTTCCCGCCAATCCTGCCAGGTCAGCCTTCTTTTAGAATCGATATGCCGGTTATAAGGTTGCGTGTACAGAATATGTTCCCAGGAAGGCGTTTCCAGGCCTTTGATCTCCGGTTTATCGTCGATAAGAATATCGCCGTGAATAAGCGTTTTATCGTTGGCCAGAATGATCTTTTTTGTCCAATCTTTTCCCAGATGCTCGTCTACCCAGTGATATTTCTCGACGACACAGGGATCGTACTGCGAGAGGGGGCTTGTACAAATGAATACATCATGCTTTTGGGAAGCCATTTCGCAAAGAGCTTCCAGTCCCCCCGCTATCGGAGGCAGCGAACGGATGAAGCCGGGAGCCTGATAAATAGCTTTGACGAGGGGCTGCAATTCTTCGGGGTAATCATCTTTCACCTGAAAGGCCTTTCTTTCCTCTAAGGGCACGGAGGGTTTATGCGGATACGCCATTCGATAATTCTCAAGAAATCCCCGTTCAAAATCCGCCAGAACCCCATCCATATCGGCCAGAATTATCATCGTTGCACCATCTAGAGCACCCAGAACAGCACTTTGGTGATCCAGCCCACCACTTCTGAATATGAAAAGCCGAAGACCAGCACCAGCAAAAAGAAAAAGATGAGCGTATAGAAAAGCACTCTTCCCGCCACGGACAAGATCTTGCCTAAAAAGAGGGTAAGGATAAGGGTAACAAAAAGGCTGATGAACGAGGAAAGATCCATAATCTCTATTTTGAAGCAGGGGAATATTTAATTATTTCTTCTGTGCACTAGTGGCATTTTCCGGAGGAACAATGCTGCAAGCCATTATTTTTGATGTTGACGGGACGCTCCGCCAATCTATAATAGAGCGGCAGGAAGCGTGGTTCATGCATTGGGCACAAGAACACGGTCGAGAGTGGACTTTTGAAAGCGGCGAAGCCTTTCGGAAATTTTACAACAAGACAATTAGTGGAACCGGTCTGCAGGGGGTGTATGATGCACTGGGGCTTCCCGGTGAGATAAACGATCATTCTCATCCAGTTTGGGAAGCATATTCCGAATTCTGCGAGGGGCATCCAGTCAAGCTCTATTCTGGAGTAGAAGAAACTGTCAAAAAAATATGGGAGAAAGGGAGCATTGAAGGAACGGATCCCCTTAACTGCCGCCGGGTTCGGCTGGGGATAAACAGTTCTAACACCTACAAAGGGATTGTTCAGGAACTACGGCCGATCCTGCCTTATTTCGATACGGTCATGACCAGCGACTTCCTGAGACGATATCATGGAACGGGAAAAGGGGGCATTATGACAAAACCGGCTACAATCTCCCTAGCACTCCTGCTGGACCTCCTGCAAAGCGAAGGAAAAGCAACAATTCATGTTGGTGATACGCTGGACGATCTGGCTGCTTCCCAGAACATCGTCCGTCATGAACCAATACCCCATGTTGAAACTCTTATCACCGTCGGCGCTTGCTATGGCTACCAAGGCCGGGAAATACTGGAAAAAGGAGTTGAGATTTCCAGCGGCAGAGCGCATTTTGATTATCTGATTGATGAGCCGGGAGAATTGATTGCCATTGTAGAAGAACGGCTTAAGCAATAAAAAAAAAGCAAAAAAATAAAGAATTATCGTTTCTCTTTCTCCAGTTGCACTGTGTACGTCGGAAACGGAATGGTTATCTTGGCTTTGTTCAGCGCCTGGTAAATGGCTTCCGTCGCTGCAATCTGCACCGGCCAGGCCCGATCCCAGCGCTCGACCCAGAAATAGGCTTTATATTTTAACGCAAAATCACCCATCTCTAAAAACTGCACTTCCGGCGCAGGATCTTGGAGAATTTCTTTCATTCCATTGAGAACATCCAAAACCGTCTTTTTCACTTTGGCCGGGTCGCTCCCGTATGCCACACCAAAAGCCACGAACGTTCGTATTCGAGGGCTGGGACGGCTGAAATTCTGGATGCGGCTATTCGCCAAATACCCATTAGGGACAAAGATTATTTCATTGTCCGGAGTAACGAGCTTGGTGCTCCGCAAGCCCACATCATGAACAGTGCCGGTCATGCCATCTTCCAAGCGCACTTTATCGCCAATGCGAAAAGTCTGGTCCAGCAGCAGCATGATGCCGCCGAACACATTCTTCAGCGAATCCTGCAGTGCCAGGCCGAGAACCAGGCCGCTGATGCCCACTCCCGCGAGATACGGGGTGATGTCAATTTCCCAAAGATGCAGCACCCACAGGGAGCCAATGATCACAAAAAGAACTCTCAGCACCTTGTGGAGCAAGGGCAGGAGCACGTCATCAACCCTGGTTTTGGTACGCCGGGCAAAAGCGATGCCCCACACTTCAACACTAATATCGATGGAGCGCAGGATGATATAGAGAAAGAGCAGTGCTGTAATGGAGGCACTTATCTTGCCAAGAATCCCATTCACTTCCATATTGGCGAGCGCCAGTTTGACGCCATATGCCAGAATGAAATAGAACAGGGGCCTCTTCACGTGATCAAAAAACATGTCGTCAAGTTTTGATTTGGTCTTTTCCGCCCAGCGCTCCAGGTACTTGCGGAAAAGCACTTGTGTCATTTGGGCAAGAAAGAGAGAAAAAAGCAAAATCAGGGCTGAGAAAATGTAATCGTTTTGCAGCGGAGCAGCAGAGGGATACTTTTCCACGAGATGGATAATAAAGTCACTGGCCATGGTGGATCAAAAGCACTTTCTTCCGGGCGGGTAAACCGCTCCCAAGTATTTACGCAGCGACGAGAAAATGCCCATCAATGAACTCAGCTGCACCAAAAAGATATATGACCTCAGGAGCAGTGGAGATACTGTGGGCAGTAGTTCGTGCGGCCACCGCCTATGCAGCTTGGCTTTCTTCTTCGCTGCCGGTGCCGGAAGGCACAGCGCTTTTCGAAATGATGAAGATGTCGCCTACGGCCTTGACGAGCTGATGGGGAACAATGACCCCTTTGGCGCTGCCCAGCACTTTGCTCAGGTACGAATTTTTCGTGGCCTTGATCTTCCAGCCCGCGACTTTATTGCTGGAAACGATGCTGTCTTCCACATCGCCGAAATAATCGCCCGCATCCGTAAAGACTTTCAGATCATACGTTTCGGAAACCCGTTTCATTTTTAACATGATTGTTCACCTCACTGTGTACTTTTATTGGCTGATTTTTTGCTTTCTGCTTAAGATTACTTATTTCTCGTTCAGAGAACGTACCTTTATATATTTTTCTCTGTTCTATAAAATGTATGCCGCTCAAGATCATAGGCACGTCCCATATCGCCCGGGAAAGCATCCAGGAAGCCAAACGGGCCATTATCGAGGAAAAGCCCGATATCATTGCTTTGGAGCTGGATCCGCAGCGGGCGGCCGCACTGCTGAGCAAAGAGCGGAGAAAAATCCCGCTGAAAGAGGCGCTGCGCGTGGGGCTTCGCGGCTATCTCTTTGCCAAGATCGGGCAGAAGATCCAGCAGAAGCTCGGCAAGATGGTGGGCATCGCTCCGGGAGCCGAGATGAAGATGGGGCTGGAGCTGGCGAGAAAGCATAAGCTGCAGGTAGCCCTCATTGACCAGCCCATCGAGGTCACGCTACGGAACTTCTCCAGGAACCTGACGTGGAGAGAAAAATTCCGATTTGTAGCCGATGTGCTGAAAGGGCTGGCGATGCCAAAAAAACAACTGCGCCAGCTGGGCCTGGAACGCTTTGACTTGCATAAAGTTCCCGGGAAAAAGATGATCGCAACGATGATGCAACAGTTTAAAGAGCGCTATCCATCCATCTACAAAACACTGGTTGAGGATCGCAACAAGTACATGGTCCGTAAGCTGGTAGTGCTGCTACGAAAATATCCCGAGAAGAACATTCTGGCTTTAGTCGGCGCGGGCCATGAGGAAGGGATGAACGAATTGCTGCTGCAGGTGGATGTGGTATGAGAGCAAACGATGAAAAACTCACCGAGAAAATTCCATCTCTAAGATATAACGAAGACAAGGATTAAGGATATTAGAATTGGAAGGATTGGGATAAAGAGGATCTTCATTGAACTTTACTTTTTCTTCTGGTTGTTTTCCGCCCATGAAGTCGTCTACTGCCATACATATCTGCGCGAGAACACCATCTTCGCCCAAGTAATATGAAAGGAGGCTAATATTTTTTGAATGGGGGGAATAATCACCTTTAAAATTAGTTAAAGCTTCACCAGATAAAGTGCCATGAAAAGGGTTGTACCATAACGGTCCTTCTTTTACAACTCCTCCCTCGACTTCTTCAATGACGAGGTGACCAAGGTTGAGGTCATATCGTTTTGGACCTCGTACATAAGTAGTTATGGGGATGACCAACTTCTTTGTTCTTATTTCTAATTCGTCTTCGTGAAGAACTATTTGCGTTGGCATTATACTTTCTTAAGTGATAGAATTTAAAAAGCTAATGAAACAGTCGGGCTGAGTTCCTCATTTCCTCTACGAACATTTATAAATAATCATTCTAAATGCCTTCTTTGGTAGTGGTGACAGGAAGCTTCCGCAGCCAAAAGCTCTCTCTTACTGCTCGCAAAAGTATGCCGAATATCGTGAGGCTGAGTGAAACGAAGCCTCACTTGAACGTATTTTGGTCAAACTTTTGACGAGCGAAGCGAGCTCAAAAGGTTGTGAGTTGAAGGTCCGCCCACCAGCACCCCGAAAGCGCATGCTTTCCACGGTGCACTATGGCTACTCCCAGAGGGAGACGGAGAAATCCGGTGGCTCTGGCGCAGAAACGGCACGTCCCTATTTAAGGATGATCATGGCGAAGCTTCCAGCGATGGGAGCGAGTTAACCCACGGACGTTGAATAGGGGAACGATGAAACGGCGAACCCTTACCGAAAGCTGGACTTTCGGACGGTCTAAAAAGAGAAATCTTTAAAGATCGGGCCGGTGCAAGTCGTTACGACGCTTAGTAGAATGCTTCCGCAGACCATCGGGGTGCATACTTTTATGCAGCCTTTGGGTTTGACAAAAGGCGGCCTATGTCACCCTACCGTCTTTTTGTATCACCATCGGAGAGGTGGTTATAAAGAGAACTATTTTTAGCTTGTGAAGAGGTGTTTTATGATGAGAATAGAGAGAGAAAGCAAGAGGAAGAAAATGCCTAACGAAATAATTCTAGACTCCTATGAAGAAGCGCTCTTGGATTATAAAGGAAATCCTGATGCTTTAGCAAGCAAAATCGGAGAATTAGCGCAGGAAGCTGAAGGGCTCTACCGGCAATCGCTTCGCCCGGAAAACAGAAAATCATGGCGGCCGTACTGCGATGTCAGCTGTAACCGTTCTATCCTGCAAGCGGCAGAAGCAGAAAATGAGCATAATTCCGAGCGGCGGAGAAGTGCCCTCGAACAAGCCCTCCTGTTCTTTCGGTTAGCAGAAATGGATGATGATGGCGGAATCGCTGACGCAGCAGACGGCATGGAAAATCTAACCAATGCCCAGAGTCAGCAAAGATATTTAAATTAACACGATTCACCAGAAAACCATGGCAGAAGACAACCGCATCCGCTTGCCCTCCGGACAGGGCGGCCTAACTCGTTATTTTGACGAGTACCATTCCAAAGTTTCTTTCTCGCCGGGCACGGTGATCATCATGGTTTTGGTCGTCATGGTCATCATTATCCTGCTGCACTCTTTGGGAGGCAGCTTTCTCGGATAGGAAAACCCGTTACAGAGATAAGAAAAACCTCCTCAAAAATTTGTGCTTCCACCATGTTCCCTGGCCTGAATCCCCGGAAAATGCAGCAGATGATGAAGCAGATGGGGATCCAGCAAGTTGATATTCCGGCAACGGAAGTCATCATCAGAACTGCAGAGAAAGAAATAGTCATCAGCAACCCTGCCGTCGCCAAAGTGAATATGATGGGGCAGGAAACCTTCCAGATCTCTGGCGAGGCGCACGAGCGGAAAAGAGCAACAATAGCAGATATTTCTTCTGAAGATGTCAGAACGGTTATGGAACAAGCCGGCGTTGCGGAAGCGGCAGCCCGGAAAGCGCTGGAAGAGCATCAGGGCGATCTGGCAGAAGCCATTGTGAGCTTGACGAAAAGGGAGTAATTCTTGCGCACGTAGATTTTTATACTGCATTCTCCTCTTGACTTCATGCCCCACCGCCAAGCACTCGAGCAAGCACAGCAGCACCTGAATGCTGCCCGGCACCTCTTGCATGTCACTTTTCCTGCATTGAAAGACGCCAAGCTGCTGACAGGAGTGGTGGGACAGCTTTTCACTGCCGGAGAAGCGGCGATGGATGCATGGCTTCTCTCCGAACGGCAGCTGCGCCTGGTGCCGCCGTTCGGAAACACTTTTACGAGCAAATTCGCGGTTTTCCGCTCTTCGGCCAGAAGAAACCATATGGACGCGGCACATGCCGGGCTGCTTGAAGAGCTAAAAGAGCTCGTGGAGTTGCAAAAAACCTGCCCTACCGAATTCCGCAGGAGCGATAGCTATGTGTTCGCGACAGAAAGATTCCGGCTGCGGACCGTCGCCAAGAAAGAAGTGGACGGATACTATGCACGCACGAAAGCATTTCTGGCGGACGTGAAAATACTGCTACAAAACAGAGAAAAAGCCGATTTCAAGAGTTTTAAGAGAAAACAATAAAAAGAAAGGAGCTTTTCTTATTATTTTTTAGACGGAAAAGAGAAAAGCATGAGCACGCTCAAGAGATTCAGGATGAAACACCAGAACGTATTTTTAACGGTCTTTTTGCAATGAATGAAAACTTGTTGGAAGCGCGGGAAGAGCTGAAGCGCTTAGAGCACATCCTCTATGTCAGCCTGAAGTATACTCGCACAGTTGATGTGCTTATTAATGCGCTGCATCGCCTGATCAGCGTTTTTGACCTCATCATTCTCGCGCTTTTGGAAAAAGCCCAGGCAGAAAAGCGCTTAGAAACTCTGCCGAAAAGCCCGGCCTTGCGGGGAACAACGCTCCGAGATATCTATCCTGAAGACGAGCAGCTGCAGAGATACTTAACGTTCTACCTTTTTCTTCGTACAGTACTCAAGCTGCCCCATAAGAAACGGCAGGAATACCGGCGGCACGTGACGCTGGTTGTAGAAGTTGATAACTCTACAGTAGAAATTGATAGTGACAACTTGCTGAACTGCGAGAAATTCGTGCACCGCTTCTTACGGTATGCGTATCAGAAGATCGAAGGGGAAGAGAAAGAGTAAGAAGAAGCTTCAAAAGGAAAGCAAAAGGGATGCCTCCAGTTATAACAAATGCATCAGGAAAATCTTCTCGGCTTCACAGACCGAGAATGAAAGTGGTACTGAGAAAAAAGAGTGTGCAGATCCGTTATTAATTGATTCACCTGATCTCTCCTCTTCTTTCCCTCATCCGTTGGAATAACGGCAGGACGGCATTTCTGAAGAGTATCAAACCGTATTTCAAATCTCGGCCCCCCTGCGTCATCCCAAGGGCCGGCTGTTTGGTTATAATTGGAAAAATAATTCTTAATGACTGCTGCAGAATATTTTTCAACAACTCGCTCTATGGCAGAAATGCACGCCGGCGTAGAAAAAGATGGCCTAAATTGCAATCCTAAATAGCCATCAAAATAGAATCCATATCCTTCGGGTGGTAAGATTAAGAGTTTTTTGTCTCTAGTCCCTACTTTTTGGAAAATATCTTCTCTCGTTCTGAAATGCCCGGAACAAGAAGTCCAGCTGTATACAAAAGGGAGTCTATTCAGCGTGGAGATCAATTCTTTAACTTCAATATCGATTCTCCCATCATTGGGGAATACCCCGCCCTCAGAAAGGAGAATCCTGTCTACTCTTTCTTTTTCTTCTTTGAACTCTTCCAGATATTCTGCTAGACTAGCTGCGCCCATAACAGTAATAAATGGGGAACGTTTATAAATTTATCGTTCTTAAGTAGCAACATTGTTAGTAAAACGCTTCCGAAAGCGAAGGGGACTTTTTGATGACACCGCCGGTAAAGATCGATGAAGAAACCATTAAATAGTCCTATTTTATTATCCATTTTATTATCTCAAGCCAAAAAGAGGATCCATGACCAAATTCGTTGCTGTGGCGTCGGGAAAAGGTGGTGTAGGCAAGACGACAGTAGCCATTTCCCTGGCCCAAGCGCTTTTTGACCAGCATCGCAGGGTCATTCTCGTTGATGGAAATCTCGTCACCCCGCACGTCGGGCTGCATCTGGGCGTCCTGAATCCCCAAGGAAGCCTGAATGCCTTTCTGCGCAAAGAAAAATCCCTGCAGGAAATAACTTATCTCCACGAAAGCGGCCTTTCGTTCATTCCCGCTTCCCCATCATATGAAGAGTTCCAGAAAACCAATCCCGAATCGCTGGGAGAGCTGTTCGAGCATCTGGATGGCCTTGCTGATTTTATCATCGTCGATGCGCCCAGCGGCCTGGGGTATGAAACGCAGCAAGTTCTTAAGCACTGTGAAGAAATGCTCTTAGTTACAGCCCCGACGCTGAGCGCAGTCATAGATGCCTTGAAAACTTTGCAGGCTGCAGAAGAGCAAGAGCTGATCGTTGCAGGCATTGTGGCCAATATGGTGCACGGCAGAAATGAGCTGAAAAAAGAAGAAGTCGAATCTGTCTTGGGGCATCCTCTTTTGGCAAAAATAAAGTATAACCAAAAAATACGCAAAGCTGCGCACCGGAGCCTGCCGCTTCCGTATGCGTATCCCCGCTGCCAGGCAGCCCGTCAATTCCGGAAGATTGCGGAATATCTTTGCTTAACAAAGAGATAAAACCATGCCCTACCCAAGAAAAAAAATGCTGCAAGAAAAAGGCTGGACTCCGATAGAGATAAAACGAGCGGAAGCCGTCCTTGAGCATGCCAAAGAGCGTGACGTATTCTTTTCGAAAATTGTCTTCTGGAGCGCCTTGCTGGTCATTGTTTTTGCCAACCTGGTGGTGACGCTGGTGTTGATCCCTTTTCTCGTCGTCTTAAACCACTGGACTTTGTACGGCATCATTGTCCTTCTCGCCGGCATGGTGGGATTCCTCTACAATTTTCTCATTGCGGATATCGGGTATCTCGAGAAGAAGCATCAGCGATGGGCCAGTGTGCTGGTCCCCCTGATCGCTTTTGCAAACGTTGCCGTGATGGTTTTTGTTGCCAACCGCTTTAGGGCGGACTTACCGGTGCAAAATGCGCCGCATGACCCTTTGGCCATCAGCCTGATTTTTGGCGTGGCATTTATTCTGCCTTATATTCTCGACCAGCTCCGCCTGTTGTTGCAACGGAGAACAGAAGAGTAAGAAATTCTCAGCATCACGGGAAAGAGCCTTTCTTGGAGGAGCAAAGAAAAAAAAAGAGAAAAAGAAAAAAATTATTTTTAATGCGTTAAGAATCACGATTCATCATCGAAGTCATCGCCGTCATCATCATTCGAATCGTCATCGTCATCAGAGTCGTCATCACTATCATCGCC
>CAZOPZ010000032.1:0-14692 GCA_964582035.1 uncultured Methanosarcinales archaeon | reverse complement strand
GGGTATCAGGGGATTTTTCCCCGTACGTACTTAAGTCTGCCCGCAGGCCGCTCGCAAGCTTTTGCGCTCGCTTCGCTCGGCAAACGCTTGGATCTAAATCCACTCTAGTGGGGTTTCACTCTACTCAACCCCACGACAAACTTTTCTCGTTGAAGAGAACAGAACAATGTGTTCCTTTTGAACAATAGCCGTTCCGAGCTCGCCTCTTGGCCAAGCGGGCAGACTTGACTTAAGATATACTTTTCCCCGATACCTTTTTATGCCTTCTTTTCTTCTTTTTATTTCATGGCTTTCGAGGTGATCATCGGCAGAAGCAAGAAAGATGTCGAAAAGTACGGCAAAGAGGGCACCGTTTTTCTCGGCAAGCAGTATATCCAGATGGGGCAGACCACTTCTTTATCGAATCCCGTCTATCTCGATGTGGCAGGCTCTCATGTGGTTTTTGTCGTCGGAAAGAGGGGGAGCGGAAAGTGCTTACATGGAGATACGATAATTACCTTAAGTGATGGTTCGCAAGCGAAGATTAAAGAGCTAGATAGTGATGTCAAGAATATTTTTACGGTGGATAGCCGTCTCAAGATCAGAGAGGGGATAAAAACTTCTTTTTACAAACGCTCTGTGAACCGATTGGTAGAAATTAAGCTGCGAACAGGAAAGACGCTGAAGCTTACGCCAGAACATCCTCTTTTGACTGTGAAAGGGTGGGCGCCTACCGAAAAACTGATGTTGGGGTCCAGAATTGCCACCCCCCGAAAATTAGATGTTTTTGGCGATCGTATGCTCAAAGAATGTGAAGTAAAGTTACTTGCTTACCTCATAGCAGAAGGTCACCTCGGCAATAGATTTGTCCTCTTTTCTAACGCTGATGAAAAAATAATTAATGAATTTAAACAAAGTGTTTTGGAGTTTGATAAAAATCTGCGTGTTGATCGGCATAGCCATGACGCTTGTTTCAGGGTCAGTCAAATAAAAAAAAAGCTGAAACAGCTCAGTCAACGAAATGAAATGGGGCAATTTATCTCTGGTCCCCTATTTGATCATTCTTCCATCCGCAATTGGTTTGAACGTTTTGGTCTCTACGGCAAATCGTCATTGGAAAAGTTTATCCCTCGGGAAATTTTTATGGTGCCAAAGCACCAGCTGAGCTTATTCTTAAATCGGCTGTTTTCCTGTGACGGGACTATCTATAAAAAATCCCAGCACTGGTTTATCAGCTATTGTTCTTCTTCTCCGGAATTAATCTTTCAAGTACAGCATCTCCTCTTACGATTTGGCATTATCTCTAGAGTACGGAAGAAATTGATCAAAAGAGAATTGAAAAAATTTGAAAGTAATGAACTGGAGATCTATGGCGAAAGCGTTGAAAAGTTCTTGCAAGAAATCGGCTTTTACGGAAAAAAAGAAGAGCGGGCAGCGATAGCCATACAAGAGGCTATTAAAATAGTTCGTAATCCAAATCTCGACACGATCCCTCGAGAGATTTGGCAGGTTTACCGGCCGGAAAATTGGGCTGAGATTGGAAGAAAAATAGGATATGCTCATCCAAAAGCGGCGAGAGAAAGTACACATTATTCCCCCTCTCGCCAGAAACTTTTGCAGATAGCCAAAGCTGACGAATCAGATCTTTTAGCGCTTTTTGCAACCTCCGATCTTTTTTGGGATGAAATTATTTCCATACGATACTTAGAAGGAAATTTTGAAGTCTATGATCTGACTGTCCCAGAGACTCATAACTTTATTGCCAATGACATTGTAGTCCATAATTCTTACTCGCTGGGTGTCATTGCCGAAGGCTTAGCGGATCTTCCGTCAGAGATCAAGCAGAACCTTTCCATTCTCCTGCTCGACACCATGGGCATTTATTGGACGATGAAGTATCCCAATTTTCAGGATGCCGAACTGCTGCGGCAGTGGGGTTTGGAGCCTCGGGCGCTTGCCGTGAAAATCTTCACCCCTTCCGGCTTTTATCGCCGTTTTCAGGAAGAAGGCCTTCCGGTAGATCTCCCGTTTGGGATACGGCCTTTGGACGTTACGGCCGAAGACTGGTGCACGACGTTCCGCATCGATCCCGATTCTGCTGCGGGAGTGCTGCTCACCCGCCTGGTGCAGGATTTTGCGAAGCAAGGCGAAGGGTATGAATTGGATGATCTCGTTTCAGCTGTGAGAAAAGATACCGAAAGCGATGGTGTCACCCGGAATATTCTCAGCAATGAGCTGCGGAAAGCGCAGGGCTGGGAGATTTTTGCCCGAGAAGGCACGCCGTTGAAAAATATCGTTTCTGCGGGGCAAGTGACCGTGCTGGATCTCAGCCCCTATGCGACGATGGCGTCTGGCTGGCAGATCAAAGCGCTCGTGGTGGGGCTGATTTCCCGGACGCTTTTCAACCAGCGCCTGCTGGCGCGAAAAACCGAGGAATTCAAGACGGTGGATGCGGCGATGCATTATTTCCGCAAAGAGAAAGAAGGGAAGCTGGAAGAGCCCTTAGTGTGGATTGGTCTTGATGAAGCGCATGAATTGTTGCCCAGCGATGGAAAAACGGCAGCTACGGATGCATTGATCACGTTGTTGCGCGAAGGCCGCCAGCCAGGAATTTCCTTAATCTTGGCATCGCAGCAGCCCGGTAAAATTCATACGGACGTCATCACGCAGGCCGATGCGGTTATTGCTCATCGCTTGACGGCCAAGATAGATGTCGATGCTTTGGGGCAGCTTTTGCAGAGCTACATGCGGAGGGGGCTGGAAGAGGAGCTGAATACCTTGCCCCGGGTGATGGGCGCAGCCATCATCTTTGACGATACCAATGAACGGCTCTTTCCGGTGCAGATCCGGCCGAGGATAAGCTGGCATGGGGGCAGTGCACCGGTAGCGATGCCGGAGAAAAAGGAGTTCTTGCTGAAGGGGTTGGAGAAGCTGAAGGAGTTGTAGGTCAATTAATCTATGGTGCACAATAAAAAAACAGGCATAGAAGGCGAACAGGAAATTGTTAGAACAATAGCTTGTCCAAATTGTAAAAAATTGTTGATGCTTCTGCCACGAAACTATCCTCTTTTTGACGTGCAGTGCTCAGGATGTTCCTTTCGAGCACAAGTGAAAACCATCAGTTCTAAACCCCAAAAAATGTTTTTTGGTGCTGGTTGGGAAATCATGGAAAAAGTTCTAAAGTCTGGCTATATGATCCCGCCACTCTTCGTAAACTTTAAGTGGGAAGAGGGGGGGTAAGCAAATGCAAGAGATACGTTTTTACCCTTTTATTCCAAAAATAAATTTGAAAAAATATCAGCTATCCCCTACTGCACGTCGGGCAAATTACAAAATGTTCCACTATAACGATATGGATAAGCTACCGTTTTTTGTAGTTTACAAGTTAGATTGATCTTTTTCTGAAATCAGAATTTTTCTACTCATACCTGAACAGCTCATACCGGCACCGAAAGCCGCCGTTCTGATACTCGAAGCGGATCGAACCTTCCCGGGGCTCCACTACGTCAATTTTCCCGGCATACTGTTCTGCCAGAGGGCGCAGCTGCGCAAGCACCTCGTCGAGAGAAAGCTTTTTGCCGTCCAATCGGCCCATCGCATCCTGGAACTCTTGGGGCAAAGGCAAGAATATTCGCGGTTGCTGCTCCGGTGTTCGATGAACCCGGACTTTCCTCTTTTTCTTGGCCATGATAAGAAAGTGAGCCCAGCGTTTAACAGCCCAAGGTCATGATCATCCCAAGGGAGATGCAACGCTGGGACTTAAGGCTCTAAGAGTTAAAAAAGAAGGTATTTTAAAAAGGTTCCCAACTATTTTTAGAGACGCATCGCCCGCAATCTCTTCACCCTTTCTTCCACCGGCGGATGCGTGGAGAACAGGCTAACCAGCCCCTTGGCCGTGAACGGGTTGTGGATAAACAGATGCGCCGTGGCTTCCGTCGTTCCCACGGCCTGGAACGGATGATGCGCCACATTGCTATGAATCTTTTCTAACGCCGTCGCTAAGCCTTCCGGATCCTTGCAGAAGCGCGCTCCGGTTTCATCAGCCAAGTATTCCCGGCTTCTTGAAATGGCTAATTGAATGATCATGGCCATGAGTGGGGCAATGATAGAGAGCACCAGGAGCTCCATGATGTTCACGCCCCTGCCTTGCTCATCCCTGCCGCCCAGGCCGCCGAAAATCGCTCCCCAGCGGGCGATCATGGCAATATAGGAGATAACGCCGGCCATCATCGCGGCAACGGAAGATATCAAGATATCGCGGTTCTTGATGTGCCCGACTTCGTGCGCCAGAACGCCTTTGAGCTCTTTCTCGTTGAGGAGCTGCAGAATGCCGGTGGTTACGGCAACCGCGGCATGCTTCGGGTTTCTCCCGGTAGCAAAAGCATTGGCCTGTGGCGTAGTGACGATGAATACTCGCGGCATGGGCAGTTCTGCATTTTTAGTAATTTCCTTGATGAGCGCATACAGTGACGCATACTGTTTCTTATCCGCTTCTTTTGCCCGGTAGATAAACAGGACAATCTTGTCAGAGAACCAATAGGAGAAGAAGTTCATGGCTCCGGCAAGAACCAGGCCGATGAGCAGCCCCTGCTGCCCGCCGATCGCTGCCCCGATGAAGAGCAGCAGCCCCGTCAGCCCGCCTAAGAGCAGTACCGTTTTAATATGGTTTGTTATCATGGATTTCTCGGGAATTTTCCGTCTTATTCTCAATCTTTAATTTTCTACCATTTTTACGAGAAACATCATTTTTCTGATTATCATTCTTCCTTATGGCAGTTATCTTTCTAACGGAAGTTATTTAAATAATTATCGCCTTCTTTTTCCAAAGAGGCTGAGCGATGGTTTTAGAACACGTCTTTCCCGAAGATTGGCTGAAAAGTAAAGGCCGCTATGCGTTCATTCTGGGGGTTATCTATTCGGTCATCGGCATCCTTATCGCCTCGGTGCTTTTTCCGGGCGATCCGGCTTTGGTCGCCGTAGCGTTCACATCCTTGCTGCTGCTGCCCGAGCTCTACAAAATTTTTGATATCCAATTGCGCCGGCAGCGGATCGAGCAGCAGACCTATCTGCGCAGCTTGTGGCGGGACGATGTAGAGGTCGTCCGCATTTATGTGTTTTTGTTCCTGGGCATCCTGCTCGTCTATTCCCTAGGGACCATCCTGCTGCCCAGCCTGCAGACCAATACTCTTTTCCGTGAGCAGCTGGAGATCCGCTTCGGGCAGGGATTTGCCGGCTCGGCCATTGCCACGTTTTCCAGCGACCTTTTTTTCAGCCTGCTGAGCAATAATTTCATGGTGCTGGTCGCCTGCTTTGTTTTAGCGCTCCTCACGGGCGATGGGGCGATCCTGCTTATCACTTGGAATGCGTCGGTGTGGGGCACGATCTTTGGCTTGACGGCGAAAAATGCCGCGCTCTTTGCCGGCCAGAGCCCTTTCTTTTTCTTTGCGATGATTATGCTCATTGTCTTTCCGCACATGATCATCGAAGGCCTGTCTTATTTCCTGGCCGCGATTTCCGGCTCGATCATCTCCAAAGACGTGCTGCTGGAAGAATTTGCTTCGAGCCGCTTTTTTGAGGTGTTTACGTTCAATCTGTATCTCTTCCTCTTTGCCTTGTTCTTTTTGCTGCTCGGGGCAGTAGTCGAAACCTTTGTCCTCGATAATATCGAGATTTATCAGAAGATCATCCAGATGAGCTTTTTGGCGACGGGCGGGTAGCAGAGATTCTTTGCCGCGGGTTCTTATGATTGATCTTTTGTATTATTCTCAGCCCCTTCCCCCATTGTGGAACGGCTTACACACATCGTAGAAATCGCATTTTCCGGTGCTCCATTTGCATAACGGCCCGGTACAGCGCGGGTAATCAGCAAGGGCTTCCGTCTGCGACGTGTGCTGATGGACCAGCTCAATTTCTTGCTTTGCCAAATTCAGCAACTCGTCATCTACATTCATTAACTTCAACTTGTGCCGCAGGAAGAAGATGCCCACTTTCGACGGCAGCTTGCCGTGCTTTTCAAAATACAATAAACTGTAGATGGCCAGCTGCAGCCGGATGCTATCTTTTATCTCAAACGTGGCATTGGTTTTATAGTCGATAAGGTGGATCTCATCATCGAGCTGGTGGATGGCATCGATAAATCCCCGCACCGCATAATGGTCGGAGATATATTCCTCTTCCCGGATCGGCGTTAAGTAGCGGAAGGCTTCTGGGAAAGAGATTTTTTTTGCTTTCATGACTCCTTCGAGCCGCTCCAGATGCTGGTTCGTCCAGTTCATGAGCATCAGCAGCGTCTCTTCAAAATAGAAGCGCTCTTGGTCCGGGCTGAGGTGCAGTTCGCGCAGCTGCAACTGCGCTTTTTTCCAGCTCGTGAAGAAGAGCTCTTGGATGGTGCTGCGCAGCGCTGCCGCATAGTTCTCAGAAAGAAGGGAATGCACATCGGTATTGTAAAACTCTTCCAGCGTGCTGTGCGCGATCGTGCCCCGCACCTGATGGACATTAGGCAGCGTCGGCAGCTTGGCGATATACTGGTAGTAATACTTGCGCTTGCACTGCTTGAACGTGTTTATAGAAGATGGGGATTCGACGCGCTTTGCCACACTTATTTGCCTCTTTTTTTTCGTGACGGGGAGCAGCGCTTTATATGTTTTTCTTGCCCCCACCACAAACGTTTATAAAGGTGCCTCATCTTGAAGAGCTCATGCCGCAACAGGAAACCGAAGAACAGCAGCTGATACGGGTAAGAATCCCCCGAGGCAAAGAAGTTCTGGGCATTGTAGACCAGCGGTTAGGCGGCAGCCGCATGCGCGTGCGCTGCTTGGATGGCAAAGAGCGCATTTGCCGAATACCGGGCAGATTGCGCCGGGGATTGTGGGTACGGGAAAAAGATGTGGTCATCGTCGAGCCTTGGGAACTGGGCGGCGAGGAAAAAGGCGATGTTGTGCACAAATATCGCAGCAAGGTCGAAGTGGAATTCTTGAAGAAGAAAGGCTATCTGAAGAATATCGAGGAAGAGTTTTGAACTCGTGTATACCACTCAAGAATAGAAATACTTAAATACGATTTTCTCCCTGCAGTTTCAGCATGACCGCCAGCCGTGGAAAATTGGTAGTGTATGGTATTCTCTTTGTAGCGCTCTTGGCGGGATTTGCCCGGTTTTTATTGCTCCTGAGTCCGCAAGCTTTTTCCTATGAATTAGCAGGATTGGTAGTGCTTTCGCTGCTGATGCTTGTTGGCTGTGCTGGCTACGGCAAAGCGTGGGGCGAGCGCAGCTTCTTCTTTTTCTTCGTTCTCTCGATGGGCAATGTTGTCGCGATCTGGTACTTTTTTGGCTCGCTCTATATGACGCTGCTCCTGCTGGCTGCGCTGGGCTTCTTGCTGAGCGTCATGAGCGTTCCGAAAAGCCAGGAGCAGCGTGCTTTCCCGGAACAGCCTCCTAAAAGTGCGGGAAAGAATGAGGCCAAAGATGCTTTGGGAAAAGCTGAAACGACGAAAACTGCTCCGCCGCAAAAAGAAACAACGGCCGAAGTAAAGCACACGCCGGGAAAATATGTGGCGAGTAGCCGCGGAACCGTCTATCATGCGCCAAAATGCGAATGGGCGCGGAAGATCTCCCGCAACGGGCGGGTATGGTTTGCTGGCAAAGAAGAAGCCATCGAGAAAGGATTTAAGGCGCACGGGTGTGTGGAATAAAGTTCTCTTCACTTCCTCCCATACCACCATACCAGCCCCACCACCGCCACGGACAAAGCCGCATCCGCCACATTAAATGCTGGCCAGAAGCTGAGGTCGATAAAGTCTCTGACGGCGCCAAGAAACAGGCGGTCCATACCGTTGCCCAGAACACCGCCCAGAAAGAGGGCGAAGAGGATCTGCGGCATTTTCTCCTTCTCTATTTTTGGATAGAAGAACAGCACTGCCAGCGCCACCAGGAAGGAAATGATAGTGAGGATGAGCGTCCAGCCTGGCAGGATGCCAAAGCCTGCACCGGTATTCGCCACGAGATGAACGCGTAAAACACCCCCTTGCCAGTCCGGCCGGAACTCGGCGATGAGCCACTTCGTCAGTTGGTCAAGAAAAAGAACAAAAACCGCAACACTCCAGAAGAGCAGGAGAAATCTCTTTGCCATCTTCTCTACCATAATTTCGGCTTCTCTTCTTTGCTGAGGGAACGCTCCAGACTCGCCAACCGCTGGTCGAGCGATGCCATGAGCGCTTTGATGGTATCCAGCTTGCTGTTGATGAGCTCCAGCTCCCGGTCATGCTCTCCAGAGCCGGCACGAGGAGCAGGTGCTAAAGAAGGTGATACCGCTGTTTCCGGAGCGCCGAACGCTGAGGGCTCTTCACCGAACGGAGATTTCTCCCGCAAGCCCAGGTCATCGCGGGCAAACGTGCTTTCGACCCGCAATTCTTTCTCCGCCATCTTGTCAAATTCGTCTTCTTTCTTCCAGAACTTGAATTTATCGAAAAAAGCCATGGGTTACCGGATAGTTCTCGAGCATTTTAAACTTTTCTTGAAAACGCACCAAAAGCTTAATAAAAGCTGCTCCTCTTTTCTTAGTTCATGGCCAAAACTGAAGCAACGCCGCAACAACCTCAAGCCTCCAAAGAAGAGCGGATTGGTTTCCATAAAGGTTCCTTGGCAACGCTCTCCAAAGAGCGGGAAGAATTGCTGCGGATCCTGCAGATCGTCGAGCAGCTCATGCAGATGCATGTCAAAGAGCTGAAGAACCTCGGCGTGGACCTGATGAAGTCCGCGCAAGCAGTTCAGGCCAAGCAGCTCAAAGGCAAGAAACCGATTGAGGATGTATTACGATAAAGATCTTTTTTCTCTCCTTTACTATTGGAGGATTTATGGCTCATAAAAACTATATCAGTGTGACCGCCGGTAAAGATGCTCAAGAAGTTACTGAAATACTGGGTGAGTTTCAAAAAGCAGGGTATTCTTTAGGTCAAGAATATACCCCAGTCATTGGAATCCAGATTTCCGAAAAAACATTACAAAGAATCAAGCAAAGAAATCTCCGGTTTGCTCCGTTCGCAGAAGTTCCTTCTTTATTGGAGATAATAAACGGAAAAGCGATGCCGGTTATCCATTATAACACCAAAAATCTTGATACTCTGTTTGAGCAGGTATCACGTGCCTTTGAAAGCATTCATGACCGGTGTAAATTAGTCCAGATTAATGCACCATTTCCTGATGTATCCCAACTGGAAAGGATTAAAGAAAGGTTTGGTGCATTAAGAATCAGCTTGCAAGTCGATTATCGGGGAATGGACTTGGATCAGGTTCTTGATAAAGTTGTATCTTATGGCGATTGTTTGGATTATGTTTTAATTGATCCCTCCCGAGGAAGAGGAGACACGTTTGATATTGATGATTCTACTTCTCTTTATTTAAGAATTAAAGACAAAAGGCCCGATTACGGGATTGTTTTTGCGGGAGGTTTTGATGGAGATACTGTCGAAGTCGTTTTAAGCCAAGTCATTGATAAAATCCAAACAAAAGATTTTAGCATCTGCGCAGAAGGAAAATTAAGAGACAAAGTCAGCGACGAACATTGGGGGATGGACGTCTTTAATATCGAAAAAGTAAGGAAATACCTACAGGCAGCAAAGAAGGCATTGAACTAAAGTTTTTGCTCAATTTAATTTCTCACAGAATCACTTCCCGGCGATATTCTTTTGGCAAGTAATTATGTATTCTCTTTTCTTTATACAGCGCACAGCCCAGCACCTCCCGCCCATACTGCAGCACCACAAAGCGCGTTTCTCCTGGCAGATCCCGTTCCAGGGTTCTGCCTGCAAAGTATTGCTGCACCTCTTCTGCGGCCAAAAGAACCACATTCTTCAGTTTCTTTCTCTTCTTCTGCGCGTCCAGAAAGAGCAGCTGCGCGCCCTCTTTGCTGAGGCGCACTTGCCGGTTATATATCTCGGCAAAATAGAAGCCGATGCGGTCTACCCGCAATTTTTCTACAGCTATCCGAGAAAGATCTTTGCTGATCAGAAAAATCTTCCCTTTTTCGCTCTGCACATATGCATACTCTTTTTCTGGGAAATGCCCGAACGACTCGACGAGCTGTTCGCGGAAAGCTTTCAATTCCCGGGTGTTCAGAAACATATATTTTTGCATGTCCTACACCCCCCACACGGGATTTTCTTTTCGTTTGATATCGGCAATCTCTTTCAGCACGCCCAGCTCCAGTGTCGATAAATATGGTTTCAGCTCTTTCAGCTTCTGGAAGTCCGCTTCGGGAATATCTGTATAGAGGACATCGCCTTCCTGCACCTGCCTTCCGATCGTTACCCCGTCCATCGCTAACGCTACCCGTTTTCCCTGCTCTGCTTTCGTCACATTTTCCTCTCCATCTTTCATGCTTTTTACCGTGCTTAATCGTTTTCCTTCCCGGTTCATAAGGGGGTCGCCAGCTTTCAGGCTGCCCACCTCTATCTCGATGCCGGCAATGGCCGGATTATTCTGCCGGAACACGTAGCCTTTCAGCAGGATAAATTTGCAGGGCCGCACCAATGAAGCCAGTTCCCGCAGCTCTATCTCTTTTTTCAATCCCACAGTAAACGCTTCATAATCATCAATGAGCTGGTAAATGACATCATGCAAGATGATCTTGAGCTTTTTCTCTTTGGCCAGCGCTTCAATATCGGCCGGCATGCTGATATTAAAGCCCAGCAACACTCCCTGCTGTTCGTTTTTCTCTTTGAGCGTCTCCAATTTGGAAAGGTCTTTTTTGGTTACACTGCCCAGAGAAGCAGAAGAGATTGGGATCTTTTTATCTCTCAGGAGCTTTTGCAAAGCTTCTAAGCCGCCGAGCGTATCTGCTTTGATGAGCACGCCCTCCTCGCCGCTTTCCTCGAGCAGCACCTCGCCGATCTCTTCCTGCACCTCTTTCTTGAACTGTTCGATCTCTTCGGTTTTGCCGGAAGAACTGCGCAGCGGCATGCCCGCCATCGCTGTCTCTAATCCCGGCGCGGCGATCTTCACGCCAGTGGCGGCAAAGACTTCTTTCACATTGCGAAAAGCGCTCTTCTTTTCCCGCATTTCTACCAGGTCTTTGGGCTCCAACAACGCCCGTATTTTGACGGTGAGCGGCGCTTCAATACCACCGATAATGAGCATATCATTCACACGCAAGTGCCCGTCGTAGATGATGGCATCAATGGTCGTTCCCAGGCCTTTTTCTTCTTTGATTTCGAGGATCGTGCCTTTGGCGGGGCCTTGCACCTCTATTTTCAGCTGCTGCTCCAGATATTTCTGGGCTAATCCGGTGAGAACCATCAGCAACTCGGGGATGCCCTGGCCGGTCTTGGCGGAAACCGGAATGATGGCCGCTTGTTTGGTGTAGTCTTGGATCCGGTCAAAGCGCTCAGCCGGCATGCTGTGTTCCTGGAATTGGGCAACTAATTCGTACAGGCGCTTTTCGAACTCTCCCTGTATTTTGTAGTCGAGCGCAGTGATATTAGGCAGCAGGAACTGCTTTTCGTCATACTGCCAGCCGGGAATCAGGTCGATCTTGTTCGCAGCGACCACAAAAGGCACGCGGTTCGCTTTCAGGATTTCTAAGGATTCCACCGTCTGGGGCTTGAAGCCTTCGTTAATATCGACGACCAGGATGGCAATATCCGCTAGGCTGCCGCCGCGCTTTCTCAGCGACGTAAAAGCCGCATGGCCGGGCGAATCGATGAACAGCAGGCCGGGGATGGTGAGGGAAGATTTGATGGCGCTGAGCAGTTGGCCGCAGATCTTTTCGGCGGTGCTCAGGGGCACGATGCTGCAGCCGATGGCTTGGGTAATGCCGCCGGCTTCTCTCGCGACGACAGCCGTGCCTCTGATCTTATCGAGGATGCTGCTTTTGCCATGATCGACATGTCCGAGTACGGTAATTATGGGCCGGCGGATAGGCATGAGGGTCCGAGAGAAGAGTTATTTTTAAAGGTTTAGACGGCTCTGTTCGTGTTTTTATGATTGAGATTTTTTCTCTCGAAGGCTTTCCGGGAAGTGGAGCTGCTGGTCGGGATAAAATATTAGGATAATTTATAGTATTGCCGATGCAAAGAAAAAATAATTGTAGAAGCTGTTGGCTCGCACACTATGTACTAATATTCAAACTTTTTAATTTTTCCTGCTTGAATATTTTGTTCGCTTTCCAGAATCTGCCCCATAATCTCCGAGTCTTGCAATAGTTCTATCGTTTCTTTCATCATTTCATACTCTTTTCTTTTTTTGACATCCATTTCCAGGCTGGCAGGACTTTTATTTTTTTACCACCCACTTCAAAAGTATCTTCCTGATTGAAAGTTACAATAAGGCCTTCGCTCAATTTGAACTGGCCCATGGCTTCTTGTAAGCCGTTCAGTTCTCTCTCCCGGTTCTCTTCATGTAATTCCCAACAGACTTGGATAGCTCGAAGGACTTTCTCTTTTTCTTTTACGATAAAATCACATTCATTTTCATCTTGAAAATAAAAAATTTCCGGATACCTCTTCTTAAGATGCAAAAACACGCTATTTTCAAGCATTTTTCCCCGGTCTTTTGAGAAAGAAATGGAATTTGCGTTCGACAAGCCGGTATCGATAGAATACACTTTTTTTGGATATATTTGCTGTTTTTTATAGGAATAGCTAAACTTAGAGACAATAAAGAGGAGATAGGAATCTTCAAAATAGGAGGCATAATCAATCACTGTTTGAACGGATTTCACTTGAAACATATTTTTAATGGAATTGAACGAAAATTCCTTGCCCACATGACTCAAAAGGTAGATAGCTATCTTCTTGAGAAGGGCTGAATTTCTAATGCCAAAACGAGTGACAATATCCCGCATGAGAATGTCATTGAGGAGCTCGTTGAGAATCGCAGGATTTTCCTGTTTCAAAAATTCTGGAAATCCCCCCATAAAAAGAAAGCGCTCATAAGATTGCGGCGATGCTTGCATTTTAAAGAAAGTGAGAAATTCCGTATAAGAGAAAGGAAACAATTCAACATCCATATGCCTCCCGGTCAGCTTAGTTCCCAATTCTCGGCTTAAGAGAGAAGCATTCGATCCGGTCAAGACTACTTTTTCTCCATTATCTACAAGATAGCGAATGAAGCTTTCCCATTTCTCAACGTTCTGGATCTCGTCAAAAAAATAAACGCCGCTACTTCCTGTGTCTTGTTTAAAAATTCTTTCTGCCCGCAGAAAGTCGCTCGCGCTGAAAGAAATTAGGCGCGGGTCTTCCAGATTGAGATAATAGAATCTTTTTTGTTTGCCCAAGATTTGCCGAAGCAGCGTGCTCTTGCCGCTCCTTCTTACGCCTAAGACGATAAAAGCGAAATGAATGGGAAGGCCAGGGGCATCCTGAACTACCTCCCTAGGGATTCCTTGCTCCAACCCCTGTATCCAGATCTTTTGCAGCCGGATAATCTCTTGCAAGTCTTTTTCACTTATCATCGGGCAGCGGAAAGCCACTCTCCTTTTTAAATATTTCTATTACTAATAGAGATTATTGTCTATTGCTAATAGAAATATTTTGGCAATCATCGTCCCGCAAGCAGTCACTACTCCTGAGGGGGGGGGGGAGATTATTTAAACAAGAAAGTAATTTCTATTTCAAATTAATCATAATGCAAAGAAAAGAGGTGTAAAACATGGCAGAAAAAAGTCATATGCCCTATCTGGTCATCGTCGTGCTGGTGGCTGTGGTGGCTGTAGTGGTATTAGTTTTGGATTTCCGGCCTTCGTCAGAAGAGGCGGTGGCGGGGGAGGCGTTTCGATTACCGAGCGAGAGGACGATTCAATTGCCCAGTGATTCTGTCTCTTTGAGCCGTCTTAATAAAGCAGCCGTATACGGCTTACCACAAAATCCTGAGTTAAAGAGTTGCAATACTATTTGTTCTGATGTAGGAAGAGTATGCGTCGACGCTTATTTTAGCATCTCCGAGATCGTAGTTGAAGCAGATGGGAACCGGTATGAACGTCATCATTGGGAACCTGTGGACTGCATTTGGGACGATGGGAGTAACCCCTTAAGCTGCCGCTGTTATTAGCGGTTTATTTTCTCTTTCCCCGCCCAAACATCTTTAAATCCTCTTTCTTTTCTTTCTTTCCATGCCACCCCTCACCGAACACTCCGCCGTTCTCGATCTTCCTGCACAGCAGCGCGCCGTCCACAAGAAGATGGACATATTTTACAATCCGGTCATGGCCTCGCAGCGGAATCTGACCATCCTGTTTCTCAACGTTTTTCCGAAGCGGGATATGGTTATCGCCGATCCTCTGGCCGGCACCGGCATCCGAGCGCTGCGCTTTCTGAAAGAGCTGAAACGCGGAAAAATACAGAAGATTCTGGTTAATGACCTAAAAGAGAATTTCCTGAAGAATTTTGAAAATAACCTCAGAAAAAATAAGCTGCAAAAGGCTCCGGTTCATGCTTCGAATAAAGACGCCAATCTATTCCTGCTGGAGCAAGAAGGGCTGGATTACGTTGATCTCGATCCTTTTGGCTCGCCCAACCCTTTTATCAGCGCGGCTTTAGCCAGGCTTTCCCGTGGAGGGATTCTGGCGGTAACCGCTACGGACACGGCCGCTTTAACAGGCACGTATCCTGCTGTAACCAAACGCAAGTATTGGGCGACCTCGCAGAGAAATTATCTGATGCATGAAACCGGCCTGCGGATTCTCATCCGGAAGATCCAGCTCCACGGCACGCAGTTCGATCG
>CAZOPZ010000031.1:0-15441 GCA_964582035.1 uncultured Methanosarcinales archaeon | reverse complement strand
TTAAGCTGCTGTTCTTTCATCAGAGAACTCCAAGAATTTTTATTTTTTTTTTCGTTGAGGAAGTGAAAAGGGGGGCTTATTTTTAAAGGTTTCGGTCAATCTTTTGGCTCACTGCGTTCGCAAAAGATTGAACCAAATCCGCTCAGGTAGGGCATAAAGCCCTACGACAAATGAAATTGACCTCCTGCTTCGAAGAACTAAGCTCTCTGAGGGGTTGGGCCAAATCCTCTCTAGTGAGGTTTCGTTGCGCTCACCCTCACGATGATCGGTCAGAAAGAATGAATTTAAATCAGCCCCAGGGGAGATTTGAATTCGGGAATGCTTTCCGGCATTGCTCCCGACCTCCTGATATCGTGATGCGCTTCCGTGGCACGCAGCCGATAGGACGGAATGCTTACAAGTCAGGTGCTCTCCCACTAAGCTACTGGGGCCTGAGCAAGAGGGGTGTGCTGCCTATTTTAAAATGTTTGTTATGAGAAAGAGGTTCTGAGCGTCTTCAAATCTTTCTTTCGTGCTCCCCATCAGGACAGCTACAGCGTTCCAGCGGCTTTCCGTGCTTCGCACAATCTTTTGCCTGGCACGTTCCGGGCGTTGGGGAAACCCCTTGGCAGCCGCCGGTGCAGATGTTGTGGAAACCCTTTTCTTTCATCTTTATCGTTATTTCTCTCTACTCTTTATCCTCCTCCGGGGATTGTCTCTTCAACAAAACATATTCGATAAATGTTTTTACAGCGAGATCAATGAAGACAACAAACCAATCTCTGAGTACAAATGTTTTGAAATAGACGTTTGTAAATAAGAGGTAGAGTAAAGCAAGTGTAGAAATGAGCAAGGAAATTGCCTGTAGTGTTTTATTACTTATCTTCTGCTTCCTCATCGGAACAGTGCTAAGAAGATCATAATAATTGTAAAAATGATAGCTAAAATACCCAGTACTAGGGCAATATTTGCAAGGTCAAAACGGATGTATTCGGACATTCTTTAGTAATTCTTTCTGTTTTTTTTAAACTTTCCTCTTGTCATCTCCTATTCTTTCACATGTGATGGCCAAGCCTGCGACGTATAGAACCCTTTGGCTTCTTCGTATGGCAGATAGCGTTTCATCTTGAACCATTGCTTGATCCAGTTTTGTAACACATATGTTTCCTGGTACAATTCTTTCTTCCGGTCTTCGAGCGTTTTCTTGTAGACTTTCTGGGCGAAGAGTTCTTTCACCTGTTTCAAGATAGCTTTTTTCTCAAACTCTGATTTGTATTTTTCCTCAATGAAAGCGCGGATAGTGATCTCCATCTCTCCTTTATCCGCTTTGATCTTCCGGCCCTCTTTGACGATTTCGACCGAAGACATGCCGATGACCCGATAATTGATATCCCAGTAATACTTCAAAAACGGCGCTTTTTCCGGCTCTTTGACAGGTCGCCAGCGGATCCATATCTCTTTTGCCCCGGTGCGGTCGATGCGTTCCGCATAGAGTGTTTCCCAGTGGTCGAAATCGACTCTCTCTTTATCCGTTTTTTCCTCTTCATATGTCTCTCCATGCCAGCCCTGATCCGTAAGCCATTCTTTGAAGTTTTCGTAAAATGCTTTGAGGTCAAAGACATCTTTGTACTTCACTTTCATGGGGCTGTATTGCGGGAAGAGAGTAATAAGGTTGGCAACGGGCTGTTTCGGCATGAGTTCAGAGAAGAAAACGAGGTATTTAAAGGTTTAGACGGCGTACAGGTATTTAGCCTGTCCGATGGCTGGCGGGCCGGCGAGGCTCGCCACCGCTGGCAATAGTTCCTGCGGCATACCCTTGACAATTTTCGAAAGCGGTGGAACAAACGGCAAGACTTTCAGATGATAAAGCTCGCCTCGCCCTTTTGGCCAGGCCAGCCATCTAACTAAATACCGAGACGTCGCTGCAGCATCGTATACGCCATCCGCCCCAGAATTCGGGCCATCTCTCCAGGAGTAAGCGGCTCAGTAGCCACCTTAACTTTCTTTTTTCGAATGGCTTCAATAACTGCCTTTTCCGTCCATGCCGCATCAATCAGCGTGTAGGTCCTTCCAAGATCACTCAAGTCGTGCACGTCAGAATTGCCGACGAGCGGCTTTCCCAGCTTTTCTGCAAAGCGCATCGTTTTCTGATTCGGGTTAAAAAGTCGCGTGTAAAAGAACGAATATTCCCAGGCATCGAAAAGGCCGGGGTATTGGAGAACGATATCGTCAAGGCAGGCGCTCGTGTAATGAAATGGATGCGGGGCGATAACCAGCAGCCCTGCATGCTTCTCTCTGAGCCGCTGCAGGTCGGCAAAAGTCTTTATCGTGGCGGCCTGTTCAGGCGTGATATTATAAATCAGCGTGTGCTTCCCCTGCAGCGTCATTTCCATGCCCTGCAGCAGCAGGATGCCTTTCTTTCGGGCATAGCTTTTTGCTTTGGTATCTTGATAGATGTAATTATGGCAGGTAATAGCGAGCACCTGAAAGCCTTGCGCAGCAGCTCGATCGATAAGGCCATAGGCAGAATAGCGGATAAACGTATCGATAGGATCGCCACGGACATGGGTATGGAGTTCGGCTTTGAGCATGGGCTTACGCACCTTTTAATTATTGTCTCCTCTCATTTTGCTCCTGAAAGCTTTAAATAGATTCTGTTGCCGTGTTCTGGTTCATGATCATCGGTGTCGTAGGAAAAGCCAACGTGGGAAAAAGCACTTTCTTTAAAGCGGCGACGTTAGCGGAAGCTGAAATTGCCAATTATCCCTTTGCGACGATCAAGCCGAACACCGGCATCGGCTTTGTCAAGGTGGACTGTGCTGACAAAGAATTTCAGAAACAATGCCACCCCAGAACCGGCTATTGCCTGAACCATAAGCGCTTTGTGCCGGTGCAGATGATTGATGTTGCCGGCCTTGTGCCCGGAGCGCATGAAGGCAAAGGCATGGGCAACCAATTCCTCGACGATTTGCGGCAGGCCGATGTGCTGATTCATGTGATCGATGCCGCGGGCTCGACGAACGAGAGAGGGGAGCCCATCCAACCAGGCAGTTATGATCCAGCTCTTGATATCGAGTTTCTGGAAGTGGAATTGGATTTGTGGTATGCTGGCATTCTGCAGAAAGGCTGGGAGAAGTTTGCCCGTACCGTCGTGCAGGAACGGCAGCCGATCCATCTGGCCTTGGCGAAGCAGCTTTCGGGATTAAAAGTGACGGAGCCGATGGTGGAAGAAGCGCTGAATGTGCTGCAGCTGGATCGGGAAAAGCCGCAGTACTGGACAGGTGAGCAGCTTCGCGATCTAGCGACGATATTGCGGCAGAAGACCAAGCCGATGATCATTGCGGCGAATAAGAGTGATCTGCCGGCTGCTGGGGAGAATCTGCAGCGGCTGCAGCAGAAATTTTCCCGGTATGCTATCGTTCCTTGTTCTGCAGACAGCGAGCTGGCGTTGAAAGAAGCGGCGAAAGCGGAGTTGATTAGCTATGTGCCGGGAGAAAAGAGCTTTTCCGTGCCCAAACCTGAGCGTTTAAATGACCGGCAGAAGAAAGCGCTGGAGTTCATTCAGCAGAATGTTTTGGAGCGCTTTGGCAGTACGGGAGGGCAGCAGGTGCTCGATGAAGCAGTTTTTGCCTTGCTAGGGTATGTTGCCATCTTTCCCGGCGGCGTGAGCAAGCTGGAAGATTCCGAGGGGCGCTGCCTGCCGGACTGTTTCTTATTGCCGCCGAAAAGCACCGCATTAGATTTTGCATACAAATTGCACACCGATTTAGGCAAAAATTTTATTTGTGCCAAGGACGTACGAACGAAAAAGACCGTGGGCAAAGAGTATGTGCTGAAGAATCGGGATGTGATTGAGATTGTGGCGGGAAGGTGAGAGAGGACTGCTTCTGCCTCTCGTGAATACGTTTTGTGATTAAACTGTTTTCATTCCACTCTTTCAAGAATTATTCCTCTAGAGAACGCTCCCCTTTGCTCTTCTTTCTCTCACAGCACCCCAACTTTCCTCCTAAAACGTCGATAGTTTTCTTCCAGCGCCCGCAATGCCGGTAGTTTCTCCCCCGCCAGGAAAGCTAAGGCTGCTCCGCCTCCCGTCGAAACGTGCGTGAAATGATGCTCCAGATGGAATTTATGCACCGCTTCACTGGTTTCCCCGCCGCCGCAGATGGCTGTCGCCTTTACTTTTCCAATAGCTTTTCCAACCTCTTTGGTTCCTCGCGAAAATTTGCTCCATTCAAAGTATCCGAGAGGGCCGTTCCAGAAAATAGTGCGGGAGTTCTGGAGGTGGTGCGTGAAGAGTTTTATCGTTTCCGGTCCGATATCCAGAGCGATCTCAGCCGTCCCGACGCTATTATGGGGCACGATTTGTGTTTTGGCGTGCGGCGAAAATTTTTCTGCGACAATGAAATCTCGGGGGAGAACAATTTTTTTTGCCGCCCGCTTTTTCAGGAGTTTCTTGGCCTGCACGATAGAAGCATGGTCCACTTTTGACACCCCAATCAGAATCCCCTTAGCGCGCAGGAAGGCAAATGCTAACGCACCGCCGATGAGCACTTTATCTGCTTTCTTCAGGGCTTGCTCGATCAGCTCGACTTTGTTCAATTTTGCCCCGCCGATAATCCACACGGCAGGACGTTCCGGCCGGAGCGCTTTGCTGAGCAGGGCAACTTCTTTCTCGACGAGGAAACCAGGCACTGCCGGCAGGAATTGTGTTATGGCGTGAACAGAGGCGTGTTTCCGATGTGCTACGCCGAAGGCATCATTTACGTACACATCTGCCAAACTTGCTAGTGCATGGGCAAAAGTGAAGTCATTTTCTTCCTCTTCTTTGTAGAAGCGGAGGTTTTCCAGAAAGAAGATATCGCCAGGCTTTCCTTTACTTACTGCTGCAGCGACCCCTTTGCCGATGCAGTCATCGAGCTTTTTTATCTTGTAATGGGGTAAGAGGCGCTGGAGTTCTTTGGCGACGGGCGTTACGCTCAGTGTTGCAGATGCAGCGCTCTTTTCCGTATATTTCGCTGCATGCTTTTCCTGCGGCCTGCCGAGATGCGTCGCGAGAACCACTTTGCAGCCATGCTGAAGCAGGAAATGGATCGTCGGCAGCGTCGCTCTTATCTTAGTATTGTCAAGCACTTTCCCTTTTTCCAGCGGGACGTTGAAATCGACACGGAGAAAGATGGTCCTATTGTGGGTGGGGAAAGTCTTTAGGGAGAAACAAGGCATAAAACTCACCTCAGTGCTTTAAGAAAGAGTTTAATTATTTAAAGCTTAGCAAGCTTTTGGGCAGCGATTATATCACACAATTATATCTTTAGTGGAGCAGCTTATCCATTTCCCCTTCAACCCTTCCCTGAAAATCTGTGATTGTTTCCCCTTCTTTTTTAGCGGTGTTTAGTGTCGTAAGCAGGGACTTTGTCAGCTGCAATTCCATCTCCCTATCAAATGTCTTCATCTGCTGCAGGTGCTCTTTGATGAGCTCTTCTTCAATGGTTTCGGGATTGTCTGCTTTTATCTTAATCTCCTCGAATGATTCTGCCTGCAGTTGGCTGGTATTTTTAAGAATGCAGTATGCGCCTCGTTCCGTAAGCTGTTGGAAAACGTCCCGGAATTTGATGTCAGAGATCTTCCCGCTGCCCAGCTTACCCGTGAGGCGGATAGTAAGCAAGGCATCTTTAATCTCTTTATTTTCAAAGTAATTCAGCATTTCAAAAGAGATAACGTCGGGAGATTTGCCGTCGCAGGGTAGGATGAGCGGCACGTGTTTGACGACTTCTAGCGAAATCCAGGCCACCTGCTGTAACCCGTTTTGCTGAGAACTTTCAAGAGCTGCTCTCTCTTTTTCGCTCTTCCCATCGGGAGGAACATCGACGATAAAATACCCCCCTTTTCCATATTTCTCCACTTCGGCAAAACTGTTCGGGAACAGCGCTCCCGTGTACGTCAGGGTGCCGTAGCCGGGCTGCTCCAGTTTGGTGGGGTGGTGCACATGCCCTCCTGCATAATAATCAAAGCCTTTGGGCAGGAAAGAAACAGGCTGCGATTCCAGATGCTCAAGATGCTTTGGCTTCAGCTCTGTTAGTGTCGTATGAAAGAGGAAAATCTTGTACCCAGGCTCTTTTTCCAGGATTTCCAGATCGAGGTTTTCATAATAGGTCTTGTCGAGCAGCCCACGGCGGCCTAAGATGCCGGTTATTTTTGCTCCCGTTTTTTTGTCGATAGTAAAGCGGAGCTGCAGCTTTTTGGTCTGGGGATCCACGCTGCCTTTACAGACATTGACCAGCAGGCCGCCTTCTTCCAGTACGTCCAGCATGGTCTTGCCGCTGGGCGAGAAATCATGCGATCCCGCGATGCAGTAGAGCGGCAGGCTCTTTTCCTGCAGTTCTTTCAGCTTTTTGGCAACTATTTTCAGCGTATCGACGCCCGGCAGTGACGTATTAAAGAAATCGCCGGCAAAGAGAATAAAGTCGACGTCCCTCTGCAGGCAGTCATCGATAGCCGTCAGAAATGCTTTCGTCGAGAGCTCGCGCATCCGGGGCTCTCTCCAGGCGCCAAGGTGCAGGTCTGCGAGATGGGCGTAGCGCATACGGGGCTGGGGAAGGCGGAGATTTATATGGATTGTTGTCGTGGGGTAGTTTTTGTGAGATCCTCCTTCATTTTTTAATGAGAAACATTTAAATAATATACGTATTTATACATATTAAAATGCTGACAAAGAAAGATCTTATTGTGTTGAACCAGCAGTTCAGCAACGGGAGAATCGCGCATCCGAGTAGCCTGGATTTTGTGCTGGCGCAAACGTACCGTTCTCAGCACTGGTTTAAGACAATGTGCTTGCTCACGCGGGCCATCCTGGTCGACCATGTCTTTGAAGACGGCAACAAAAGAACAGCAGCGGCTGTGATTATGGCCTATTTGGATATGCAAGGGTATGATTATAACCCCGATAAAATAGCGCAGGTGGTCTTGCGCATTACCAAAGCAAACATAACCAATCTCGACAAGATAGGGAGGTTTATCAAACATGCCATCACGTAAGTTTTTACAGTACGCTCTTAAAGCCATCAAGGAACACCCCCGGGTCTTCGAGGGCCTGGCAGAATATGATAAAACAAGGAAGCTTCCGAAGACGGTGTATCGGGAACGGATTAACCTGACGATAGACGCTCTCCTGTTAAAGAGATTTAAGCGCTATGCCCACGAAAAAGGCTTGAACATGTCACGGGTTGTCGAAAAGCATATCAAAGAGGAGCTGGGGTTGCGCAACTAATGGTTTGAGAATGAGCCTTTTTGCTTTTGCTCTTTCGCCAAAAATTATTTATCTTCTTCACTCCACCGTCACGGCCTTCGCCAAATTCCTGGGCTTGTCCACATCGCACTCTTTAATGTCCGCAATATGGTAGGCAAACAGCTGCAGGGGAATCGCTAAAACTAATGGATAGAAAATCTCGTCCACTTTCGGCACGAAAATAACGTCATCGCAGAGCTTCTTCAGGGTTTCATCGCCTTCCGTTCCAATTCCTATGACTTTACCATTCCTTGCTTTAATCTCTTCGATGTTGCTGAGTGTTTTCTGGTACACGGCATCTTGCGGGCAGATGGCGATAGTCGGCATTTCTTCGGAAACTAAGGCAATAGGCCCATGCTTCAGCTCGCCTGCGGGATACGCTTCGGCATGGATGTAGGAGATTTCTTTCAACTTGAGGGCCCCTTCCATCGCCAGAGGAAAATTGGTGTTTCTGCCGATGTACAGGAAATTCTGGTAGCGATAGTATTTCTGAGCAAGCTGCTTGATCTGCTCATTGAAAGCCAGCATTTTCTTCAAGGTGTCAATAAGTTCCGTACGCTTGGGAAGCTGCTTTCCTGCCAAGGCAAAAGCCAGCTGATAGAGGGTGACAAGCTGTGCGGTAAATGCTTTCGTGGACGCCACGCCAATTTCCGGCCCGGCTCGCGTATACAGCACGTCAGCAACTTCGCGTGCAATGGTGCTATCTACGACATTAATGATGCCCAGTGTTCTCGCTCCCTTCTCTTTGGCCAGCCGTACGGCTGCGAGCGTATCAGCTGTTTCTCCGCTCTGCGAGATGGCAATGACGAGCGAATTGTTTTCCAGCAGCGGATCCCGATAGCGGAATTCGGATGCAATTTCATTTATGACGGGAATAGCCGTAATTTTTTCGATGAGGTATTTCCCCAGCAGCCCGGCATAACTTGCCGTGCCGCAAGCGACAATCGTGATGTGCTTATAGCGGCGTGCAGAGTGGGTGGCGAAGGTCGATGGTTCGGAAGCAAAAGAAAGGGGAAAAAACGGAGCAAAAGCGCTGGGTGGGGTGCGCAGGCTTTCGGCAATCACTTCTGGCTGCTCAAAGATCTCTTTCAGCATGAAATGCTTATATCCCTGCTTCTGGGCCTGTTCGAGATCCCATTTTATCTCTTTGACCTGCAGCGGGCGCTTTTCGCCATGGAAAGAGAAAAGCTCTACGGCATCTTTCGTCACCCGGGCCAGTTCAAAATCGTTGACGTAGATGACGCGCTTGGTGTGCTGGATGAGCGCGGAAACATCTGAAGCCAGAAAATTTTCCCGTTCTCCCAGGCCGATGACGAGGGGGCTGCCATTTCTGACAGCAATGATCTCCTGCGATGCATAATGGAGGACGCAGAAAGCATATGCTCCATTCAGTTCTGGAAGGGTTTGCAGGACGGCATGCTTCAGATCGTGGGAATTTGTTTTTTGAGCTCGATAGTGCTTGGCAATCAGATGCACGATGACTTCCGAGTCCGTTTCCGAAGAGAAATGCACGCCATCTTTGCGCAGCTGTTCTTTCAGCTCCAGATAGTTCTCGATGATGCCGTTATGCACCAGTGCGAACTCTTTCTTTTCGTCAACGAACGGATGGGCATTTTCCTGGCAGGGCTTGCCGTGGGTGCTCCAGCGGGTATGGGAAATGCCTACGGTGCCGAGCATCTCTGAGAAGCGCAAAGCAGCATTCACCTCGCTGACTTTGCCGACGCCTTTGCGGACCTGCAGCGTTTTCTCATGGACGGTAGCGATGCCCACTGAATCATAGCCGCGGTATTCGAGCTGCCTGATGGCATTGAGAAGCAGTGCTCCGGCAGGCTGTTCTCCGCTGTAGCCGGCGATGCCACACATACGTTTTTTTATTTAAAAATCAGCTTAAGAAGCTTGTGAATCCTCAGACGGGGTGGAAAAATCAGATGCCATCGAAAAAGTAGATTATTGTCCGATGGCTGGCGGGCCGGCGAGGCTCGCCACCACTGGCGATGAATCTCACAGCATACTTCCTGTAATTATCTAAAGTGGTGGAATGGACGGGAGGGAAGCAAATGGCAAAGCTCGCCTCGCCCTCTTGGCCAAGCCAGCCATCGGATAGCATTGATCGTACATTCAATTTCTCCGATCCTATATACTCCCTTCTCAGAAAGTTTATATAGGAAAACACCTTTTCTTTGGATTAAGAAAGATGGTGATTCTGAATAGGGGGGTGGAAGATGCACCAGGGCTACGGTAAGCCTTGTTCCGCATTGTTTCCCATTTCTTACCTGCTGATGTTCACGCCTTTTTTTATGTTTTCTATCATACAGTTCACAATGCTTTTTTTCAAAGAAGTTTTTGAGAAGCTTCATCGTAAAAACGTATTCGGTCGGGGTGAGGTGATCCGATGGTACTCGTAGAAAATGCCAACAAGTCTTTGCTGCAGATCTTTCGGGAACTGACGGGCTACGAAGGCACGGCCACAACACGCCTCTATTTAGGCGAGCTGGGTTTTGGAACTCGTTTGTATGATGAGCGGATTGCGGAGGGGCTGAATACCTATTTGCGGCAGAATGGCTATCCAGGAGAGATTGATTCTGTAGTGATCGGCGGCGGGCTGTTCCCGGAATTTCCGCCGCTGTATAGTGTTACCAATGCGGAACGGATGCGCATGCTGGGAACGGATTCACGAAAAGAAGGCACACCCGCAACACCACGTATCGAGCAGATTCTGGAGCATGTGTTTGGCGAAGAAACGGCTGCCCGGTTTTCCGATTATAAAGAGAAATGGCTGGAGAAAAAAATTAACACGTGGGATGATTGCAAAGATTTTTCCCGCCATCAGCTTGAAACTCTCCTGGACGGCTTGGAAGTGGGCCGCATTGATTACTGCATGGGTGAGGAAGATAAATTTAATCAGCGCTATGAAGAAGAGCTGAAAGTCAATCGTATGGCTAAAGAAGCCCGGAAATATCTCAAAGGGCTAAAAGACACCCTGAAAACAGAGGAAGAGAAAACCGAGCAGTATCAGAAACAAGCACGTTCGCTGGAAGAGCGCTCCGCCCGCAGCCAGCAGGAGTATAAAGTGCTGACAGCTCTTAATCCTCGGGTACGTTCCCATCTAAAATCCCAGACGCCGGATGTTGCCCAGTTCCTTCAAGGGATTCTGCGGCAGGAATCGGATGCCCTCTTTCAAAGCCTAGATACTAAAAGCCAGCGCGAGGAGCTGCTCCGCCGTTTGCGGGACGTGCGCGATGAAGCTTCTTTTGACCGGCTCTATGCAGACAAGAAACAGGCAGCTGACCGTGCTGGCGAAGAAGTAAAAGCCTTGCGGAAAGAAGCCGCAAAGCGTGAGAAACATATCAGCTCTTTGGAAGAAGATGTGGGCTCTTTGGAACGCCAGATGGAGCAGGGAGATGCCATCACCATATTTACAAAGCGCTCTCACATCAGCCCGATTGAAGCCGAGTGGATCTATAAAGATGTGAAAGACAAGTACACCGAAGATATTCTCAGCACTTTTCCGGCAGCGCTGCGGGAGAAAATAACGACGCATATCAGCGGCTCGGCAAAGGTGCAGAGCTTGGCGTTTGGCGATGGCAAAGATGAGGTGCTTGAGGAAGCAGAAGTGGTGCAGTATGGCGATATTCTGGTGATTCATAACACCCGCTTCCGGAGCACGGCTACGACGCTGTATGGGTTGAGCGATGCCCAGAGAGAAATCCTTTGGCGGAAAGTGCTCGAGAAAGTAACCTATGAGACGAAGCATCTTATCCCCAAGACCGTTGTTGCGGTTCATGGGTCGGGCGGCTTTGCCGTTACGCGGATGAATGTTGCCCCTGAATTTAAGCTTCTCGATGGATCGTACCGCCAGGATCCGGAGCTGACGACGGTGATGACCCTGCCGGTTTTCCAATCGACGGACAATCTAGCGCGCTTCTACGATAAGCATATGAACAAGACCTGGGGCTTGAAGCGCTTTGCCCAGCACGTGCATGCTGCGGGCGCCGTCTTGCAGACGGTCTTGGAAGATGGCTCCGAGCTTTATGAGTTCATTGACACGGCTTCTCTGATGCAGATCGCTGATAAGAAACGGGGATTAGCAAAGCTAGAGAAAGACAGCGCTGCCTCTGCTGCGGCGGAAGAACAGCTCCGGCTGCTTTGCTCGAAAACCCTGAAGCTCCGTGCTACTTTGGGAGATGCGCATTTTGGCGCGGCGAATTTCCCGGGGACGCCGACGAACTATGAGCGGACGGCGCGAACGCTCAATTATCTCAAAGAACGCTATGCGGGCAAGCTTGATGATGTCATTCTCACGGAAATGCCGGATGGAGTCCTGCCGCACACGGGTACGGACCGGAAGTTCTTTGGCAAGCCCTTGCCGCAGCTGAGGAAAGAGCTGGCTGAGTATCTGCACGCTAAAAACATCACTGCTGCCGTTTCCCCCGACGAGGTGGCGAAGATTCTGGAACATATCATCGGGGAATTTTCGGATGCTCTGGCGCAGAATGCTGTCCCTAATCTGGAAAGGCAGTACGAGATCATCCGCCCGTATATTGAAGAGCTCGTGGAACAGATCGGAATGCAGCGGGCCATCCTGATCTCTGGGAATCATCCCCGCTCCCAGGAAGGGGCAGATGAGTCCAGCCGCCTGGCAGATATTGTCCGGGCTGCAGACCGCGAACGGAAAGTTGGGCTCCTGCTTTCTGATGCCATCGGCCATAAGTTTGGCGGGCAAGGGGGCATTGCAGACGAGGAAGTGCTCTTTGCAGGAGAAAAGCGCCGGACGGGAAAAAAGCTTGGCTTCTACCACGAGCCGCAAGGAGGAAAGAATGCCCTGCCGCGGACCTTGGATCAGCTGCTGGCGAAAGGCGTGCAGTTCGACGAATTTTATGCCGGCCACATCCATCAGGGCTATGCCGCATATGCCAACGGGGTGGCGATAACTATCAACCCGCCGGAGCAGGGGCCAAACGATTTTTCAGAGAAGTTGGGTGTAAAGCCTTCCCTCTACGGAACGATTCTGAAACTTTCCAACGTTGCTCCAGTAGGGCATCCTGCCAATACTATCATCTGGCATGCTTGGCACTTTATCAACGATAATACCTTGGAGCGGCCGGAGTTCCGCTCTGACCAGCTGGAGCAGGTGCTGCAAACGCTGGGTGCGGATGGGCGGCAGGGCAAGCTATTAAATGAATGGAAGACGCTTGACAAAGCTGGGCAGAGTTCCAGACTTGAAGAAGTGCTGCGGGCAGCCTGCGGGAATGTCACTCGTGCTGCTCAAAGCTTGGGGGTAAGCAGGAATTTCTTCTATGAACGGATGGCTGAGCTGGGGATCGATCAAAAAAATTTCCGTCTGCGCAGCAGCCCCCTGGAGCGCGGTGAAATAGAAGAGGCTTTGCAAAAGACTAGTGGAAATTCCACGCAAGCGGCCGCTCTTCTCCATGTGAATCGGGTAACGCTCTACCGCCGGATGAAACGGCTGGGGATGTCTGCGGCGGATGGCCAGAAAGACGCAGCGGCAGCCCCTGAGGAACCGGTGGAAGAGAAAGGTTCTGGCAAAGAGAGTTCGTCGGAGTAGTAGCCTGAAGAGAAGCCCCGTGAAAATTCTCTCTCTTCAACTTTTTCCAGAAGTAATTTTATAAGCACGCACTCCTTTCCCGCTTCCATGTGTGCCCTTTATCTCGGTGATGACCCTTTAATTGAAGAGGAATCTTTGGAAGCTCTTCTGGCTCTCGCCCGAGAGCATGGCTTTCGTATTGTCGATCTTGCTAGTGAAGACACGGTTAACAAGTATGGCCGGGAAAAACAAGTCTTTCCCCTTCTCTATCTCGAAAGAAAGCAGCTGCATGAGCAGGCGGTCGTCTTTAAGGGCGGGGACGGAAAGTATGTGATGAAGCGGTACGAACTGCCGATGTAGGAGTTTCTTGCTGGTGTCATTGCCGACAAGACTTTCATGCTTTTTCTCTTTATTCATACCGTAATGCTTCCACCGGCTTCAGTTTCGATGCCTGCCACGCCGGCAGGATCCCGGAGAGAACGCCGAGAATAAACGCAAAAGCCAGCCCGAAGAGCAGCACGGATAATTCTATGTTTATCGTCAGCAAAAATCCTGCGTGTTTCGAGAGCGGGCCGATGGCCAGTGCAATGCCCGTTCCTAAAGCTGTACCCAGGACTCCGCCGACTAAGCCAATTAATCCGGATTCCATCAGGAAAATCTCGAGGATATCCCGGTTTCGTGCTCCGATCGCTTTCATGATGCCGATGTCTTTGGTCCGTTCCAGGACGCTCGTATACAAAGAGTTCATGATGCCGATGGCTCCGACGAGCAGGGAAATTGCGGCAATGCCGACGAGAACGACTTGCAGGACGCCCAATACCTGATTTATTTGCTCCAGTATCTGGCGGGCAGTCAGCACTTGAAAATTCGTATCCCCTCGCTTGCGCTCCAGTTCCCGCTCGATTTTCTCCTGCAACGCGGGGATGTCGGCACTCGATTTTACTTGCGCAATGATAGTGTCCACCCGTTCCGGCTCCTGAAAGATCTCCCGTGCGGCTTCCAAAGGGATGGCGATTTGGTTATCATCCTGCGCATTGCCGATCTCTTCGACGATGCCCAGGACTTTGAACTCTTTTTTGCTTATCGTAATCTTGCTTCCCACGCCAACTTCCTTGGAAAACATCTTTGCCGCGACCCGGGAGCCGATGAGCGCCACATACTGTTCGCCATCTTTGACCATTCTTCCTTCTTGGAGATCAACACCCGTATCTTCATAAAAAGCCTTAAACTGTTCTGCCGGTAGGGCGCTGAGGAGCGTAAAGCCGGTCTCCTGGCGATGCACGATTTCCGCGCTGCGGAATAAAGCTGGCAACACATACGCAAAGCCGGATATTCCTTCTACGGTCTTTACATCGGCAATAGTCAGCCCTTGCGATGCCGTGCCGGGCCCCTGAAATCCTTTGGCAGAGATAAGGATCCGATTGGCCCCAAATTGCTCGAATTGCTCTCCGATAGTGCTTTCCAGGCTTCGCGAGAGCGTCAGCAGAGAAATGATTGCCGCTACTCCGATGACGATGCCGATGACCGTCAGCCAGGAGCGCAGCTTGCGGTGGCGGATACTGTTCACGGCCAGCCAAAAAGAATCACGAAGCATAGGGGATCACTTTCCGCAATTACTCCTGCTTTGCTTTTTTCATTTTTCGCAGCTTTTTATACACCAGCACTGCTCCGACGAGCATGATGATGCTTACAATAACCGGCAGCAGGGCATTCTTTTTCACCAGGCCGAGCCGCTGTGCTTCTTCTGCAGAATAAACAGGCACTTCCAGCAATGCTGACGCCGTAAAGCGCTGGTTCTGGGCATTACGGTACTCGAGCTCCAGCGCGAGAATGGGGTCCTCAGCTTTTGCGAGGAGCATGAATTCTTCCGTCTCGAAATCGCCGATATCAACATCGCCGATGTAGCGTTGCGCCGGCGACAGGATGTCGTACGCCGGACTCTCCAAAAGCGTGACTTTTAGAAACGTTACCGGGCTTAACCCACTATTTACGATTTTGATAGTTACTTCTCCCGACTCCTGCACCATCAGCAGTTCTGATTTTTCCAGAAAAGCTTCCAGGCGGGCTGGTGCTTTGACCTCAATGCCCAGCAGGGAAGTCTTGCTGGTTCCATCATGAGAAATAGTCACGGGGATTTTGTAGGTGCCAGGTTTTGCATCCGGTAGCGCCTTTATCGTAAAAGAGAGTGTTTCTCGACCATCCTCATCAATTTCCGCGATGATTTTCTCCGTCGAAGAATCAACGGGCGCAAAAGGCACTTGCGTGAGATCCAAAGCCACGGCGACGTTCTCGATGTCTTCATCGCCACCATTTTCTACAGTCAGCGTCAGGACCGCTGCATTTCCCGGCAGCATTGTTTTTGGGGTTGCCGCAAATGATCCGATGGCGATCTGCGCAGTAACCGCCGGCAGCATCATTGCCAGCAGCGCCAGGAGAAGCGTCATCCCCAGCCTTTCCTTTTTTATGATGCGATTGGTGTTCTTCGGCATTTTTTTCATCGTTGTATCCTCCACTTTCCTCAGCTACCAACCACTTTCCCATCTTTGAGCGTTATGATTTTTTCCGCCATTTTTGTGAGCTCCGGATTGTGCGTCACGACGATAAGCGTCTTTCCTCGCTTGTTCAGATCCTGCAG
>CAZOPZ010000030.1:0-15573 GCA_964582035.1 uncultured Methanosarcinales archaeon | reverse complement strand
GGAATGAGGTGCTGCACGTCCTCCTGCTCATGGCCGGCACGCATCTGGGACGAGCTATCGAACAGCGTATCGTCGAGATCAAAGATGATCAACTGGTTTGCATGGAGAACCTTTTCAGCTGGCATGGACAATCCCCATCATGACTTCCGCCAGTTTCTGCGGGTCGTGGCGAATCAGGTTCCGTTTCAGCATATCGCCTTTCTGCACCTCTTTCAGCCCGTTGTGGAGCAAGGGCGTCGCAAGAACCCGAGCATCTTTTTCCAAATCATTCTTCACCAGCTCGCCCTCCTCAGCATAGCGCTCGATCAGCTCTTTGGGTGGAGGGCTGTTGTTCACGATGATATTATCAAATATGTCCTTGCCCGTGAACTTCACAATCTCACGCAGGTGATCGCTTACCTTGAAGCCCGTCGTCTGCCCGCGGCGGTTCATCAAATTGAGCACAAACACTTTCTTCGCTTGCGTTTCCCGCAGGGCTTTGCTCACCCCTTCGACAAGCAGGCTGGGGATCAAGGAAGTATGCAAGCCGCCGGGGCCAAAGATGACGACGTCCGCGTTCATGATCTCATCGATGGCCCGCTGGTTCACGACGGGCTGCGGCTCCAGAAAAATGCTGCTATAGCCTTTTTCAATCTCTTCGGACTTGTAAATCTGCCCTTCGCCTTCCAGCACTTTGCCGTTGCGCAGGATCATCTTTAAACGGACTTCGTGCGTGGTTATAGGGATGACTTTCCCTTTGATGGAGAGAATTCTCCCGGCTTCCTCAACGGCTTTTTCAAAACTGCCCGTCACTTTTTCCAAAGCAGAAAGCAGCAGATTGCCGAAGCTATGCCCGCCCAAGCCGCCGGTCTCAAAGCGGTAATTCATCAGGCTGCGCATCAGGCGGCTGGAATCGGAAAGAGCAACTAAACACTGTCGCACATCGCCTGGAGGAAGGACGCCTAGCTCATCCCGCAGAATTCCGGTGCTCCCGCCATCATCGGCCATGGACACAATAGCACTCAAATCGACCGGATGATGCTTCAAGCCGCTCAGCACCACAAAATTTCCTGTTCCCCCACCGATAACCACGACTTTTTTCATAGCATGGGGAAAGAAAGAGCTCGCTTTTAAGGGTTGTGAAAAGGGGAAAAGAAGAGAGCGAGTAATGAACTGAGAGCTAGCGACGGATATGACTCTTAAGCACGTTCCCACGCCTCATCAGCGCTGTTATCCCACAATTCTTTCATTTTTGGTTGTTGGATGAGACAGAAAAATTCTTCGTATTGATTTTGTTTTTTAGTCATATTCCAACATGCCGAATCTGTCATTCTCCTCATCCTCAACTTTTCCAGGTGTAATTGAAGTAGAATTTTGCACTTCAGAAAGCTTTTCTTCTATGGTATTTCTTAAGATTCTCAGCGTCTCTTGGTTACTGATCTCTTTGACAATATTCGGATTTTCAGATAATTTTTCAAGCAAATAACGTCGAGAGACATCAGGGTTCTCAGCAAGGTATTCCCGTACCGCTTCCGGATGGTCACGTAAGTAAATGGAAACATTGCGGGGGTCTAACATCCCCTCAGATTCTCGGGGAAGAGGGGAAAAGTGAGGCGGTGGGGGAGGAAGGTTAAGATAGGGGAGGGCCGAGGCATAACCTTGACTAGACGCCAGCCCACTTGTCTTTCCCGGTTTTAGGAATTTCCGATGAATCAAGGATAAGTAATCCATGAACTCATTCCTCCGTAAAGTCCTCGATCTTCTCTTTCATCTCTTCGCCGGCGGGCAGCATCCCTCTCTTGCGCAGCAATTCCCGCGTCAGGAGATAGAAGAGCAAGCCGACGGATTTCTTGCCTTTGTTATTACAGGGAACAACCAGATCCACATTGTTCGATTGGTTGTTGGTGTCACAGAACGCCACGATAGGAACGCCGATTTTCAGCGCATCATTGACGGCATTCTTGTCCGTCCAGGGATCGCAGACCACCACGACTTTCGGCTCCGTAAACGTTTCTAAATGGGGATTCGTCAAAATGCCGGGCGGATATCTGCCGATAATGGCACGCATGCCTGTCAGGCGTTGCACCTGCCGTAGCGCTTTCCAGGCATTTTCCCGGCGGCTGACGATGAAAATATCTTTTGGCTGGTATCGTGCCAGAAAGTTCACGGCAATGCGAATCCGCTCGTCAATTTTCTTGAGATTCAAAACGCTCAGGCCATCGGGGCGGGTTTTATAGATGAAGTCCGCCATGTACTTCGTCTTGAATTTGGTTCCAATATGAATCCCACTTTTCAGGTACTCATTGGTATCGATCAGCAAATCTTCCTGTTCATTCATAGTATTACCTCTCGCACACAAACAAGAATTCATCTTGTCTGCGGTATTTTTCGCCTCACGCAGCGCTGTCCGCTTCCAGAGAAACGAACGTCGGCTTTACTTCTCTATTTTAGCTTGTTCTTTATAAATATTTTGAAGAAAAAATGATTAGGCTCAATTAAAACCCCATTTTTCTCCCCCGTCCACCCGCTTTTAGAATGCTGGGTGCACCCCACATAAAAACTTATAAACAAAAGCACAATCCTTTTTTTGTATGAGACTAGGCTTAGATTTTGATGGCGTAATTTCCGATTGTGGAAGATTAAAAACTCAAGGCGCAAAAATGCTTTATGGTGTTGAAATTCCGCCAGAAAAGTTCAAAAAAGAACTAGTTGTGGATACTGGAATATTAACATTAGAGCAATATAGACATCTGCAAAAACAAATTTATTCTAATCGTGAAATCGGTCTTACTATGTTGCCAGTTGATGGTATTTTTGAATTTTTACCAAAACTCCAACAAGAAGGATATGATTTAAGTATTATTACTTCAAGAGGCGAAATCGAATCAGAAATTGCAAGAGAATGGATGAACCAAAAAAATATAGAACTTAAACTTATTGGAGTTGGCGGAGGAGTAAGTAAGACCGATGCTTGTCGTGGTTTGGATATCTATATTGATGATGATTTAGATAAGTTAGAACCTCTTGTCGGCGTAGTTCCCAATAGGTTCTTATTTTCTTGGGGATATAATCAGCATATTGAAGTTCCCCCAGCAACAGCCCAAAGAATTCAATCTTGGGAACATTTTTATCAAGAGGTTTCTAAATTAAACGAAAAAAGTAAGCGCACCCAGTAATTAATATGGAACGCCGAGCGTTCCCACCATCAACAATCGCAAACGGTTTCCAAGCCGCTTTCGCCAGTGCTTCCAGAAAGAGCAGGCGCTTCCTCTTTATGGAGTGCAGGATGGTTCCCCTCATAGGCAAGCGTCGAATGGAGTATATAGCCATTTTTAAACAGGCGGATTTCCGGGTCTTCGCTCCGCAACGTGAAGAAAAACAGCCCCGGCTCGACTGCAGAGAGGGGAATTGCCGACGCATGCCGGCTTCCCGCACGGCGTGTAGTTCTCAAGTGATTATACGTCTCAAACGCATGTGCATACTCTGGTTTTTTAAGGAGTTCATCTCGGTTGTTGAGATACATAAACCGGCCGCTATGCAGAAGTTTTCCATGCGAAGAGAGGAGAATAGCTCCGTCTTCCTCCATTGCTTTTTCAAGCAAAGAACCCGCTTTCTGATCAGAGACTTCCAGTGAATCATCTGCAAAGAAATCATGGCCGATGAGCCCGCGAAAATAGCGGTCATGCGTGTCTTCATAGCCGACAATAGCGCACAAGCCATGGAGTTTATACGTCCGCTGCTGCTGCTCTGCCCGAGAAAGCTCTTGCTGCCGCATCACATCCAGGTGATCGTAGACCGTGAGAAGCACCGATGCTTCAGCGTAGGGCGCAACTGCCGCAGCAAAGCGCTCCCGCTCTTCAGCAAAATTGTAAGTCTGATTTGGAGATGCAGTCACCTTTTTTCACCACCAGTATACTCTTATTGACGAGTAGAGTAAAAAGCTCATGGACATATATAAACATTGTGTTTTTTTCCATGCTAAATGAAAAAGGAGGCAATTATTAACTTTGTTTTAAGAAATTAAGACATTTTTCCTAGTTAAAAAATCTGAGAGGAGAACATTTTCAACATTTTCACTCTTTTTAAAGACTAAAATTCAAAGATATTAGCTCTTTTTTTCCTCAATCCCCCGTTCCACGATATGAAAAGCTATTTCCCCGCCTTCCGGCAAAGAGCGGTGCTTTCGCAACACGATCTTCCGGCAGGAAGCAAACCGCTGCAATTCCAGCAGGCATTTTGATCCGTATTTCAAGAGATCGCCGCCGACCATTTTTATCGTCTCTCGATCATCAAATGCCGAATACACCTGCGTCGTCAGCAGCACCGGGATCTTGCTGCGGCGGGCAATCTCGACAAGGATGCCCAGCTGCTTTCCTAACGCGGAATTCACATCATACACATCTTCGCTCTGCCCCAATTCCAGGCGATAGAGCATGGATATGGAGTCGATAATTATAAGGCCGAGATGCTCCGTAACAAGGCTGGGCAAGCGCTGCAGCACGGCTTTCTGCTCTGTAAACGTTAACGGCGTGAAAAACAGCATTTTCTGCAGATCGACAGCGGGATCAATCTGCCGGATACGCTCGACGGCAATGCCCCCTTCCGTATCAACGAAAAGCACTTTCTTGCCCTCCTGAACACAGTGAACCGCAGCCAGCAGACAGAGGTTGGTCTTCCCGCTCCCTGATGGCCCATAGATAGTGGTCACCACATCTGGCTCGTACCCTCCCTGCAAGAAGGCATCGACAAAAGCCACGCCCGTAGAAATTTTACTCATAAGAAAAAAAGCGGCTCTCCCTATAAAAGGCTTCTGGACGTATCTCCCGCTGGCTGGCTTAGCCAAGAGGGCGAGGCGAGCGTTGCCATCTGCTTTCTCCGCTCCTCCCACCGCTTTCGAGAGGTATGGGATATCTGCTGCTGAAGCCATCGCCAGTGGTGGCGAGCCTCGCCGGCCTGCCAGCCAGCAGAGACAGGACGCTTACGTCTGCACATATTTATAAAAAAGAAGATTTTCTTTAAAGGCATGGACAAAAAAGCTGCGGTATGGCTTGCTCTTATTGTTTTGGGCACTTTGGCTATCCGTTTACTCTTCGCTTTCAGCACGCCAGCATTTACGTACGACTCGTACTTCCATCTTCGGCAAGTCGAGGCGATTACAGAAACCGGCTTCCCCCGCTTCCAGGGAGAACTCTCATATGGGGGGAGGGACATGCGCTTCCTGCCATTTTTCCATTACATTGCGGCGCTCTTCACGCTCTTCTTTCCTTTGGAATTGGTCGGAAAGATTCTGCCGAATGTGCTGTTGTCACTCCTCCCGATAGTTGTTTATCTCATCACCCGAGAGATAACTCCGCCGCAGGCAGTCTCCTTGCAGCGTTCATGAGCGGCTTCCTTCCCGTCCTCTTTTCCCCCAACGCTTTCTCGGTGAACAGACTTTTCCTTCCCCTCGTCGCCCTGGCCATCTATGCGTTCCTAAGGGTCCAGGAAAAAAAATTCCTTACGCTCTATCTCATCGCTTTTCTTTTCTTATCCGTGACCAGTTCAGCGACCGTACTGTTGCTCATCGGCTTTGGCATTTACCTGCTGCTCTCCGCAATTGAACATCGGAAACCGAATAGGGCAGAAATCGAAGTGGGGGTATTCTCTCTCTTTTTCTTTCTCTGGGTGCAATTTCTTTTTTTCAAGAATACGCTCCTGGAAGAAGGACTCGCTTTTGTCTGGCAAAATGTGCCGCCGCAGATTGTGCAGCAATACTTTCCGCAACTTTCCATCTTTCAGTCCATTATCCTGGTAGGGATCATCCCTTTCCTTTCCGGCATTGTGATAACCTTCAAATCCCTCTTCCAGGCAAAAAACAAAAAAATGTTTCTCCTGGTCAGCTTAGTCATCGCGACGACGCTCCTTTCGTGGCTTCGGCTCATCCGCTTCACATTAGCACTCGCCTTTTTCGGCATCATCCTCGCGGTGCTCTTTGCCCTCTTTTACGACGAGACCAAGCGGTATGTTCTTAAAACGAAGCTGGCCCGCTTTTCCTTCCTGCTCCCTTGGGGAGCGCTGCTGCTCCTGCTTTTCTCGAACGGGTTGCCGGCCATCGCCGCAGCGAGCCAGCAGGATTTGCCAACGGAACAAGAGATCGAAGCCTTCCGCTGGCTTCGGAATAACACGCCAGAAAACAGCACGGTCGCCGCACTCGTAGAAGAAGGGCATCTCATCACCCATTATGGAAAAAGAAAAAATGTCATGGACGACCAATTTGCGCGCATTCCCGATATCGAAAAGCGCTTCCAGGATCTTCAAGCACTATATATGACCGCTTTCCAGACCCAAGCCCTGGACATTCTGGGGGCCTATGAGGTAGATTATCTCATCGTGACACCCCAGGCAAGAGAGAAATATTCCTCTCCGAAATACCTTACTTCCCTATGCTTCCAGCGCGTATATAAAAACGAAACAAAGATCTATCGCGTCCGCTGCTCATTGGAAGAAACACCGGAGCTTAATACCAGTAACTGACGGGCATGAAATCAACAACCAAGACTTGGCTTGATCACTGCATCGAGCGGCCGCAGCGGTACCTGCTGCTGCTCTTGCTCATTGTTCTGGCTATGCCTTTTTTGCAGAATAGCGTACAGCAACGGCCCGTGCTGCTCGGTGAAGAGAGTTATTACCACTTGGCGCAAGCGCAAGGGCTGCACAGCAGAAATTTTTACTACGCTGGCTTGCGCGTGCTTGACTCATTCGTCTATAACCGGGGCTTTTTTGTTCTGACGCTGGGGATAGCCATCGCATCGCTTCTGCTCTTCCTGGCCATCGCCAAAAAGATCGCGCTGCAGAAAGAGCTCACGTTTCTCTTTCTCGTATTCTTGCTCATCTCCCCCGCATTCATTTTTACGTTCAGCTCGCTCTCGGGGGCAGGCCTTTTCATTTTCCTCGCAATGAGCAGCATCTTTCTCCTCCTGCAAAAACCGCCACTCCGCTACGGGGCGCTTCTGCCCATCCTGGGAGCACCGTTCATTGACCTGCTGAGTATCATCTTTCTCATCATCCTGCTCCTCTGGTTCTGGTCTTCGTACGGCAAAAAGAAAGAATCTTATGTCCTTTTCCTTGCCGGTTTTACAAGCCTGCTTTTCTTCAGCAGCTGGCTGGTGCTCAAGCTGCCGTTCTCTCTGGGGCCGTTCCATAGCCCCAGCCCATTGCGGGATCTCCTTGCCGACCTGGGGGGAATCAGCGGGATCAGCCTCTTCATTCTCCTCCTCACATGCATCGGCCTCCTGGCCACCTGGAGGAAAGAAAAGCTGCTGGGCCCCTCTCTGCTCCTCATCCTGTTTTCCAGCATCTTTATCCTGAATCCGCACACCATTTTTTACCTGGCCATCCCGCTGACGTATTTTGCTGCAAAAGGCTTCCTCTGGCTCTGGCATCGCCCCTGGACTCTGGAAAGCGTGAAGAGCATTTCCCTCTTCCTGATTCTGCTCGGCCTGCTCTTTTCCACGCTCTCCTATCTGGGACGGGTAACCGAGGTAACGCCCTCGCCGGCAGAATGGGAAACGCTTACCTGGATAACAAATAATATCGACGAAAAAAACGCGGTATATGTGCCGCCGGAAGAACTGTTCCGCGGAGCCTATTTCGCACAGCTTCCTCTTCAAGAACGGCAAAGCACGAGAGAACAAGAAGAGCTCTATGGCCGGATCAGCACGGCAGGATACATCCAGGAACTCTTTCCGCTTCTGGAAGCCAGGAACATCCGCTATCTGTTCATTACCCCGCAGATGACCGCAACTTTGCCTGCGGACCAAGGGCTGCTCTTTCTTCTGAAGAACGAGCACTTTCAGCTCCTCTACGCCAAAGAAGGGTTCGAAGTGTGGGAATACCGCCAAGAACAAAAAAAGGAAGTGCCTGAAGAAGCAGCCCCAGAAACAGAAATGAAAACAAACAGAGAAGCCGGAGAAAGTGCCCAACCATGATAGACCTCAGCGACACCATCCTTATCGGAGCGTATCTCTTCCTGATGTTCCTCTCCATCTTTTGGCTGTTGGTCCTATTTGCCGGAGAGCCGGAAAAGCCGAAAGCAAAGCTCAAAAGCTATCCCTCGTTCACTGCCATCATCCCTGCATATAACGAAGAAGAGACCATCCAGGGCACCTTACAATCGTTAGCGGAACTGGACTACCCGGCAGAGCAGATGCAGATCCTCGTCGTTAACGACGGCTCGATGGATCGCACCAGAGAAAAAGTTGAAGCATTTATCTCCTCGCATGCACCATTGAACATCCAGCTCTTCAACCAGCCTAACCGCGGGAAAGGCCATGCGTTAAATGCGGCGCTCCAGCACACCGCCGGCGAATTCTACGCCTGCCTCGACGCGGATTCGTTCGTGCACCCCCAGGCCCTGAAAGAAATGCTGCCCTATTTTGCAGATGCAGAAGTTGCCGCAGTCTGCCCTTTGCTCAAAGTCAAGAATCCCGACGGCATTCTGCGGAAAGTCCAATGGCATGAATATCTGATCAATATGTTCTATAAATTCCTGAATGCGAAATTGGATTGCATCCACGTCACGCCGGGGCCATTTAGCGTGTATCGGACGAGCATCGTTAAAGCGCTCGGAGGCTACGATGAAAAAACGCTGACGGAAGACCTGGAGATAGCCATCCGCCTGCAGAAGCACCAGTACAAAATCATCCAGACGTTCGATGCTGCCGTTGAAACGGTCGCTCCGGACACTTGGCGCGCACTGTTCTCGCAGCGCATCCGCTGGTATAAAGGCTCCATTGACAATGCCATATCCTACCGGAAGCTCATGTTCAACAAGGCATATGGGGACTTCGGCTTCTTGCGCATGCCGACTATCATCATCACGGGAGCCGTCGCCATCATCCTCATTGTCACCATCCTCCAAGACGCCCTCTCCAAGCTGGTGCAAAAGCTTATGGCGTACCACGACATTCATTTTGATATTCTTACTCTTTTGCGGAACTTTCGGCTGGAGTTCAATTTTCTCAGCCTGCCCTTCTTCAAGATCTTCGTCGCTATTGTCGTCTTTTCCATGAGTTTCTACGTCATGATAAAATCATACCAAGTCGTCAAAGAAAAAATCACCCATTATGGGCGCACCTGGATATCCCTGCTGACGTACTTGTTCATTTATTCCATCTTCATCAGCTTCGTGTGGCTGTACATCGCTCTCTTATTCATCACGGGAAAGAAGAAGACCTGGCATTGAGGAGAACCAGAAAAAACACAAAGCCCCCGATATAATTATAAATAATCAACTTACCCTGCAGAGCGCATGGAACGGAAAATCAGCGTCAAGAAGTATCTTCTCGCATTCATCTTAACTCTCTTTGTCTTTGGCGGAGGTGTTATCCTGGGCTTTGCCATAGAAAATGCCCGCCTCGAAGACACCCGCCAGATCACCTTGGAAGAGAAAGTGAATCTCCGCAGCGTACAGCTGCAGCAGAACTATATCGAGTCGGGGCTGGCCGACTGCAAAGCTTTAAATCGGGTACTGGAAGCGAACATCGCCGAACTGGGCAGGAAAATCGCCATCATTATCGACTATGACAAGCGGGCAGTATTCAGCCAGGAAGAATTTGAGCTGCAGCTGCGGGATTATTTTCTGACGGAGATCCAATTCTTGCTTGTCTCCAATGAAATTGACCAGAAATGCTCCAAAGACAGCCTAAAAGTTATTTATTTCTATGACGAAAACGAGTTCGATACGCAAGGCGATATTCTGGACTATCTCAAAAAGCTCTTTGGCAGCAAAATTATGGTCTTTTCGTTTAATTCCGCGTTTACTCAAGAGCCCATGATCGGCATCCTGCTGGAGTCGTACAACATCCAGGAATTCCCCGCCGTCGTGGTCGAGAACCAGGTGTTCCGGGGGCATACGGACGTCGACGTGCTCCGGGAAACAATCTGCCTGCAGCTCCAGCAACTGGGAAAGGAGATCCCCGAAGCGTGTTTATAAACGGCTTCTGTTGCCATTCTTGATTGCTCTGGTCTAGCATAGAAATATTTTTAACGGACTTACCTCTTTGAGGAAGAACAAATATTGAGGGGGTTTTCAACCATGAAAAAAAACTTATGTTCGTTAGTGGTGTTAGGAACGTTCGCGGTGGGGTCTCTGGCATATGCTCAGGAATCAGCACCAGTCGTATCAGGAGAGCCGCAAATGACGTGGGAAAGCCCGGTCTGCGGGCGTGCTGCGGGAACTATCACGGAAAAAGTGTATCAGGATGGCAGTACGACCATTCTAGAATTCAGCCGTGATGGCAATGTGTATGGGTACACGGTACGGGTGCGGCAAGAGAACGGCGTATTGGAGCAGTACAGCCTCGCTGATTTTGATAACGACGGGCAGTACGAGAGGATTGATGCGGAAGATGTGCTGTGCCCGCAACAATGATAGTTGTCGACGTTGAAACGAGCGGATTAGACCCCCAGAAAAACTCTATTCTGAGTATTGGTGCAGTTGAATTTCATAACCCCAAAAATCAGTTCTCTGTCGAATGCCGGCCTTTTGACGGTGCAGAAGTGAGTGATGGTGCTTTACGAATAAATGGTTTTACTACAGAAAGTATTTTTGAACCGAGCAAGCCAACATTAGAGTTAGCGATAAAAAAATTTTTAGAATGGGCGTCTTGTTGTCTTTATAAAACGCTTGCCGGCGAGAATCCTTCGTTTGATAAAGAGTTCCTTCAGGCTTCCGCTGAACGCTATACTGTTGAATGGAAACTGGGAAGGAGAACGGTTGATCTGCACAGTATCAGTTACGCTAAACATTTAGAACTCGGAAAAATTCCTCTGCTGCAAAATGGCATTTCAGAACTAAGAGCTGATGCAACGTACTCTTTCGTCGGAATCCCGGAAGAACCGACCCCCCATAATGCGCTTAATGGAGCAAAATGGGAAGCTGAAGCATTTTCACGACTGTTATACGGCTGCGGGTTATTCAAAGAGTTTCAAACGTTTCCTGTTCCCGATTATCTCCTCAAGTAGAACTTGGGGAGAAACTCATAGGAATTAGTCAAAGAACTCGACAACCAGTGATAAAAAAATCTGTGCTTTTTACTATTTTCTCTTCACCTTCACAAAATCCCCTAACGTCAATTCGTCTTTCGCCGTTCTCTTCTTCTCCAGAACCGAAGGAGCACTTTCCTCTTTCTCGACTAAAAGAATCCCTAATTTCTTTTCCAGTTTCCGCGCAACCGCGATATCCGGCTGCAAAGCCCCCGATTCCCATTTGGTGACAGTGCTGGAACGTTCCTGCAGAAAGGCCGCAAAATCGTCCTGTGTCATCTGCTTCTTCTCACGGAAGCGGCGCAAGAGCAGAGAGAAATTATCGACGATCCGCTCGGCAGGTGCTTCCCGCACAAAATGCTGCTTTCGGGATATGAAGCTTTGCGAGGCTGGCGCTTTCTGCTTGCCGTGGCGCACACAAGAAGGACAGACTGAAAGCTCTACTCCCTCGATTTCAGCCTGCTGCAAGGCTGCCTCCCTACCACAGAGGTCACAAGAACCCATACGGGAGAAGAGAATCATCTCCTATTAAAAGCTAGTGGAATTATCGGAACCCTCTTGCAGAATATTTTTAAAAGATATATAAGAAGAAGAGCACAATGGCCAGAAGGAAGATCCGTGAATATGATGCCAAACGCTTTATTGCCCAGCATCTTCTCCATCAAAAAATAGACTATAAAGCCATTCTCGTAACTCCGGAAACGAGCCTGGAAATCCTGCCCCAGATCCACCCCTGGCTCCTCCAGGAAAAACTAGCTGTAAAGCCCGATATGCTTTTTGGGAAAAGAAAAAAGCTAAATTTGGTGCTTCTGGATGCAGACTTCCCTTCAGTAAAACAGTTCATCGAAGAGCAGCGTTCAAAAGCCATAACCATCGGCAAAGCCACGGGATTCTTGACCCATTTCCTCATTGAGCCATTCATCCCGCATGAAAAAGAATACTTTGTGGCTATCAGAGCCGAACGGGAGCATGATACAATTTTCTTCTCAGAGCAAGGCGGTATCGACATCGAAGAAAACTGGCAGTCCGTAAAACAGCTCACGGTTCCGATACTGAGCGATCCCGCAACTCTCTCCCTGGCCGAATTGACGAAAGAAGAGAATATAAAAGAGTTTATCAGAGAGCTCTATGCTTCCTTTGTGCAGCTCGATTTTACCTACCTCGAACTTAACCCATTTACTGTTGATGCCATGGAAAAAATTTCCCTTCTGGATGCCGTAGCCCACCTTGATAGCTGTGCGGCATCAAAAAATGAAAAATTCTGGAACGGCATTTCATTTCCGCCGGACTTCGGAAAAAAAGCTTTCCCCGAAGAAGAAGCCATCGCGGCTCTGGACCGGGAAAGTGGCGCTTCCCTGAAATTAACCGTGCTCAATCCGCAGGGAAGGATCTGGAATATCCTTTCCGGCGGAGGGGCGAGCATCATCTATTTGGATGCCATTGCAAAATACGGAAAAAAAGATGAAATTGCCAACTATGGAGAGTACGGCGGCAATCCGACGGAAGAAGAGAGTTATCACTATGCACAGGCCATCCTTGACCTCATGGCCAGAACGCCGCATCCGGACGGAAAAGTGCTCCTCATCGGCGGCGCAATTGCCAACTTTACCGACGTAGAGAAAACATTTAGGGGTATTGTGCGGGCCATCCGAGAGTGTGCTCAAAAACTGCAAGAAGGAAGAGTAAGTATTATCGTGAGAAGGGGCGGGCCAAATTATGAAAAAGGGCTGCAGCTTATGCAGCAAGCAGGGACGGAATTGCAGCTCTCCCTGCAGGTTTACGGGCCGGAAACGCCAATGATCAACTGTGTGCCCCAAGCCATGCGCCTGCTGCAGCAGGGCGCTTAAACAAAAGATACTCTAAACAGAAAAACTCATGAAATTCACCAAAAACACTCAAGCCTTGTTCTACAATCTAAAACCGCACCCCATCCAGCAGATGCTGGATTTTGACTATCTGTGCAGGAGAGCTACGCCGAGCGTAGCCGGCATTGTTCATCCGGGGAAAAGCAGTTTTCATAAAGCATTTTTTGGCGCACGAGAGATCATCATCCCTATCTATCCAACGATGCAAGAAGCGGTAAAGAAACAGCCGCAGGCAGAAGTGCTCATAAACTTTGCATCGTTCCGGTCGGCATATCAAGCAACAACAGAAGCGCTCTTTGAGCCCACTGTTCGAGTTGTAGTTATTGTTGCTGAAGGCCTGCCGGAACGGCAGGCGAGAGAGCTTATTGCACGTGCGCAACGCCAGCAAAAGCTGCTTCTTGGCCCGGCGACCGTTGGTGGCATTGCTGCGGGCGCTTTTCGCTTGGGCGGTTACCCGGGCGGCATGCCAGAAAATCTTATTCGAGCAAAACTCTACCGCCCCGGAAGCGTTGGCTTGGTTTCCAAATCCGGCGGGATGATGAATGAGCTATTTAACATTATCGCCCGGGCGACAGACGGCATTAAAGAAGGCCTGGCTATTGGTGGAGATCTTTTCCCGGGATCAACACTTCTCGAGCATCTGCTGCGCTTTGAACAAGACCCAGAAATCAAACTTATGGTCTGCTTAGGGGAGCTCGGGGGCAAGCAAGAAAACGACATTGCTGAAGCGAAGAGAGCCGGAAAAATAACCAAGCCGCTGGTGATGTGGGTTTCCGGCACCAGCGCGGATATCTTCCCTTGGGAAGTCCAATTTGGCCATGCTGGAGCAAAATCCGAGAGAGCCGACCAGAGTGCCGCAGCCAAAAATCAGGCGCTTCGGGAAACCGGCATTATTGTGCCAAAGTCTTTTGAAGAGCTCGAGTTGCTGCTCCAGCAGCAGTATCAACAACTGGTTGCTGCTGGGCATATTGTTCCCAGAGAAGAACTTCCCCCTCCGGCGCTGCCAAAGAGCTATGAAGAGGCGCTCCGCGAAGGCAGCATAAGAAAAGCCACCAATTTCATAACGACCATATCTGCAGAAGAGAAAGGAGATCCAGCCTACGCGGGGGTTCCTATTACCAAAGTCTTGGAAGAGGGACCTGCCCTGGGCTCGGCCATAGGCTTGCTCTGGCTCAAGAAAAAACTGCCACCGGCTTTCGCTGCTTTTTTAGAGAGAAGCATAGTGCTTACTGCAGACCATGGGCCGGCAGTTTCTGGAGCGCACAATGCCATCGTCGCGGCACGAGCGGGGAAAGATGTTATCGCATCGTTATGCAGCGGGCTGCTCACCATTGGCCCGCGTTTTGGCGGCGCGCTGGATGATGCCTGTCGATATTTTAAAGAAGCGAAAGAAACGGGAAAAACGCCGAGCCAATTTGTCGAAGAGATGAAACAGAAAAGCATTCCTATCCCAGGCATCGGCCATCGCGTTAAATCAAAGAGAAATCCCGACCAGCGAGTAACACTGCTGAAAGAGTTTGCTATCGCCAATTTTCCAACCCCACACCTCACGTATGCTTTAGAAGTGGAAAAAATAACCCTCCAGAAAGCGGAGAATCTGATCCTTAACGTCGATGGCTGCATTGCGGCCATTTTCCTTGATGCTTTAACAGCCTGCCCTGCGTTTAGCACAGAGGAAATTGACCAAATTGTAGAAATTGGCTACCTGAACGGCCTCTTTGCCGTAGCGAGAAGCATAGGGTTGGTGGGGCACATCCTGGACCAAAAACGCCTGAAGCAAGAGTTATATCGGCACCCGACGGATGATATCCTGCATCTTCCAGATTAAATTTCCCGAAAATGGACGCTCTCTGAAAACCTGATGCCCCACACACAACAAATTTTATAAGCAGACTATCGTTCTAGCCGACTGCACGGTGGTTTTATGGCTGAAGAACTAAAAAGGAGCCCTGATAAAAAAGACGACGAAGTTATTGACTTTTCCAAGATAAAAAGCTCGATAACTGCCTTCTTTAAGAAGAAAAGCACACCCCTTTCCGCGCAGGGCAGGCCTGCAGAAGAACAGCCCCCCTCTGAAAAAGCACACTTCACCTCAGCACACCAGCAGCGGGCCAAAGTTGACGATGCCATCTCCGTCGATTTTTCCCAGATAACAGCGTTCGCCAAAAAGCATGCCAAGTGGCTCATCCCTCTCGCCTGTATTCTTATTGCCCTGAGCATCTCCATCTATCTGCGGACTATGCCGTTACGCATGCCCATCGCTGACAACTGGGCAGAGAATACCGTCACCAATTTCTACAAAAATCAGCTGCAAAGCCAGATCGGCGAGCAATATCCCAACCTTCCGCAGCAAAATAGAGAGATTTTAGTAGAAAAAGAGTTGGAAAAAACAAGAAGGGAGAATAAAGAGCTGTTGGATGCACAGATTACGCAACTGGCCAATCAGTACCGCAACAATTTTCGTGATGATCAAGGAACCACCTACCTTTTGGGAATTGACCCTTACTATTACTACCGGCAGACGGAATACGTGCTCAATAATGGCTTCCCGGGAACGAGCATCAAAGACGGGAAGTTATGGGACGATTACCGTCTCGCGCCTATCGGCAGGGAAGCGGAATGGAACTTCCATCACTGGTTTGGCGCGCTCTGGCACCGGTTCCTGAATCTTTTTGGCGATTTCCCGTTGATTTTTTCATTTTTC
>CAZOPZ010000029.1:11082-15752 GCA_964582035.1 uncultured Methanosarcinales archaeon | reverse complement strand
GTTTTAGCCTATCCCCCTCCTGCTTTTTTTGCTTCTTCTGCTCTTTTCCTTTTTTCTTCTTCAGTTAACGGCGTCCGGGTTATAAAATACATAAATCCAAAGATAACCAGCAGGAAAATGATCGTCGCGGCCCATTCAGCCTGCCAATTGGCGAAGACCGCAAAGACAAATTTCAGCCAGTCCAAGGCATTCAGGAAGATAATGACGATGCCGATGAACATGAGGACAAGAAGAATATTTTTCCATGTTGGGAAATTTTTCAGCGTGATTTCTTCCGAGCCAAAGAACACGCCCACTAAGAGCAGGAAGCTCACGCCGAGAATGACCAGCAACACGATATCCGCCATGACTTTGTTTATCGTGGCCACGAGCTGTGTGGAAGCGATGACGAGGAAGGCAACGACAAATGCCACCATGGAGTTGAGGTTCTTTTTGGAGAACTCTTTGCCCTCCACTTTTTCTATGCCCAGAACTTTCGTCTTTTCCAGGATGGCAAACATGATGGTGAAAACTAATAAGAACGGCAGGACTATATCATAGACGCCAATCTTATCCAGAAACCCGATGATGCCGCGGAAAGCGCTTTCTTCTGCCATCTCTATGCCCTCGTTTTGCTGGTTGGATTAAAAGAATGAGCTATATAAATGTTTCTTTCCTGCACCTATAATATGATGAATCGAAGTATTTATATAGGAGGAATTCTTCTGCTGGAACTGATTCATTAAAAAAAGAAGTTCCAAAAAAGAGGGTGAAACAGAAAGTGAAATTCGTCGGCGCTCGTCGCGTACTGTTCTTTGCACTCCTTCTTTCTCTCCTCATTATGAGCTTCGCCGCAGCCGATTCCCAAATAACCGTCGTTGCTATCGATAATACTATCAAGCCCTCCGAATCCGCTTCTTTCCGCATCGAGATAAAGAATCTGGAATCCCAGCAGCAGCGCTACAGCATCTATTCTCTGCAATCCGGGCAGGGATGGAACGTTGACCCTTCGCCGTTGAGCGATAAGATTGTCGAGCTGGGCGTGGGAGAAAAGCGCTCGGTTATTATTAATGCCCAGCCGCTGGAAGATTTCCCGCCGGGCATCTACAACATATTTGTCACGGTTGAAAGTGATCGGGGTGAGCGCTATGACCAGAAGCTGAAAATATATCTCGCCCCAGAACAGCCGCTCGATTACCGGCCGACGATCCGGGCTGCTGTCGACATGCCAGAAAAGATCGATCCCCGCGAGGCTGTGTCTATAAAGCTGTTCGTCGAAAACCGCAATCCGCTCAATCTGCGCGACCTGCGGGTCATCATCGAGAGTGAGATCCCGGAATTTTCCAAAGAAGTAGCGATTGACTTGCCGCCGCTGGGCCAGAAGACCGTAGAGTTTAGCGTCGAGCCCAATCCGTTCCAGCAGCCCAAGGAGTACACGCTATTCTTCGTGTTTAAAAGGGACGAGGAAACGGTAAATGTAGTACAGCAGAAGATTGAGATCCTGCCGTTGGTGCCGGGCTTTTCTCTGGACGTGTCAGAGGAGAAGAAGTTCTTTAAGATTTTCACGACGATAAAAATGACGAACACGGGCAATGTGCGCAACACCCAGGAAGTGAGCATTCCCATCTCGGCGTGGCGGGCGCTGTTTACGGCGGGCGATGGTGAGGTTCGCACGATCGATGAGAAGCGTTCGCTGGTCTGGGGGGTTACGCTGGGGCCCAATGAAACAACCACCGTGCAGTTTGTGACAAACTATCGCCTGCTGTTCTATATCCTGGCCATCCTGGCTTTCTTCGCGGTGTTTTCGTGGGCGGTGCGCTCGCCGATCGTCGTGACAAAACGTGCCGTGACGGCGAAGAGCGCAGAAGACGGCGGCTTATCCGAGATCAAGATTTCGCTGGACGTGCGGAACCGGGCGAGCAAGCCGTTGCGGGATGTGGTGATTATAGACCATGTTCCCGCCATTGCCAACGTGCAGAAAAGCCTGGAATTGGGGACGTTAAAGCCGGTTTCCGTAACGCCCTTGAAGCAGGGAACGAAAGTGATCTGGTCTTTGGCAGAATTAGATGGGCAGGAGCATCGCATCATCACCTACAAATTAAAAGCCAAGCTGCAGATCCTCGGCTCGCTGCAGCTGCCCCGGGCGACCGTGGAGTATAAGAAGAAAGGCCGGAAGAGAATGGGCAAGGCGTATTCGAACGTGTTCCGGCTGGGTGCATGAGGCCGGAGAGATTTCCGGTAAGAAGTGTTTAACAACCTTCGTGATGTATAGAAAATAGCTTTAATCTTTGCTAAATGAAAAAAGTATAATGTTATTTTCTAATAATCAAATCACTTTTGCTGGTCGCTTTCGCTCTGATTATTCTTAGTGATTTGATATAATGAATGCACAATAAAAACATTTATATACAAGCAGAACTCTTTGCTTGAGTTATAAGAGGGTTGTCAGCTATGAAAGATTTTTTATTGCGGCTCAAAGAACGGTTCACCCAGCCTCAGGAAGAAGAGGTTGAACAGGGCGAGAGTTATGTCGAGCTGCAGAATGAAGCTTCTGGAAAAGACGACAAAGCCAAAGTGCTTGTGCGCCCATTCGTGATGGAAGAGTTTGAAGACATCAAAGATGTTCTGGATACGCTTCGGGAAGGCTCTACGATTGCGCTCATCAATATCAAGCCGCTGAAAGATAAAGATCTCGTAGAGCTGAAACGCGCGATTGCGAAGCTGCGGAAGACCTGCGAAGCGATCAATGGAGACATTGCCGGCTTTGGCGAGGATTATGTCGTAGCGGTGCCGTATTTTGCACGCATTCACCGGAATGCTGCGGCTGAAGAGTAAAGTTTAAATACGCTTCTTTTTCTGAAGAGTTTTGTTTATACGCCGGGGTCGCATACACAAAGGGATACGCCCTTTGGTCGTTTCCGTAAGGAAACCTCGAAGGCTTTGCCTTCGTATGGCGCCCCCGTCTGCGCCGGGGTCGCATAACCTGGTAGTGCGCCAGCCTGCTACTCTCCATGAAGAAGTAAGCTGGTCTCCGCAAGGACTTCTGGGTTCAAATCCCAGCTCCGGCGTGTTTTTTTCTTGGTGCGGAGTTACTGTTGGAGCCTTTAACCGACAGTATTCCAAGTTTCAAATGAAACCTTTTTGTGGTTACAAATGAACCATAAATTTATATATGGGTGTGTGTTGGATATGCCTGAAACTGTTTATTAGTCTCCTCTAGCCCATGAAGATCGACGATCACCTGAAAAGGCTGCAAGAAAGCTTGCAAGTAATAGATGAAAGTATCGAAAAAGGGCTGGTAGAACGGCAAAGAACTGTCGGATTCAACATTTCTGCTGCTTGTGCGGATATGCTGGAGATTCTCTTTCATAAGAACGATTTGATTGATCCTGGTTTTGTTATTAAGCACGAGTGGCTAAATTCAAAAAAAAAGATTAAAGAAAAGTTTCCATTCGACTTTCCCAGAAAAGAAAACATCATCACGCTCTTTTCTAAAATAGAAGAGCACCGGAATGCGCTCTGTTACGGAAAGCCCCAAAAAATAGAAAGTATCCAAGAAGTAGTTGACAACTTTAACGAGCTGAAAAGAATATTCCGTGAGGCTGGCCTCCATGACATCTAAATTGCTGGCTTATGCCATGGATTTTGCATCATTCCTTATACAGAAAACAAAGAACCGAGAAAAGATAAAGAACATTATTTTGTTTGGATCAGTGGCTCGAGAAGAAGCGGGGAGAGGCAGTGACGTGGACATTTTCATTGATATCATTGGCAACCATAACACAGAAGCAGAGCTAAGAAAGTGCTTAGATGATTTTCATGATTCAACAAAATACAAAAATTATTGGCGTATGCTCGATGTTAAAAACGAGATAAAACTCACCATTGGAGAATTAAAAAAATGGAAAGAACTTCAACCTAGCCTTTTGGCAAATGGGATTTTATTATATGGCAAGTTCCAATCAGGGATTAAGGAAGGAAAACATCAAGCCTTTTTTATTTGGGAGAATATAAAGCCCAATGCCAAAAGAGTTTTATGTAATAAGCAGTTATTTGGGTATAAGCAGAAAGAAAAATTCTATCCCGGGCTCGTGCATACCTATGGGGCAGAAAGGCTGGGAAAAGGATGCCTTGCGGTTCCTTTGGAGCATGCTACCGTTTTTTCAAAATTGTTTAGGAAGTACAACGTTGCTGTTAAGATAAAGAAAGTGTTAGAGTATGGGAAGTGAAACCGACAGCTATGTAAAGTTTAGAATAGTTCTTTTCTTATGCAAAAAGAGCGGCTCCAGCGCTATCGGCAGAAGATAATTTTTTTGACAGAGAAGATTACAGACATACTTCGGAAAGTTGCTACTTCTACTCGTGATTGGGCTAGCTTATTCGGTTTACTAATCGTCCAGTGAACTCATAGGTCTTGAAAAGCTTATTCCAATAACCACTTCCAAACGGGCTTAATAGTAAGTATCTTTTTACCCACTCTTATCTCTTCTTCCTGATCATACGTAAGAATCAAGCCCGTTTTAAGCTTAAACTTGTCCATCGCTTCAAGCAAGCCATTCATCTCTCTTTCTCTGTTTGTTTGGGTCAGATTCCAGCATACTTGAACAACTTCTTTTATTCTTTTGTTCTCAACGACAACAAAATCACATTCAAATTTTTCAGAATAATAAAAAACATCCCCGGAATTTCTT
>CAZOPZ010000029.1:0-11072 GCA_964582035.1 uncultured Methanosarcinales archaeon | reverse complement strand
ATTCTGTACATACCAAATTTTCAAGCAACCAGCCATCATCTTTAGTAAATTTTAAAGAAATTTTAGAGACAAAACCATTATCTACAACATAAACTTTTTTATCATTTATTATTTGCTTTTTAAGGCTATAGTCAAATTTACTCACTTGAGTAATGAAGTAAGTCTCTTCTAGGTAGCCTATGTACTTCTTGATGGTGTTGGCGCTATTTATTTTAATAAATTTTTTGAGCGAATGATTTAAATGCTCTCATTGCCTTTGAGCAAAATAGCTATTATTGCTCATTTCAAATGAGCATTAATGGACAGCCTTAATGCCCTCCGGAATGGTGATCAAAATGCACCGAGTTTTCCACTCGGCCTGTGGCCGGTGGTGGTCGGCTCTTGACCGGCAGCTATTTAAATGATAACGGATTCTTTTCTTGCTAATAAAAAGAGTGTGTACTGCATGATGAACCGTCAGGTCTTGGTATTGTTTAGCCTGCTTCTCTTTGTGGCGGTAGTGGGCACTTTAGTCGTTTCCCTCTATTCTCCGGCACGGGAAGCGGTGTTCGGGAAAGCGCTGCTGCAACCGACAACTATTCAGAAAGTTACTACAGAACCTCTATTGGCAGTGCTTGCTACTACCCCCATATCTGCCTGCGGCCCATTGAATACTGCGGGGACGACCTATCAATTGACGCAGGATGTTCAGGCGAGCGGTTCTTGTTTCACGGATTTCGCAGACAATGTGGTGCTGGATTGCCAGGGGCACAAGATAACCGGAACTTTGCTTCCTGATGGCTCTCTGGCTGGGCATGGAGTGTCTGTCAATGGGGTGAAGGGCATCACAATAAAAAATTGTGTGGTCTCTAAATTTTTTTCTGGAATAATTTTAGAAGATGCAACAAGCAGTACTCTGTCTAATAACGAGGCTTTTGGAAATCGCTTTGGGATAGTTGTTTCCGTGGGCTCTTCAGCGACGGTTTCTGGGAACCGCGCTTGCGAAAATAGCGGGCAGGATTTCCGTTGTGCACAAGATGACACGGTTAGCGCTAGTGGCACTGGGAACACGTTTTCCAGTATAATGATCTGTCCTTATATTCTTTGGCCACAAGTGAACGTGAATTATGCCGAATGCGTCGATGAATTGCTTTGTAAAAATTATGTTGATGACGACGGGGATACGAGACCTGATTGCCTAGATTATGACTGTGCTGCGGAACCAGCCTGCAGCGTATTAAAGTCATGTACATCTGCAACGGCAGCAGCTGATTGTCCGGCATCCGGAAGCTGTACGGACACAGCTACCGCTCCCGGTAACGCTTTCACCGGCTATTGTGCTTTTGAATCGTATTGCCTTGTTGGTGATGTGAGTGTTATCCCTGAACAATGCGATGGGAAAGATAATGATTGCGATGGGAAAATTGATGAAGGATTGATAGACTGTTTTGTGGAATCTGCTCCTTCTCCGGTCTGCGGCGATGGCGTTGTTGAATCTCCAGAAGCCTGTGATGACAGCAATATGATTACAGAGATCTGCTCATATGGCCAACCGAGTTGTCAGGTCTGTAACTCTGCCTGTGCTCTAGTCCCTGGAGCAACTTCCTACTGCGGGGATAACAAAGTTGATACTACTAATGGAGAAGCCTGTGATGGCAGTTCCCGCGATTGCAAATTAATTGATGGTTCTTCTGGGGCACAGCAGTGTTTAGCTGATTGTTTAGGATGGAATAAGTGCACTGCTTTGTCTCCTAGTAAAACAACGACAGAACCCGTACAAGTCGTTGGTGGCGGCGGCACTCTTCCTCTCATAGAGGATGCTGACGGCGACGGCATTCCTGACACTGCTGATACTCTTTGTATCACAACTCCTCCGGGGAAAAGAATGGGTCCCGATGGCTGCATGATTGGTGATTTTAACCATGACGATGCTGTAACTTCTGAGGACATGACTCAAGAAAACCTTAGGGCACAATGGAGTGCTTTAGGCAATAATCTGAATAATTTATTTCTTTTCAACACGTTCATCCAAGATGTTCGAGCGAACATGATGGAGCCTAGCTGATGGTAAACAACCACAAAACTAAAGCGGTAGAACAGCGCAAAGCGCGCCTGGAACAAAAGTTGCACGAGGCCCAGCAGCTGAAAGCGGAACTGGCACAGCGTGCTCAAAAAGGAGGAGAGCAGCCGAAGCATAAAGGTAAAATGCTGGCGATTCTCATCTTCACGCTCATCGCTATCGGGCTGCTGGTGGCACTGCTCTTCTTAGGGCCAAAGATTTTTGCGGGGAAGGCGATACAGCAAGCTCATTACAATTATGCTGCCCTTGATGCCGGGCAGGCTGGAATTCCTCCTTTTTCTCTCGACGCTGGATCCCTTGCACCCGGTGATTCAGTGATGGTACCTATCGGGGTAAACATCCGTAATCCCTCTGATGGTACTCTTTATGATGGCAATGTCTTTTCATTTCAATTAACCTACGACCCAAATGTATTTACCCCCTCAACTGTGGTTTCTACCAGTAGAATCACCTATGTAGAATCGAGAACGGGGTCGTCTACGACACACCCGGGCTTCACCGAGATGTATGTTGCCGGCACTATTAACCCCCCTTATGGGTTCTCCGATAATCTTATAGGGTCGGCTTTTGCCTTGCTGGCAAACATCGAGTTTACGGCATTAGATGTCCCTGCCACAACGAGTTCAGAAATCGCTTTTGATTCGTTTAGCGCTCTTACGTCGTCGGGAATGGAGATTGTGGATGACACGAGGTCGGAGACGATTACGGTGGAAGTTCCGCCGGCAGCTACAGAAGTTTGTGATGGTGTTGACAATAATCTCGATGGCACTGTTGATGAAGGCACTTTGTGTCCCACAGGAGCCCGCTGTCAAGTTGGGCGATGTATTGAATTTATGTGTGCTGATACCGTCGATAATGACGCGGACAGTAAGGCAGACTGCCAAGATACTGATTGTGGTGGAAGTGCTGGACCAGCAGGCGTAACTTGTTGCAATGTAGACTTTGATTGTACAGGTGATCTTGTTTGTGGAGCAAGTAAAGTTTGTGAAGCTGCCCAGCCCCCATTATGCGGCGACGGAACAGTGGATGCTGGCGAAGCTTGTGACGGCTCTGATCTTGCTGGACATACTTGCATTACGCAAAGCTTCTCTGGCGGAACTTTAGCTTGTGCTCCTGACTGCACTTTTGATACGAATTCATGTACGCTCGCCGGTGGCGGCGGAGCTTTAACGTGTGATGGCGTTTCTAAAGATGCCAATGAACAATGTGACGGCACCGATCTCGGCGGAGCCACCTGCGAATCCCAAGGCTTCAAGATGGGAAATCTCTTGTGCGCTGCCAGTTGCACTTTCGACACCTCAGCCTGCCTGACGGAACGCGCTTGGTTTGTGGAAGAAATGGGAAATATTTACGATGCTGCTAAAATCGCAGGGGGCTGGTCAGCTACTCTGGTTACGGATCTGGCGCGGCTGCTGAGGAGCATCTTTCCGTAAGAGCTTGCAAATCAGCATCGTCCAGCAAGCAGTAAAAGAAGGCATTGAGATTATGGCAGCGGCTTAAACTATGAAACCAGAAATAGCAAATTGGTCGGAACAAGGAAAACGCGATTTACAAACAGCTCGCCATAGTTTTCAGAGCCGTGATTTTTATGCTTCTGTTTTCTGGTGTCAACAAGCCGTTGAAAAAGGGCTGAAAGCTTTGTATATGAAGTCATTTGGAGAGTTATGGCGGATTCATGATCTTGTAAAACTTGCTCGGGAAGTGAATGCTCCGGAAGAAATAATTTTTAAGTGTGCCCAGCTTAATCCGATTTATGTCGTGGTTCGTTATCCTGAATCTGATGAACTGCCTGCTGAAAAAGTAAAAAAAGCAGACGCAGAGCAGATGATACTCTTTGCCGTGGAGGTGCTGAGATGGGTCGCAAAGAAGCTTTAGTGAAAGAGCTGCAGCAGTTTGCGCAACATATCTCTAAAAATTACCCTCTTAAGAAGATGATCCTGTTTGGAAGTCAGGCTACGGGAAAAGCAGGTAGGGATAGTGATGTTGACCTTATCCTTGTTTCTAAAAAATTCAGAAAGCAGAGCATCCTCAAAAGGTCCCCACCCCTATATCTGCAATGGGATTTGGATTACCCTGTTGATTTTTTGTGTTATACCCCTGAAGAATTTGTGAAAAAGAAAAGACAAATCAGCATCGTCCAGCAAGCGGTCAAAGAAGGCATTGAGATTACAGCAATGGCTTAAACAGCATAAATCATGAACAAAAGAAACCAGCAAAAAAAGAGGCTTTTGAACCAGAGATCCGTCTACAAGCACTTGCCTCCCCATTCCAATGAAGCTTTTCCAACGGCCCATGAAGGGCAGGCCAATAAGACGCTAGTCGTTGCTCTGGTATCTATTGTCGCCTTAATTATTCTTACGGCGCTGCTGTTCCTCGGCGTGCAGTTCGTCGGAAAAGCCTATGCTGGTGACGTGAATACCGCCGGCCTCATTCTCATGAACTGGCAGGGGCCGGTCTCCAGCCTTGTGGAAAGCGAGACTTTTGCGCTGCCAGTAGTTGCTAATATCGGGCAAAAAGAATCGGTTGCCCTTTCTTTTGACCTTCCCCTTCCCGACGGAGTAACGTGTGCAGATGTTACTGAATTCAAGAGTTTTTTGGGATGGGCAGGTGATCCCGGTCTTGTTCTGGACACTGTTCGGTGTGAAGCTGATCCGAACGTTCCCGGTGGCGAGCGGCTGTTCTTTGAGCAAGCCACCATCAGCCCGGGCGCAGCACCAAAAACCGGCCAGTTTAATATTTCTTGGATCAGCTTTAGGGCACTGCCTGCTGGTTCCTATAACTTTGCTTTCCGTTCTCTAGAGATTATTGATTTGGCGACGAGCCAGGACCTTATCCCCACAGCAAATGAGCTGGGCATAGTTTTTGATATTAACCCTCCCCCGCCCGGGGCCTGCGGGAACGGTGCCTTAAATTTCCCTGATTGTAATCAATGTCCGGAAGGGCAGGCTATCTGGGATGGAACGTGTACGGAGGTTCAAGCTTGTCCCGTAACCGATGCGCTCACTTCTGAGGAGATCACCTGCGCCCAAGATGTGTTAGTGGCTGCAGGACTGCTCACTGCTGATTTACAGTCGGGCCAGGTGCTTGCTGACTGTGATCTTGATAGCACCTATGCTGGCTGTACCGAAGGGCAGCAAGCGTATGCAATTTATTCCTGTGCGTTATCTACCTATCCTGCTTCTGCTGCAAGCCTCCAGGCCTGCCGTGTTCCGACGTGTACGGATGCGGACAATGACGGTTACTGTATAGAAAGCGAAGCAGCATTGCCGACGCTTCCGGACGGAAAGATTGGCTGGGATGATTGTGATGATGCAGAACCATTACAATGGCAATACCTTAATGGCTATCGGGATAGTGATCAAGATGGCATTTCAGATCCGGGTGCAACTGTTACACCAGTTTGTAGTGGCGCAGCTCTTGGCAGCGGATATGTCTCCATCCAAAGCATCCCTGGCGATAATTGTCTGAGGGTTATAAATTCAAATCAAGCTGATACTGATGGCGACGGAATAGGTGATGTGTGTGATGAAGGCGCTTCTTGTGACGTGTACTCAATGTGTGGCACGGGGCTTACTTGTGTGAATCCGGATGGTACAGCCGATTGTGGTTCTCCCGGAGTTGCATCCTGTGTACCGGGGGCCGTCTGTGCCGTTGCTGATGAAGATGGCGATGGCATTCCTGATGCTGCTGACAATTGTCCTGCTGTTGCTAATCCCGGTCAAGACGATGCTGATGCCGATGGTCTGGGTGATAGCTGCGACACCTGTCCAAACGATGCAGCAAATGATATCGATGCAGATAGTATCTGCGGGGATGTTGATAACTGCCCGTCTGTACCAAATGCTAATCAGGCGGATTCGAATGGGAGAGATGATGGTGTTGGCAATGGCGATGCCTGTGAGCCGACGGATGGCGCTTGTTCCGGAACCTTAGTCTCCTGCGGCACACCCGCTGCTTGTGTTGATACGCAGATTGATCAGAACAATTGCGGCGCCTGCGGAACGGTTTGCACCGCCGGGCAGGAATGTTCTGGGGGCCGCTGCCTGCAAACTACTCAAAGAAGGCCCTGCACTACCGATGCCCAGTGCGGTCCCGGCGGGAGTTGTGGCCCGGATGGTTTCTGTACCGTTACGGCAGAGCAGGTCTGTTCTGCGGATGAGGGCTGTCCTCTGAACCAAGTGTGTAGGCTGAACTCCTGTACTCCGGCGTCTCCGGAATCGCTTTGTACAGACACTGCGGATAATGATCATGATGGCCTGACAGATTGTGACGATACCGACTGCTCAGCTGATTCGGCCTGCGCTGAGGTTGGTCCCCAAGGAGCAGCTTGTACCAGTAATGCCGATTGTTCCAGCGGGCAAGTCTGCACTGCCGGAGTTTGCGAAGTGGACAGCGATGCTGACCTTATTGGAGACTCACAAGATAATTGCCCCACCATAGCAAATGCTGCTCAGACGGATACCGATAGCGACGGTCAGGGAGACGTCTGCGACTCCACACCTGGCGTTAGCACAACGGGCGGTGAAGCTCCCCCTGCTACGGGTGGCGGTGGTGGAGGGGGCGGTGGAGGAGGATGCAGATCTGATTGGCGCTGTGGAACCTGGAATGTTTGTAACGCAACCTTGCAGCAGGAGAGAAGCTGTACTGATGCAAATCGCTGTGCCCAACGGCCAAAGACTGAAGTACAGGCCTGCCAGCCATGCTTAGAATCATGGGTATGCTTGGAATGGTCTGCCTGCGAGAATGGGCAGAATGTCCGCCGGTGCATCGATCAGCATGCCTGCAGGACGACGCAGTTGAAGCCCGCTGAACAGAAAATCTGCCAGCAAGCAGCAGCCCCTGGGCCGCAGCCCGTGCAGGTAGTCAGAGAATTCAAGCCGCAATTGCCCGCACTCCCTGAAGAGCTTTCATTCTGGGAGAAATATGGAGTGCCGCTCCTTATCGGGGCCATCAGCATAGTAGCTCTCCTCATCATCCTGCTCTTAGCCTATCATTTCTTCCTGCGGCCGAAGAAAGCGATGAACTTTGATGAACTAGTCGAATGGATAAAAACAGAACGGCTTTTAGGGACGAGCGACGAGGTTATGCGACAGACGCTGAAAGAGCATACGAAATGGACAGGCTCAGAAGTGGATGAGGCGTTTAAGCGATTGGTCCCGCAGCAACGCCTTTCTCCAGCTGCCGGCAAGTAAGCTGCAATCAACTATCGTGCCGGCTTCTCTTCTCGCTGCATCTTCTCAACAGCCAGATACATGAGAGTTGCCACGTCCTCACAATCCGGATGGTGCACTTCCAGAACATTGCCGCGAAATATTTTTTCTCCCAGCCTTCGCTCGTGGGCGGCATTCTCTTGCTCTAAAGCGTTCGCTTCTTTTAGGTCTTTGAGGACTTCTTCGGCCGTGTATGGAGCATCTGAAAGAGTGAACGTTCTGTTCAGCCCTTCCTGCTCAAAATGGGCGACTTCGTATGTTCCATCATCTTCCGGAAAAAGAAAAATCTCTAAGCCGGAGTAGAGGGGCATGCCATCTTCGAGAAAAGCTTTCCAGGGCAGAAAGGAAAGGCCTTTGAGCAGCCAGATTTTTTCTTCTTCGTACTCTTCTTTCAGGATGAGGAGCGCCTGTTTTCGCTGGGCGAGCTGTTCTCCGAGTTTCTGGCTGTGCTTTTTCTGGAGGACTTCGTATTCTTTCTCCCGAAACTCGAAGGTATACTGAAGATTTTTTTTCGTATCCACGTTGAGTTCCAGCTGGCTTAGGATCTCATAAAATTCATTGACATTATTAATGCCGGGGAAGAGCTTTTTCTGGGAAAGCTCGTCCTGCAAATCTTTCAGGATGCTGTCAATAACCGTGAGCAGGTTGTAGATGGGCTTGTCCATGAGGGTAGGAAAGCAGCGAATTATTTAAGCTCTCTTCCTTTCGGCCTGTTATGCATTCCGTTTGGATATTATTTTCGTATCGAGCCAGCAACAACTTCTTTCTTCCCATTATAGTCTTCGACTAAACCGATAACTTCCACAAAATCGCCCTCTTTGAGGTAGGGCTCTTCATCCGGGAAAGCGATGATTTGCAGCGTTTCTGTGCGCTGCCCATCCACCGTCAGAAAAAGAACATTTTCCTCTCGGCTTAAACGCTGGATGACGCCGGCTATTTTCACTTCTTCCTGCGGCGGCAATTCATCGAGATGCGCAGCCGTGGGGATCGTCACCTCGCCTGCATAGAGCAGCAGGAAGCTGAAGCCCAGCAAGAGGGTTACTAGAGCAATTTTAAGAACAGTTTTTTCCTGCATGGGCGCTTAAACGTATTGATTTTCTTTTCAAAAAGCAAAAAATGACCACCTCTTAAATAATCTTCCTCAAGTTTTATATAGAATTCACCCTTTCCACTTTATATGGCAGAAGAGCGTCTGGCGGAGCTAAGAAAGCTCCTGTATGGACTGGAGCGGAAAATCAAGCCGCTGGAATGGGATTTCAGCAGAAACCAGATCAATGAGTTCAAGAAGCTGGAGCTGGAGCGATTGAAAAAAGAGCACCAAACGCTGCACGAAGAGCTGCAGGGATTAGCGCAGCAGAAAGTGGTAGAAGTAAATCCTGCTTAAAAAGGAGCTTTAACGAGGCCCCCCATTATGCCCTATATGCGATTTCCTTTCGAAGAAGAGAAAAAGAAAGCGTATGGCCTGCATCTGAAACTCGCTGCGGAAAATGGCGGGCTCAGCCCGGGCCTTATGGCTATTGTTTCTGACCCCGAGCATGGCTTGGTTTATTTTTATTCAAAAGAGCCTTATCAACGGCTCTTCGATGCAGCAGGGGTCTACTATGAGCTCGTTGACCGCACTGAAATTACTGCCCCGTATGTGGCGCATCTTCGTGAAAGATATGCACAATTCTCGGAGGAGCTGTAAACGAGAGTACTATGGCTGATTTAACTGACCTTCTTACTGTTCCGGATGTAAAAGCGTTCTTAAAGAGCAGGGCAGAATGGGATGCTCTAAAAACAGCAAAAGCTATGCCACAATTTAGCGACCCTCTCGAAATCCTCCGCAATTATCCTTTGTTCCTAAAGCATGTTGCATTCATAGAGCAGGAACGGCAGAGGAACTATGATGGGTATCTTGCCCAATTGCGGGGCGAGAATGCGCAGCCAGAAAAATATACGAACCCCGATGAGTCTTGTTAGAGATTCATCAAAAGAGAGGTGATTTGCCCATGGTTGAAATTTTTGTCTATGGAACTCTGGAAGAAGCAGAAACTGCGTTAAAACAATGGAAAGAAGCGAATGCCCATGCTTTCAAAGAATTTGAAAGAGCGAAAAATCCTGCTGCTCTCTTACGATCTCAACGATACGCCTTTATCGCCGAATTAGCCGCTTATGGTGATGAACATCCCGGCAGATATTACTTTAATGCGGACTATCCTTTTCAGGGTGAAACAGACTGCTACGACGATATCGCTTCTTTGGTACAAGGGGTAAAAGATGCAGTAACACGGCAAACTCTGAAAAATATTGAAACGGTGTTATATACCGTTGTGAATCATGATGCGGAGAATGAGAAAAATAGAAGAGACGTCGAAGCATCTAGCCGTTTTGCAAAAATGGTGCTGTATGAAGACTATGCTGAAAATCCATCAGAAGCAGTACCGCCAAAAGAGATTGAGGAATACCTGCGCGATTTCAACGAGATTGGGAATTCATTTATTCGAGCATTAACCGAGCAGGAACGGCAGGAGTTTATGCGGTTATACGAAGAAAATCCTGCTTAATCTTGTTTCTCGGAGAAATTTTTAGTTCTACAACTACTCCAAAAGCCGCAGCGCATACATCAGCGCAATGCCGGCGATCAAAGCCAGCCCGTGCAGCACTGCTTCTTTCTTCCCGCATTCTTTGTGCAGTTCCGGCAGTAAGGTAGACCCGGCAATATACAAAAAGCCGCCCGCTGCAAAAGGCAGAAGCAGCAGGGAAAATTGCTCTGAGGCACTGCCCAGCAGCAGCCCGACGATAGCGCCGACGATAGCGATGGCTGCTGAGAGGAAGTTAAAGAGGAGCGCCTTGCTTTTGGAATAGCCGGCATACAGCAGCACGCCAAAGTCCGCTACTTCCTGGGGAACTTCGTGGACGATAACTGCAATGGTCGTCGCAATGCCCAGCGGAACACTGGTGAGGTAGCTGACGGCGATGACCAGCCCGTCAATAAAGTTATGAATGCCATCTCCCAGCAGGTTCATGATGCCGATGTGGTGCTTATGCGGCTCATGCAGGAGCGGGTAGTTATGCGCATGGGGCGCTTCGCAGTATTGGTGGAAGTGGATATAGCGTTCCACAACGAAGAAGACAAGAACCCCAAGAAGCGCGAGCAGGGAAATAGTCATGCTAAAGCCGGACTTTTCGACCGCTTCCGGCAGCAGGTGGAGGAAAGCGCCGCCGAGCAGCGTTCCTGCAGAAAGGCTGACTAAGGTTAAGAGGAGCTTGCCCAGGCGCTCTTTGGTGAGAAGCAGCGAGACGACGCCCAGCAGGGAGACGAGGGAGACCAGGAGGACGCTGACAAGGGTGTACAGGGCGGTGTAGGCCATGGGCTTAGGAACAGAATTGGCTTTTTATATCTTTCTTAGGCATTGTGCTAGTTTCAGGCAAACATCTTTCGTATCACCATCGTCGCATAGCTCCCTTTCGGCAGAAAGAACTGCACAGCCATTTTCTTCTTCCCTGGATTCAGCTCGTCATCTTCCGGAGAACTCATCTTGAAATCCTTAACTTCAATAAACGCTTTTCGTAATTCACCCTCCGGCGTGATGTCTGGCAGCTGCCTGATGATAAAGTCGTTATAGGTGATGCTTTCTTTTTCCAGCAAAGTAGCAATAAGCTCTTTCATCTCCGGCTCTTTTTCCAGCTCTTCGCTGCCGAAGCCGATAAGAGGTATCTTGAGCTGCAGGAAGCGCTCTTCATTGTCGACAAAAACAAACTCCCCCAGAGAGTAGGGAACGGCTTTCAGGACTTTTCCTCTCTTTCGCACATATGCCGCC
>CAZOPZ010000028.1:8833-15813 GCA_964582035.1 uncultured Methanosarcinales archaeon | reverse complement strand
TTGCATGGCTTAGTCGAACTCCCATAGCAGCAATCTCCCGCAGGATCAACGGGAATGAAAGAACAATTATCAATTGTTTGGTCGCTGTTTTTGGAATTGGTTTACCTGTTTCACACTCAAGATTAATTGAGCGTACATTTTCCGTTCGCCTCTCGAGACTATGCTCATTTATAAATCTTTCGCGGAAAGGCGGAAAAACGGCGAGAGGCACTCGTTATACTCGAGATAGATTTTTAATCTCTATAAACTTCACCGAAGGCTATGCGGAGCAGAGCATCAGGCATCTGGCTGGGAGGGAGTATCTTTTTCTTGCTGTCCCTCTCTGGAGCAATGGCAGCAACTCTCCAAGGCACCATTTATGATGCGGAATTGAACGTTGCAACTGCTGTGCTCGTAGAGATTAATACCACGCCTCTGCAGAAAATGCTGGCTGTTGATGGAACATATTCATTTGCTGTTCCGCAGGGCACGTACACGCTGCAGGCGCGGAAAGGAGACATCACCGTGAATGAAGAAGTGCATATTGCTGCGGAAGGAACGTTCACTTTAGACCTGTTTCTGCTTCCTGATTTTCTGGATGAAGATGAACTGTGGCAGGAGAGTGAAGAGCCCCTCTTTGAAGAAGAAAAGAGTTTCTGGAGTAGAGCATGGCGGTATGGAGTAGCAGCAGTTATTCTGATTTTTGCGATCTGGAGAATCAGAAAAGCAAGAAAGAGATATGGGCCGTTGCCATCGCTGTTCCGTTGGAGAAGGAAAGGGAAGCTGACAGAAAATAGAGAGGAAGAAGAAAGGAAAAAAGAAGAGGCGCCAAAGAAAGAAAAAGAAAGTACGGAAATGCTTCCCTCTCCGGAAACGGGGAGCACTCTGCCTGAGCACGTCTTAAGCATTCTCCGCAAGCACGACGGTAGAATGACGCAGAAAGAGCTGCGGAAAGAGCTGATGCATTTATCAGAAGCAAAAGTAAGCCTGCTGCTGACGGAACTGGAGCACCGAGAGAAGATTGATAAGATTAAAAGGGGAAGGGGGAATGTGATTGTGGTGAAAGAGAGTTCTTCTCCCTGAGCATTAAAAAATTCCGGACAACGTCGGAATTTAACGAAGTCGCCGAAGGTTATTTGATGTTCTGAATAAGAATTGGGGGACAGCATCTCTGGTTATACTCCCCGCTATGGCTGAATTCTCGTGCAAGGTTTCGAAAGAAAATTTCAGAGTTTTTCTAAAAAGCAAAAGGTTTAAATAGTCTTATGAGTCTATAAACTATATGAGTTTGGATAGAAAATTAGTCAAAGAAGCTTGTATGGAATTATGGAATAAATACCATACTACCATTGAAGAGAAAGGATATTCTTTGGGTAAAGATTCGTTTATACAAGCTCCTGATGGTTTTACTATAGTCGCATCAATTGGAAAAAATTGTCCTGAAGAAATGCTAAAATATTTTAGACAGATTATACCTCAAGAGTTTACTTATCAGAGAGGAAATCAGATTCAAACATACCCTGTAGCTGTTTCTCCATCACTGAGTGATCTGTTTGGTTCTTAGAAAAAATGAAACTAACAGGTCTTTTGCAACATCCCCTGTTTTTCAGGATATAAGATGCTCCGCCACTTTGTGCCGAGACCCCACAAAACTTTTTAAACTCCCACGGTACTCTTCTTTGGCATGCGCTTCCCATCCTACGACCCGCAGAAAATAGAGCCAGAGATCCTTTCTTTCTGGCAGAAAAATAAGATCGTTGAAAAGCTGCGGAAGCGCAACAAAAACGGCAAGAAATTCTATTTCCTGCAAGGCCCACCTTATACCTCTGGGCACATCCATCTGGGCCATGCCTGGAATATGGCACTGAAAGATATGGTGCTGCGGTACAAGCGTTCCCGCGGCCTCGATGTCTGGGACCGCATGGGGTATGATATGCACGGCCTGCCGACCGAACAGAAAGTGATGGCCAAATTGAACCTGAAGTACAAAGAAGACATCCAGCAGTTCGGCATCAAGAAGTTCATGGCAGAATGCCAGCAGTTCTGTACGGAAATGATGCAGAAGATGAACGAGGATTTCCTGCGCTTGGGCGCAACACTTGACTTTTCTAATCCGTATCAGCCGATAACGCAGCAGTTCATGGAAGCCGAATGGTGGCTGATCAAAAGAGCGCATGAGCAAAAGCGCTTGTATCAAGGCTTGCGTACTATGCATTGGGACGTGGCAACGCAATCTGCGGTAGCAAAACATGAGCTGGAATATAAAGAAGTGAAAGATACAGCTATTTATCTGAAGTTCCCTCACGCGGCCAGAAAAAATACGTTCTTCCTCGTCTGGACGACGACGCCCTGGACAATCCCGCTGAACTTAGCGCTGATGGTCAATCCAGAACTCTCCTACGTCGAAGTTGCCGTCGAAAGGGACGGAGAAAAAGAAATATGGATTCTCGCCGAAGCGCTCTTGCCCGCCGTGATGCAGAAAAGCAAGCAAGAGAAATATCAGGTCAAGAAGAAGCTGTTGGGGAAACAGCTGGAAAGCGAGCAGTATGTCCATCCGCTGCAGGTGCAAAAACTCTTGCCCCCAGAATTGCAGAAGAACGGCAAACTCTTTACTGTCCTGCTCAGTTCTGAATATGTGACTGCCGATACCGGAACGGGCATCGTGCACGTTGCTCCCGGCTGTGGGCCGGAGGACTACGAAGTCGGCCATGAATATGGAATACCGCCGTTTAACTGCGTCAATGAGCGGGGCCTCTTTGAAGGCTTCGGCCCATTTACCGGGCTGCGCGCCAAAGCAGATGACCAGAAGTTCATCGCTCTTATCGACGATGCAGAGATGTTGCTGGCAAAAGAAACTGTCGTCCATGATTACCCGCACGGCGAGCGCAGCCATGAGCCGGTTATTTTCCGGACAACCAAGCAATGGTTCTTCAAAGTGGAAGACCTGCGGGAGAAGATGCTGGCCGCAAATGAAAAAGTGTACTGGCATCCGAGTGCAGCCAAGAACGCTTTCCAGTCGTGGCTGGAGCACTTGCGGGACAACTCTATAACAAAGCAGCGCTACTGGGGAACCCCGGTGCCGATATGGCAAGCAGAAGATGGCGAGTACATCGTTGTCGGCTCGGCCAAAGAGCTGGAACAGCTTTCGGGGCAGAAAGCCAAAGGGATGCATATCCCAGAGATTGACCAGATCACTATCCATAAAAATGGCAAAACTTTTCGAAGAATTCCTGACGTGCTGGATGTGTGGATCGATGCCGGCACGACTTCGTGGAATTGCCTGAACTATCCGCAAGAAAAAGAGCTGTTTGCTCAGTTTTTCCCGGCTGATTTTATTCTCGAAGGGAAAGACCAGATCCGCGGCTGGTTCAATCTGCTGCTGGTGGCTTCTTTCCTGGCTTTAGGAAAGCCCTCGTTCCGGAGCGTGTATATGCACGGCTTTGTGACGGATATCGAAGGGCAGAAGATGTCCAAATCGCTCGGCAATATCATTTCTCCCTATGAAGTCATTGACAAGCATGGCGCAGACGTGCTGCGCTATTATATGTGCCAGACGGATGCGGGAGAAGACAGCAATTTCAGCTGGGAAGAATGCGCCGTCAAGCAGCGGAACCTGATCATCCTCTGGAACATCCACAAGTTCCTGATCGATCTGGCCAAGGAGCAGGACAGCAATCCGGCGAAACTGAACCTGAAAGATGTGCAGGCAGCTTTCAGTACGGAAGAGAAATACATTTTTTCCAAACTGCAGCGAACTATACAGGCAGTGACGGAGCTTCTGGAACAGTATCGCCTCGACGAGTGTATCGCACCGTTAGAAGAACTATTTCTCGAGCTGAGCAGGACGTACATCCAGATGATCCGCGAGAAAATCTCGATGGGAAGCCCGCGGGAGAAAGAGGCCGGTGTGTTCACTATCTATACCGTTCTCCTGGACGTCTTGAGGATGTTTAGCTCCATCGCGCCATTCATCTGCGAAGCGATGTATCTGAATATCAAAGAAGCGTTTGGCCTGCAAGAAGAGAGCATTTCCCATCTTTCCTGGCCACTGGTGCAGAAGAAGCTGCTGGCTCCGGCAGTCGAAGAAGCCATGGGCATCGCACAGGAGATCATGCAGGGAGCTTTGGCAGCGCGGGAGACGGCAAAATTAGGGGTGCGCTGGCCGATAGCGGAACTCATCATCGTCAGCAGGGAGAGGCGCGTGAAAGATGCCGTTGATTTATTTGAAGAATCGATCAAGCGCCAGGTAAATGTCAAGCAGATTTCGGTTCGGGAAAAGATGAAAGACGTCTCTTTCTCTCTGACATTAAATCCGGGAAAAGCCGGCGCAGCATTCAAGCAGGAAACGCCAACCGTCCGGGCGGCCTTTGCCAAAGCGCCGAAAGAAGAGGTGTATGCAGCACTCATGGGGAAAAGAGAGTATACGCTTCGTGCTGCCGAAAAAGAGTATGTGCTCACGCCGGACATGGTGCTGGTGGAAAGCCAGATACCGTCGGAGTTGGTTGCGACGGAGTTAACGAACGGTGGAGTCGCATATCTCGATGTAACAAGAACGCCCGCCTTGGAAGCAGAAGGCTATGCCCGAGAAATAACCAGAGCTGTCCAGCAGCTGCGCAAAGAAGCGGGCATGGAGAAAAAAGACCGGATTTCTCTCGCCGTGCAGATCGGTAAAGAACTCGATACGATGCTCGCGCCGCATCATGCCGAAATGCAGGAAAAAGTTGGCGCAGTGGAGTTTAGTCTGGGAACGGCCGCAGCGAAGAAGAAATATGCGCAGGCTACAGAAGTTGTGGTGAAGAAAGAGAAAGTAAGGGTGTGGTTTGAGAAGAGATAACGTTCTTACCAAGAATTTTTAGAAGAAGAAAGTTTACTATCAAAATAGCTAGACCTTATCAAGATCACCAGAAAACATTCCCTCCTGCCGACCTTTCTCAAACCCGAGAATAAGTACTGCCCCTAAACTTTGATACTCCTCACGCTCTCCCTGAGCAGCATACTGTTGTGAAGTATCCAAAATATACGTTTTTAGTTCCTCAGAGCGGGAACCATACTTTATCATTGTCCTAACAAGACCGGCGAGATCTTTCCGTAATCTTTTATCATGAGTGTCTGTCATACTCTTGGTGCTAAAATAACTGTTTTTTATAAGCTTTTCCTGTCGTTTAGAGGAAATACTAAAAGGAAAAAGAAGTTTTTCTTGCAGATACGTCCAAAAAATTCCCAACACTATTTTCTCGCTACACCATACAACGTTTTTGACTCTGAAGTGTATGCCTCAAGCCCTTTCCCGAGAAAAGTAATAGATGAAAAGCCTGCTTCCCGTAAAGCGCTTTCAAATTCGTCTTTGGTGAACAAGCCAAAGCGGTTCAGATCGTAGACCTTTTTAAATGCAGAACCATCATTCTTGAGCAATGTGCAGCGTTGCGTGTGCGTCATCACGCGGCCCTCGAGCAGATTCATTTCGTTTACGTTGACTGTATAATCGCCGTATTGATAGGCAAAAGCTTTCTCCCCATACTCTGCAGCACCGGTAAAATTAGGAGCATTGAAAATCAGCCGCCCGTCCTCCTGCAAATGATCATACATCGCTTTCAGTCCCGTGACTAAGCTCTCATAGTCCCGCAGATAATTGATGGCCTGCCGCACGAGTATGGCATTATATTTCTTCCCGATATGCAGATTTTGCAAAGTGGCTTCATAGACGGAAATCGCTGCCCCCATTTTTCTTTGCGCAATACGGAGCATCCCCACACTTTTATCAGCGAGTGAGAGATCTTTATAGCCTCTCTCCTGCAACTGCCTGCTCACCTCACCCGTCCCCGCAGCCAAATCAAGGATAGCTTCCTGAGGCCCAACAACGCGGCTGACCAGGTCAATAAAGTCGGGAGAATGCTGGAAGCGCTGATAAATTGCATCATACAGCTCGGGGAAATGTGTATATGCCGGCTCAACGTCCAGCGTTGCTACAATATCGTCCACGGTGGCGCCAACAGAAATGATCCCGTGATTAACCTGCTCAACACTATGTTCTCCGTTCCGCAAATGAGCCATGACTTCATCCACATCCTCCTGTGTCCCGGGAGCATAATCCGTAACAGTTCTGTTTTTTATTCCTGGAAAGACATGCGCATGCAAGATGAGATTAACATCTGGACGCTCTTGAAATATCTTGGCGGCAACATTGGCGTTCAGCGACGCTTTTTTCCCGGAAGAATTGACGTCGACCATTCGGCTGTCAAAATCGACGAGAGGGACATAGACAACATCATCGAGCGGAAGATCCTTCTTGTTGCTGCCCCGCGCCGTAATCAAAAATCCGCTGCTGGGCACTCGGGAAGCCACAAATCCGAAATGCATGTCGGCATGCGCAAGATAGGGCTCAAAGAGATTCAGTTTCCAGAATTTTTTTACAGAATTCCTCAACGCCGCAATCTCCGCTGAAAGCCCGGCCTGGTACGAGGAATGAAGCTCTACTTTTGTCGTATAATGGCTCTCCGAAACTCGCTGCTGCACCAGCTCTACTAATCGGGTAGCCAGCTCCGGCAGCGAAACCGGAATGACGCCTTTTTCCGGTGTGATAAAGAAAGTGGCCCTCTTCTTGAAATCGCCGTCGATTACCGTATTGGCAACTGTTAGGTTGGAATGGTTTTTAATGCCCTGCTCATAGGCAACAGCGATGAGCTGGTCAAGGCTGGATCGGGATAGGAGTTTAAATCCGACTTGGAAAACACGGGGATTCCATTGTTTGACCAACGAAATGATCTTGGGGTTTCTCGGCAGCTCTAACCGAAGAACATCAGCATCGGAGCTTATTTTCCCTGCACAACCAACGCCCCCATAGTCGCTGACGGCGGCAGCCAGGACAATAACATCCGAAGTCCCTTCGGTAAGCAGCTTTTTCACCGTACTAAAATAGTCTTCAAACGTTTCGATGCTATACTCATGCAGACGAGGGGCATACTGATGAAACTCTTCGTAGGCCCGTGCTACCCGCTCTATCT
>CAZOPZ010000028.1:0-8809 GCA_964582035.1 uncultured Methanosarcinales archaeon | reverse complement strand
CGCAGCTTGGTGGGATCAACAGCCAAAGCGCTTCTGAAAGGCTTTTTGGCATCCCGCCCATAGACGTAATGAACCGTCGCTCCACTTTTCAGAAATTCCTCGGCAATCAACGCACCAGTCGTGCCGCGGCTGAAATTTCCAATATGGCGGACATCGTCTATTTTTGAGATCGTTCCACCGCTGGTAACGATGACTTCAAGGGGCCGTGACATGGTTATGCCTCCAAATGGTATGGATTACCTCATCTTCTGCTTCAAGTATGTTATACACTTTTTCTTCAGTTTTATTTTTATCAAAATGAGCATCCATGAACTGAAAGACTTTAGCGGCATTTCCTGCAGCATCGTTGTAAAAAGCGGCCCAGACTGGCTTGAAAGCGGCATTATCTGTCTCCTCATGGTCTTTTAGCAACCGATATCTGTCTCGTCCTCGTACATACGAAACTGCTTGTATAGCAAGTATTGCCAATAGGTCGTCTTTAGCCAGGAGTTCGGGGAGCTCAAGAGGAGAGAGTTTAAAAGCAGAATACAGACGGTCAAAGTAGAAAGATTTTCTGTCGTCTATTCGCGGAATAGCAATAAGATGTTCCAAATCAGCATACTGCCTGCGATGAACGAGGCGGAGCTCACCAAAAAGGTCAGACAACTCGGCTCGATAGCTCTCCATTCTTTGCTCAACAGCGTCAAATACCTTTTCAAGATATGTGCAGGATTGGGCTTGTCTCTGTGCATACGTAACTATGTCTGTTTTTCGTGCCCAATCGTCGGGTGTCGCAGAGATTAATTCATACCTCATACCGCACCCCCAACGCTTCACAGACGGCACTGACGAGCATCATTGCTGATGGGATCTTAGCTTTGTGCTCGCTCATCCGCGGCGGAATAATGGTCAGGCCATAGTGCGGTGCTTTTTGCAGATTTTCCTGCAAAATGGGATTGTCATACATCGATTGGTGCATCGTCGGCGCAAGAAGCACAGGAACTTTTTTTCCTAAAGCGCTGGCAACTACCGTGGTTACTGCGCTATCAGCAACCCCCGAACAGATGCAATTGATCGTATTGTACGTCGCCGGAGCGACCAGCACGAGATCTTCTAGACAGATATGCCCCGCCAAACCGCTGAGTTTGCTGACTACCGGTTTTCCGGTAGCCCATTCTAACGCCATTTCACCGATGAATTGCAGGGCGGTCGGCGTAACGTACGCTTTGACCTCTGCTCCATAGCGGCGAAGATGGCGGGCAATTTTGGGGGTTTCAATAGCAGCAATGCCACCGCTCACACACAAAGCAATAGTTTTACCGTCAAGAAAATCTCCAAGCTTTTCTACTTGCAGGTCGTCGTTCAGCATGGTAACAACCTCACCGCATTTTTATAATAGATCTCAACTTTCTGCTCAGAAGTTAACCCAGCATTTTCTATAAAAGTCATGGCATCTTCATGCGTTTGCACCGGAAAATCCGAGCCAAAGAGCAAACGTTCCGAACCGCACTCCCCGACGAATCTTTTGATTGCTTCTATTGAAGCCGGAATTTCTGTGCGGCCATATTTGGAGTCAATTAACCCACTCATGTCTGCAGAGAGATTTTCCGTCGTTCTTACCCATTTAATGAGGTCGTCAAGGAAAGGCAGCCCCAAATGTGCAATAATAACGGTAAGGTCCGGATGGCGTTGTGCTACGGTTTGCACATCTCGGGGAGTGACGGTGTTAGCGATGCTTACCGGCTCGGTCGTACGCATAGTCGTATAAGGATAACCGACATGGAACATCAGAGGCAGATGGTTCTCAGCAGCCAGTCGGGCAACCTTATCCATTTTCTCTGACGCGAGATCAATCTGTTGGTAACTCGTATAGATTTTTATGCCGTGCAAAGCGCCCATCGCTGCTAATTCTTCTAATTCATTATACCCCTGGTAAAAATAATGCTCAAAGTCCAGGCTGCCAAACATGCAGAAATCAGAATGACCGCCATACCAATCCGATCGATCGGTTATCCAATGATGCAGGCGATAATTGCTGATGCCCGACTGCTTGTGCGGGAAGTAGCTCGCCAGGAGAACGGTCTTTTCAATATCATGCTCCCGCATTTTTCCTGCGATAGCGTCGAGAGAGGCTGAGGCAACGGCCATATTTTCCAACTTTCTCGGCGTGGTGTGGCAGTGGATATCGATTTTTTTCATGGGCGTATTCTTCGTCTTATCACTAATTTTTTATCTTAATACCAGCCAAGACCGACAAAGGCCTTTGGGCTATTTTCTCAAATGTAGAAAGACGAAGCTGATAGTATATCTCCCAGCATTCTGAAGATCCCCAAGGACACACATGATTTTCTATCTTACACACTTTGTGGTAATCGCTCTCCAACACATGGTGATCATTCTCTGCCTCGTCTAAAATATGACCCCAATATTTGTCACTTCTATTTGGTTTGATATCCAGAAGCTTGCTAAAAAGTTTTTTTTCTTCTATGGGCCCAACGTCCGCAATCAATTTTATGACTTTCATTCTATCATCATTACTCCGAAGCCAGCCTTCCAAACCAAACGAAAATTTTGTGCACCCCCTGCACGATTCACTTAATAAGTGTGCACAGGCACGGATCTTTTCTGCAAACTGAGGGAATGTTTGTTTCCCAAGTCTTGCCTCATTGTCATCATCACTCGTAAAATGCTCATTTAGATAATCAAAGTGCTTATCTAGATAATTGTGTATAGCGAGCACAGCTTTCAGTCGTTCTGAACTAGAACCCTCTGATAAAAGGCTCAATGTAGCATCGTACAATGCAGCTCTTTTTCCCCGCAGACTCTTCTCATCAACGACATGTACGGCCAAAATTTCTTCCAGCGGAGCTCCACTAAAGCCAGTCCAATCATAGACCTTCTGCGGAGCACCAAGAAAGCCATCAGCTTGAACCCGCTCTTCCTCCTTGTTTAGGCATAACAAATATTTGCTCAAATGGTCTCCGCTCTCTCTGCTCATGGTTATCCTCCGTTATTTCGACTGTTCTTTTTCTTTTGACAGCCGAACATAAATATAAACAATTCCTATAAACATTTAAACTACTTTAAATTTAGAAAAGTTTAAAAACGGCCGTTATTTTCAAAGTCCATGCAAGTCATCGAACGAAAGATCCAAGAAATCGGGCAAACGCTGTTAGTGAGCCTTCCCAAGCCTTGGGCGGACGGGCTCAAGCTGAAAAAAGGGGCAAAACTCAAGCTGGTGGTTTCTGAGCAGGGCCATCTCCTGATTACGCCAGAGTTCGTACATCCCGCCGAGAAAAAAGAGGCGGTTATCATCTTTGATACCTCTGTCAAGCGCCGTTTTTTCCGCGAATATTTTCGAGGCAATGAGAAGATTACGATCAAAGGAACCATCCCGGCAGGAGAGAGAAAGGATGTTCATGAATTCCTTTCTCATTTCATGGACGTGCAAGTTATCGAAGATACGAAAGACCGTATTGTCATGAAATGCTTCCGCATCAATGAATTGACGGTCGACGAATGCCTTAACCGGATGTTCTACTTGTCGCTGAACCTCATCGAAGAGGGCTACAGCCAAGAGATTGCCATAACCGCCAAGAAATTCTATTATCTGCTAGTAATGCAGATCCGCCGCTTTTTGACGGAAGGAAAGTTCACCAAAGAAAATGAAATGCCCCTGATCCGGGCTTTGGATTACCGCATGGTCGCGGAAAAAGTTGATCGGATTATTCGGCTTACAGAACAAGGAAAAATACCCCAAGAGGTGGCGGGCTATTATCAGAAAGCTTTCCAGTACTTTGTGAACAATGACTTTGAGAAAGCTTTGCTCTTGTGGGACGAAGAACATAAACTGCAAAAGAAATTTGGCAAAAAATCGTTGGTAATGCAGGTACTCGGCTATGCCCGGGAAATCTCGATGCTGGTGCGGTAGAATTCTTCGCCTGAAGAGGATTCAAATCAATTTATAGTGAGCGTACTTGGGCCGCAGAAACGTTTATATAACTTCTTCCCTTGCTCCTGTACATGGAAGATGTCAATTTGCCGACGATTACCCTGCGCTACCAAGGCGTGTTTGACTTTGATGGATTTTATACTGCCGTAATCGATTGGGCCAAGAACGAGGGCTATATGTGGCATGAGAAGTCGTTCAAGCACAAAGTGCCCTCGCCGGAAGGCGCAGAACAGGAATATGACTGGGATCTTACCAAGAACGTTACCGAATTTGTCCGGTACAATATTCTCATCAGCATCCATGCCTGGGAAGTGCGGGATGTCGATATGGAAGTCAATGGCCGGAAGATGACCAGAACGAAAGCCCGGCTGTTTATCCGCATGAATGGCTTTGTCAAATGGGACTGGCAGAAGCGCTTTGCCAAAAGCGGAAAGCTGGGGAAGTTCCTGGGCGAAGTATATGGAAAAGTCATGACGCGGGATTTAGCCATGTACATCGACCAACTCTACTATCGCATGGGCGGCCTGCATGCCATCATGAAAAAGTATTTCGACATGCAGACGAAGAAGTATGAGTATAAAGGGTATTTGGGTGAGAGTTAAAGCCCTCTTTTTACAAAAATGCTTTTCTCAACAGAAAAAAATATCTTTAAGCTCCGTTTAGAAACTCTCACCCGCTCAGATCATGCGCCCCGCTGTACGACGCCATCAAACTGCCACCGGCGTCATAAAGAGAAAGCAGGATCGTCACATCTTTAAGATCGCCAGAAACATCGGAGCTATACGTATAGCCGGGAGAAGGCAGCCGCACTTGCGTCGTGAGCTTGCTCTTTGCAGGAAGGCTCTGGGAGTTCTTGGCGAGCAACATCTTTTTCTCAAAATCATAGCCCTCCACGGTCATCATGAAATAGGCAGGCTTGATGGTTCCGGATTCGCCGTTTGTAATCGTATAATCAAGCTCTACAATGCGACCATAGGTCTCTTTCCATTCGCGGGTTACTTTGTTCAGCGTTACCCCAACACTGGCATAGGAAGTTACAACAGTTTCTTCTGCTGTATCGGCTGTGGCGGGAGCAGCTGCTTCCTCTTCCGGTTCAGAAGGAGCTGTTTCTGCTGCAGCAGCGCCTGTTACCGTTGCTGTTTTTTTCGGTTCAGTTGCTGTTGCAGGCTCGACCTCTTCTTCCGGCTCTTCAGCCGTTACCGCAGCAGTTGCGGAATCAGATACGCCACTATCGCCGCCAAATCCGGCCACACTCAGCCTGCCGGCGTAGAATACTACCATAAAAAGCGCGAGGAAGAACACTCCTTTTGCCAGCTTTCCGGCATTGAGCGTGATGTGCACCTCTTTGTGCATGAAGCTTTTCTGGGAAGAAGTATCTTTAGAACTCATTACTCCAGGCACTGCTGATTCATGAGAAGAAGCATCTTTACCAGGCTCTCGTGCTGCAGCCTGGCTTTGGCGAAGCTCCAGGCGCGCCCGCTCCTCAGCAGCATGTTCCCGCCGGGCTTTATCTTTTGCCGGATCCCAGCCGTTCAGAGGGGGCAATTCAAACTCATCTCCCTGCTGCTTATTATTGGGAACATTGCGCACTTTCATGTACTGGGGGGAAGTCCTTTTTTATTTATAAATTTGTCGAAAAAATATTGGGTAATAATTGAAAGATAATCATCATCTAACCAATTTCTCAACTTTCTCCGGATCCCACCCTTGCCCCACTAACCGCTGCTTTATTTGTGCGTCGGGAACGCCCCGGCGTCGGTTTTCTGTGATATATTGCCGCGCCGGCCCATATTCTCTCTTCCGCTTGAGCAGGAACAGCACCAGAAGCGTTCCGGCTGCTGCCAGGATGAAAAAGCCCACAGCCAGATATATCCACGCAGGAAGGCCGGTGGAAATCTCCTCTTCTTTTTCCGGAGAAACACTGCACTGCAAAGTATCCGGATCACAGTTTGTGGCACAGGTTTCTAGGGTCGCCCACCGCTGGCCATCAGCAGAGCATTGCTGCAATTGCTTGCCGACGCAGCGCTTTTCTCCCGCCGCACAGAACGTGCCGATAGTTTGTGCCGGCGGCACTTGCGCTCCGGCAGCCTGCGGCAAACAGCTTTGCATTTCCAGCGGCTTAGCGACGGAAACGACATTGGTAACATTTCCAGATGCTTTTCTGGCGTCACAATCATTACGATCGGTACACGTTCTGGTCTGGCGGTTGTTAACACAAGCAGACCAGGCGGTGCACTGCCAGTCCTGCCGGCATTCTCGTCTCGCTGCCCGGCGGCTTTCGACGGTTCCCGTATCTCCCGTCCCTGAGGCATCTGCTCCTGCAGCGGAAACATTAGTAGAAGCGTTTCCCGTAACTGAAACATTTCCCGACGGGGCTGCGCTTGGAAAGGTAAAATTAAGCTTCGTTACCGCCGCACTTTGAAAAGTAGCATTACCAAGGGCTGTTGTTGCTCCTAAAGAGCTGACGGCACTAAACACGATGCGCTGCCCATCTGTGCCATAGACGTTGAACGACGGGCGTACCCCATACCAGCTATCAGCCGCTATGGCAGTTTGATAGGCATTTGTTCCGACTACCGCTTTCAGCATGAATGTTCCGCTCGGCAGGTTGCTAATTTGCCCATAGAAACGATGGAAGTTTGTCAATGAAGGAGGCTGCTCTTCGGCGGCGATGAGAAAGAAGGAAAAGAGAAAGAGTACAAGTATTGGTATTCCAAAGGTTGCTTTCATTCTTCAGCCAAAAATTCCAGCGTGTAGCGTAACCGCAGCTGCTCTCCCGTGAAGACCCAATACGGCTTGCCGGGTGTAAGAGGAGTTGCAACGGGAAGCTCTGCACAAACATAATTCTGCGTGCAGGAAAAGAGGCGGACGTTTTCCGTTGTGGTAAATTCCGAGAGTGCTCTAGGGATTGTTCCCGGCAGGGAAACCAGATTCCAGCCAGAAGCGAGTATATGAGTCTCTGGGCTTCCCAGTGGAGGAACACCAGTTACCGGCTGCAGGTCCTGCAGCGTGCATTCTCCGGAGATTATCGTACTGTCTCCTTCTGCCAAAGCCCGCAGCTGGACAAAGTAGCCTTTGAAGGTTTCAAAAGCAGTAAAGTCGCCTGGTATACCCCCTTGATTCCAGTCTCGGGGGTTAGAGGAAGCTGTATGATACGTATAGACGCGCTCTACAACGGTTCCGCCAAAGAGAGTGTTCACGGAAGTGCTGCTACCAATCTCACAGGGCAAAGCAAAAGGCTGCAGTTCTCGAGTTCTCGCAAAGGTTACGATAAAATTTGCCGTTCCGGCTGCCTCGTCCAGAAGCTCCAGTGTCATATTCGGAAATCCTGTCTCCTGCAGCGCATACACCACATCACCGATTGCAAAAGTATAATATGCATGCGTTTCTCTTCCCTGCACCGTTGCCGTGATGTCCAGAACAACAGCCTGGCTTTCTGCTGGAGCAGTATAGGTAAAGGTTGCGGTGGTGGAATTGGTTGCCAAGGATTCCTGCACGTTTGATAGTATTCCAACAGCATTAGCCTCTAGTGCTGGCGGTGACGAACTATTAGCCCAAACCGTAGCAGTAAACTCTTCGCCCTCTTCCAGGCGGATAATGGACGGATATGCATGGTTATCGCTATCTCTCAATGTGATAGTAGCCATGCCCGGCTGAATATAATGCGGGTTCTTGACGGTGATTTGATTGTTGTGAGAGAATACTTCCAGATCCGCAACGTCATTCTCGCGATCAATATAGATGAATGAGCTATCGCGGGTCGTTCCGACAGACAGAACGTCCCGAGCAATCCCTTCTGCAGGTGTAACACGATCTAAAGAATATCGATATGTCGTGTCGTCAAGCTGTGCAAGGAAAAAAGTGTATTCTGCTGGAGCAGCATCATAAGGACTCGTTCCCGTCTTTATCGTTATTTCTCTGCCCTCCTCATCCGGAAGAACTCTAAAAGTAACCGTCTCTTCAGCAGTGAGATCGATTGTTCCGCTCACCCATGGCGCTTCACCGATGAAAACAGCTTTTCCTACCCGTGCCTGGTAATTGGAGTAAATGCCGACGATAGTCGCAACCAGAAGGAAAGCCATGACTGTGATGATCCACATCTTCTTCTGTTCCGGTTTTTGTTTTGCTTTAGCCACTGCGTTTCACCGTCACGGTTGGTTTGGTTGTATCTCCTGCTTCTTCGTCGCCGATGCTTTCGAGCTTGATTTCGACGGGGATGCCATCGAGCGTTAAGCGTTTTATGTCGCCGGCAGCGAAGAATTTGGCGAAGAGTGGTTCAATCTCTCCTACTCTCTGTAAGACAATCCAAGAAAGTTTATTAGTGAGGGGAGTTGTTCCTAACCTATAAATCTCCTTATCAATTGTTGAAATAAAGAGCAAAGCATATTTTGGCACGCCTTCTGCTAATTCAACTCCCAATTTTTCCCTATTATCCGGCAGATATTTGTACGGCCGGACACTCATCGTGGCTTGAATGGGCTTTTCCTCATCATCAGTTTCTTCCTGTTGGAGGAAGATGACTTTGTCGTATAAGACTATGCTGCCATTGAAAGAAATCGGCGTAATCTCCTGCACGTTGCGGGGCCGTTCGACTGTTCCGCCCGCATACGGAGCAAAGCCAAAGTTCTGCAGCTGGCCGTCAGAAGCAGACGGCGAGAAGAACATGCCGCTGATGTTGAAGACGGGCTTATGATTTTCAACAATTTCCGCCGTGAAAGCGAGCCAGTCAACGGCGGCAAATGGAGTTTCTGCATTCAGCTGTATCAGTTTGCGTATATATACTCTTTTCTCCGCACCCGTTCTCTGGTTGGACTCTAAGACATAGTTCTCGCTGCCGATGGTGATGATTGTTGCCGGTTCAAGAAGCACACCCGCGGG
>CAZOPZ010000027.1:9116-16803 GCA_964582035.1 uncultured Methanosarcinales archaeon | reverse complement strand
AAACAGAAAAATAAAAAACCTCATTTTGAGGTTTTAACTTTTCAAAATTTTTAAGCTATCGTTGAAACTTTCTTCTTTGCTGCGGTTGCTGTCAATGTGAATGACATAGTTACCCGGGGGGCCACGCCGCAGTGGGCTTCGGCAAGTATCTTTTTCCCCGAAGGCTGCACTCTTACAGATGTTGATCGCTTCTTTGGCCAGCTCTATGAGGCCATTCAGCCCTACGATATCTCGATAGTCACCGGGCACACTGAAGTCACTTCTCTGGTAAAAAATCCTGGCATTGTTTTGACCCTTTTTGGGGAAGTTGATAAAGATTGTATTATCACCACATCGGGAGCAAAAGAAGGCGATGCACTGGTTCTCACCGGGGGAGCAGGCATCGAAGGAACAGCCATCCTTGCAGCAGATTTCTCTCAAACACTCCAAGGCAAAGTTGACGAAAGTGTTTTGGAACGTGCGAAACGATTTATCTACGACCCCGGTATTTGTATTGCTCCCGCGGCATATATTGCCTGGAACCATAATCCCCATGCCCTGCATGATCCGACGGAAGGCGGAGTGAGAAAAGGGATTGAGGAATTAGCACTCGCCTCCGGCAATGGTGTATCTATTGATTATCAGAAGATTCCCATCCGCGAGGAAACACGAAGGATTTGTGCGGTGACTGGTGACGATCCTTTGGGAATTTTTGGCTCTGGAGCGCTTCTGATCAGCATTGAGCCAGAAAGAGCCGTTAACCTCCTGCAAGAATATGCAGACACCGGCATTATTGCGCGGGAGATCGGAAGAGTCACGAACAAAGAAGAAGGAAGAATTCTCCGGTATCAGGGAAAAGAAATTCCTCTGGAAGCCAGTTATACGGATGGCCTCATTGATCGGCTGAATTAATTTTCTTATTCAAAATACCCTCTGATTAAAAAATCTAGCGCAGCATTTCTTGCCTTATTCTGTTAATAACGCTTTTTGTGGACCGTGGCGGCTCTGTGGTGCTGATCCCATATGTTGTCATATCCAAAGCCCGTGGCGTTTTCAGCACGGAATTCTGGTCAAAGCCCAGTGCCTGCCATTGGGTGAAATTCTTGGCATTGTTCGCCCAATCAAAGCACCAGCCGTAGCAGAAGATGACAGACTTGTCCAGTTTTTCCCAGAGGGCAGTAAAAGCTGCAGCAGCAGCTCGGTCTTCCCAGGTCGTTGCATATTGTATCGAGTGGTCCCAGAAGAACGACGGGCCAGAATTCATGAATACATTATTATTTGCCGTGTTCCCTTCTGCCGAAGCAGCTTCCCGCTGGATCGTGAGCGGGAAAGATACGTTCAAGAAAATATTGTTCCTCAGGGTATTCTGCTGTAAGGGATACTCAGGGCTCACCACCACTTCAAGCACCCCGCCGGGCGAATCGTACACCAGATTATTATCAACAAGGACGTAGCGGGAGCCGGAAAGGCTCACGCCGCCGTAAAAATCCAGCTCTTCTCCAAATTTTCCTTTTCCATTGTCGAGGAGAATATTATTCTGTATTTTTACGGGGTTTTTAGCCGTTCCGCCGGAAATTTCAATGCGGATTCCATCTAAACTATTGTTGATGATGACATTGCTCTCGATGACGGCATTTTCCATTTCTGTCCCATCGAACCACACTCCCCAGCCATCATTATTTTTGACGAGATTATTTCTGAAAACCATGTTGTTATTCGTCGCTCCCGGATTCTGAGCAAACTTTATTCCTCCGGCATGCCAGAACCGGTTATATTTCCGCCTATTGTTGCCTTCGATAATATTGCCTTCGTAAATAGTGTTATCACCATACAGCCCGGATCCCGCATCGCCATTAAAGCGAAACACCGAATTTTTCACCACACAGTTCTTGCAGATGCCTGTTAAGCCGGTAAATCCATGGTAGGAAGAATCCAGATTTTCAAACCTATTATTGGAGCCACTGAGGATAATCGCCCCGAAATGGCCTCCTCCAAAACGGAGGATGAAATTTTTTATCTGGATATAATTCATGGGGTAGTCGGCAAATGCAAAAGGCATAGCCGGACTGACACTGACTTCAATATTTCTCGTGTTGGGATCAGAGCCGTCCGGGAGCCAGATGAAGAGCTTGCCAAAGTCTGGATCAGCCGCCTCACTTTCATAGTAAAAAGTTGGCGTCATCCCCTGGTCCATGTCAGACTGGTCTGTTCCTAAAGAAGAGGTGTTGCCGGGAAATCTCCTATCAGCCCAGGAGTCTTCAGGAGTATGAGGAGTCCAGCCATTCTTCAGCGAATTGATCTCCTGGAATAAGATGATGGGATCTTCATCAATCGCGATCAGTTGTGGCGCTCTCGTTCCTTCTTTGTATGTGTAGAGATATTGCCAGTTATGATTAGCTTGAATGTAGCTCTTCCAGTCAAATACCCAAATATTTTCTTCAGGACGTTCGGTGGAGCGTTCCCAGCTTTGAATCCGATCAGAAAAATAGATTTTCGGCTTTTCTCCAGGATAGCCGCTGATGATCGTCGGGTTATTTGCGGTGCCGTTGAGGTTGAGATAGAGTGAAAGTTCACTGCCAAAAGCCGCGGAATCAAAGCGATATGTTCCATCGCGGATGTAGAGCTTTCCGCTGCTTTCCAGATGCGGGGTTAGGCTCGCTTTGAAAGCCCGCTCAAAGGTGCACCACGGCTGCGTTACCGTTCCGGGATTATTATCGCTGCAGGGGCCGCAAAGGCTATTTCCATCGACGTAGAAGTCTTTATTCGAGCGGGGGTGGAGATCTTTGCAAACGTATGCTCTTAAGTTGGGCGTCTTTGTCGCATCAAGAACCGGCTTGGTCTCATAAAATGGTTCTACACTGGTTTTTACCGGCTCTCCCGTATAAAAGAAGGCATACGCTTTGCCGACGCTGCCCTGCGGCCCTACCACAAAAATCCAGAGAACACTAAAAGCTGCAAAGAGCAGGAAAACAGCTGTTCCGACAATCACTTGCGCTTTGACATCCCTTTTCATTGTTCCTCTTTTTTTAAGCATGGACGCCTCTTTTTTCTAAAGTTCTTTTGCTATTTTTATGAACAAAGTGACACTGATTAATTAATCTTCTCCCAGCACCGGCTCTGTCCTAAATCTCGCTTTCGCTCAGGTTAGCAGCTTCTCGCCTTCGCTTCCATTCTTTGAGAACTGACATTCCCCGGATGGGACATCCCCCTTGTCAGTTCGCTTAACCTCTCGAGGAGGCTCGACTTTATGCTGCTAACCTACATTTAGGACAGAGCCCCCAGCACCATCTCATACTCATTTGTCATGACGGTCGCCGTGCCGCGGAACAGGCGCGTTTTTATCAGGTATTTCCCTCTATATTCTGCCGGGGTATAGGCAACCTGTTGCGCAAAGATGAAGGTCTGGTTGCCACTCACATCATACGGCCCGTACAGCTCGGTAAATGCCGGCTGCGGCATAATCAACCTCTGCAGTTGTTCTTTTATCATAAAGCGGAACGGCAACTGCTGCAGCATGGGCTGCTCTCTTTTCTTGATAAAGCTTACTTCCAGCCAGTACTTGCCATCTTTGGGCATGGCAGGCACACCAATAGCTGCACCGGTGATTCCCCCAGACGCTTGTTCAGAGTAATATTGCCGCAGCTGTTCCGTAACATCCGGCGGTGCGATAAATGCATAGATGTCTATCGTGTTCGCCTTCATATCGTGATCCAAAGCCACGCCGGAAAATTCCGTTGCCGGCACTTCGACTTCCTGCTCCAGCAGCGTTCTTCCCAAAGTCCTGAACTGCACTTTCACTATTCTCGTACCGCTGCCCAAGCCGCTCTTGATTTCCAATGTTTTCTCGATACTTTGGCCGGGCTCGAGAATGATCTCTTCCGCCTCCAGCTCTGCTTTGAGCAAGCGTCCGGAAATAGGTTCTTGGCTGTAGTACATGTCTGAGATCTTGCTGGACAATGAATCTTTGTAGCCGAGGGTTTTTTTAGTGATGATGAAGAACGGGTCTGCTACGTCTTGCAGGAGTTCGGGGAATAATCGCATTTTTTTCCTGCCGTTATTCTTGAGATTGACGGTAACTTCTGCTACGTTCCTGCGGACAGCGCTCGGAAGGGCGAAGGTGATGCCATTAATCTTAGTAACATTCTCTTCCCGGGCTTCTTGGACGATTATTGCCCGTGATTCCGTAATGCCACCGCTGACGAGAGATGTTCCTACTGCCTCCGCTTGGGCGATTTCCTGGTCAAGCTCCGTTTCCGTATATTCTTCCTTTGCTTCTTCTGTGGTTGTTGCTGTTTCCGTAGTCGTCGTTGGCGTGGTTGTGGTGGTGGTTGTCGTCGTTGTAGTCGTTGTGGTAGTCGAGCCTCCCCCTCCGCCGCCGGGTGTTGTACTAGGAATATCTCCAAATGGTGCAAATGTTGAGAATGTGGAGAGATTTCCAGAGGAAACAACGTTGTTAGCTACGTCCACTAACGAACTGGCGACGGCCTCCCAAGTGGTTGTACCATCATTGTATTTGTAGATTCTTACTGTGCTCTCGGTGACCCCAGAAACTGCTGCATCCAAATAGCTGAGGTTAAGATCAACGTAGCCGCCAGGAGAGTTGTTAGTGATAGTGAGGTAATCATCGCCAATACTACTCTTGCTGGAAGGGGAGACTGGCGGCGTTTGGTTTATCTTAATAATCACTCTAAAGATTGAAGTACTGGTAAAATTTACTTTTTCCTCGAGAAAGATGTTACGGAAAGTCATGCCTGGCGCACTGGCTCCGGCAGGACCGGTAACATTCAATTCTAATCCCTGTGAAGCGTTGATGCGGTCATAGGAGAAATTATATCCATCGGCCGTCCCACCGCCACTGGTGTAAAATTCTATTCCGCCACTTCCTGCTCCCTGGGTGAGGATGATATTCCCAGAGAATGTTCCACTGGCTGCTGCCACGCGAAGGCCATCGGCATCTGTTCCACTGGTGGTTATATTGTTGCCAACAACAGTAACATTCAGAGAAGCAGTAGCTGCTGATGCAATATCCATTCCCGGAGCATTTGCTCCTGACGTCGTAACGTTATTCCAGCCGATAAAATTATGGGAGCCAACAGAGGCAACAGTAGGAACAAGATAAATTCCCGTACTATCACTCCCAGTTCCATTGGTCCTGATGTGGTTGCCGGTAAAGTTGGAGAGATTGTATGAGCCAGCATCAATTCCATAGCCATTGGCAGTAATCGTATTATACAGTATTTGATTGTTGACATAATTAGCATTAGCAGTCGAGAGGCCGATACTCGCCAGTGAGGTTATGGTGTTCCCCACGATTTTATTTCGCGAGCCTCGAACAACAATGCCGATGTGCGCGGGGAGATGAATAGTGTTCTCGGTAATATTATTATCATTTGGAGACTCACCGCCCACCGTATTTAAGTCAATGGCCCGGCCGCTGCTGTTAATAGTGTTCTTGTAGATAGTATTATTTGAGGAATCATACATAAGAATACTTTCTGCTCCTCCCAGCGTATTGATGGTATTATTAAAGAGCGTGTTATTATGATAATCACGAAGGTAAATGCCCACCGTAGCATTAATGTCGTTCTGCGTGAGGTTATTCTTGCCGGAGTTTTGGATGTAGATGCCATATTCTGTGTCCTCCGTTGTAGCCCCCCTAATGGTATTATTGAAGATTGTATGATTCCCCTGCCTGACTACAGAAGCAACAATATTAATGCCTTGTGTAAAATTCTTAATCAGAAGATTTTTTATTGTCACATTGATGACATCAATGGAGATGTTTACTCCAAAACCGGTTCCATTGCTGATGATTGCAAAACCGTCGCCATTCAGAACGGTGTGGGAGTTATTGATTGTAAAGCAGGTTCCCGTTGCGGTAATATTAGCAGTCACAGTCAGGCTAGCAGCTACTTTCCCACAACTGGTTGAAGAAGCTAAAATTAGTCCAAAAGGCGCAAAGGTGGAGAAATTAGAGAGATTCCCTGAGGAAACCACATTATTTGCGGCATCAACGGTTGAAGAAGCCTGAGAGATCCAGTTACCCGTGCTTTCAACATACTTGTGAACGGTTATAGTACTTTCTTCGATGTTGGAAATTTCTGAGGTGAGATAACTCAAGTTGAAATCAATATAGCCACCCGCAGAAGTATTGGTAATTGTCAGATAGTCATTACTCACATTGCTCTTGTCAGCAGGGCTGGTAATGGTGCTGCTATTTACTGTTACGGAAATGCCGCGGAATGACGAGCTCGTAAAATTCTCGTCGCTATTGAAGATGATGTTCCGAAGCGTGTTATCCAAAGTATCTCCATCAGCAAAAATGGCGGCAGCGCCGGTGGCGGTTATTTTATCGTCTGTTACCGTATTGTTATGGGCATCCGCAAAATAGATGCCATAAGCGGTATCATTATAAGTCGTTATATTGTTATCGCGGAGGGTTGTAAAGTTTGCAAATCGAAGCCAGATGCCGTAGGCGGTTGGCCCCCGCGTCACAATATTATTCCCCTGGATAATGCTATCCGTTGCCGTGCCCAGATTGACCGGGATCCCATAAGAATTTGTCCCGTTGGTGGAAATGTTATTCCAAGAAACATTATTATGCGCCGTGGCGGGGCCTTCCAAAAGTACCCCCCGGCTATCGACGTCATACGTCGTGAGGAGGTTGTAAACAATCGTATTATTATAGGCGGGGTAAGGGCTATCGTCACCAATGGCTATAGCATTGGCATCATTATCATAGGTAGTAATATTGTTGCTGGCAATAAACGTGGCGTTGGCCATGGTGACGAGAATACCTTTGCCTATCGTTCCAAAAGTCACAATGGTGTTTCCAGAAAGATTATGGGACCGTGAGAACGAGACCCAGATGCCATAACCATCCACGCCCAACGTCGTGATGTTATTAAAAGAGACATTCATTCCTAGCGACCCGCTCCCGATGCGGAATCCCGAGGCCCTATCTTCGCTGGACGTGTTTATGATATTATAGGCAAAAGTGCTAAAATTAGAATTGTTCATCAAGAATGCCCGGCCATTGCCGGTGATGTTTATCTGATTATAGAACGCAGTATTGTTTGTTGTTCCGAAGAGGAATATGCCATAATTTTCCTGCCCAAGGCTGGAATTAGCTATAATCGTATTGGAAAAAATGGTATTGTCATTAGAAGAGGTGTTCAAGAAAATTCCATAGCCGTCCGATGTACTACCCGCTCGAATCGTGTTGGAGCTGATATTGGTGTGCGAGAGATTATACCCGTAAATGCCGATAGAGTTGACAGGTGTCGGCGCTCTAATAGTGTTGTTGTAAATTAACGAGAAAGTCACATTGATGGCAGAAATTGCTCGGCTGAAATTCTCGATCAGGGCAAAGTTTTTTATCGTAATATTTGTCTGATTGGTGATGTTAAAGCCATAGCCCGTAGTGTCCCCGCCGATAGCATAACCGGAGCCATTGATGATGATATGAGAAGCATTAATGGTAAAACAGGTTCCAGACTGAGTAATGTTCGCAGCAATGTTTAAGTTGGCACTTACCGTCCCACAGGTTGTAGGGGTTGCCTCAGCAGTAATTCCGATCATCGCGGGCGCCAGCGTGCTCGGTTGCGGTTCAGAAACTGGTGTTGCACTATCCGCTTTTGCAGTCGTTGCTTCGTCAGTATTTTCTTCAGAAGTATTTGCGGGAGGTTCAGTTCCAGTTCCCGAATCC
>CAZOPZ010000027.1:0-9079 GCA_964582035.1 uncultured Methanosarcinales archaeon | reverse complement strand
GGAACTTTCTGTTAGCACCGCTTCTTCAGAAGAAGCATCAGGAGCACCCATGTCCGATGAAGAAGCACTTTCATCAATGTTTTCCGGTTCCACCGGCTGCACCCCCAGCACTGCCCCAGTAAGCCCCCGATTTTCCGAGATAAATGCCAAGAGCCCTAATCCTAGCAGTACCAAGAATAAAGTTACAACTACCCAAGCCCCTCTTTTTTCATACATATATAGAGTAAAAGAATGTTAAGAAGTATATAAATATTTATCCTACTTACCGCTTCATTCCTTTCTTCAGCTTCAGCAGCGATTCAGAAAGCTGCACCATTAAAGCGCTCAACTTCTTAGTTTTCTGCAGCTGTTTTACCAGAATTCCAAGAACAACAACCGCTTCAAGGAGTAGCAGAAAGATAATTACTCCAAAAACTAGCAGCAGTTCGATAAGCGGTACATCTACCCCGAAGACTAACACCATCTTTTTTCAAGGGGATAAAGATTCTTATTATTTATATGCTTTTCTTTTTATCCCGAAGTAGTGTTTGCTTTGTTTCCTGACTTCTGTTATCCCGAAACTGCTACACCTGGAGAAGAATAGTAAACAATAACCGGAAAACAACAATGACGCAGAGGCGACGGGGGACGCCCCCTTCGGGGTGTCGCCTAGGGCAAAGCGAAGCTTTGACCGTCTGCTGTCATTATTGTTGTTTTTAACTGTTTAAACGAAGCAAGAGTAAAAATGTGTAGTAAAAACGTGATAGCACACTTTGTTTCCTGAATCAGAAGCCTTTTATAGTTTGTTTTATTTCATTTTTTCATGCGCCATGCCTGGAAAAAGTACCTAGATTCATTCTCCAACCTGCCACTTGTAGGAAAGACCTTTCTCATTGACGCCGCTGCTTTTGCCCTGCTGTTTGCACTCTTTTCTGCGTTCAGTGCATACCTGCAGAAGAAATCCTCTTCTTTGGCTGGAGCCCAGCAAGCAATGCTCTCCCAGAACCCGGAAGCCCTGCTCCCGTATTTGATGGATATCAAGCAGTTTTTGCTGGTTTTTATCGTCGGAGGGATTCTGCTCCTGCTCGTAACTTTAGCCCTTGTTTCGTTTTCAAGAGCATACATTTGGAGCACACTCATCAAAAAACACCTGCAAAAAAAAATGCCGTGGCGCTGGATAGGGTTATCTCTGGCACTCATCATCCCGTCGCTTCTTCTCGGTGCTTTCCTCTTGCTTCTTGAGCTCCTCGGCGCACGCCTCTTCCAGAGCTTGCTCAGCCTGAACGCTTCCTGGTATGTGGCAAGCCAGCAGGCCGTAAGCATCATAGGGTCCTTCCTCAACAGCGGGCTCAATTTCCTGCTCCTCCTTATCTTCCTGGCATTTCTCTTCTCTGCAGCTCTCGCTTTTGTACAGAAAGAACGAGCCTGGGCCAGCATTGGAGAGGCTTTTTCCCTGCTGAAAAAGAATATTCGGCAGCTGCCCGTTTTCCTGCTGTTTGCGTTAGGAACCGCACTGCTCTTGTCGCTTCTTTCTCGGCTTTTCAGCAGCGCGCAATATCTTTATCCGACAGCATGGATGATCGCAACGGCAGCTGTTTCCCTGCTCTATCTCTCCTGGCTGCGGCTGTATTTTTTGGAGACGATGCATGGTGAAGCATAGCGGTAATCTTGCACCATTCATCCAGAACGGCCGGCTATACCTTAAAGCTATCCCGAACGCCAAAAAGACTCTCTTAAAAGAAGAAAACGGAACGCTGAAATTGTATCTCCATGCGCCGCCGGAAAAAGACAAAGCCAATAAAGAGTTGATCGCTTTCTTCAAAAAAGAGTATGGGCTGGCGGTGCAGATTGTCAGCGGGGCAAAAAGCAGGGAGAAAGTGATGGAAATACACTGAAATAGTGGACGAGAATATAGAGATTCACCGCCAAGAATGTATTTAAGCGTTCTTCTTTTTGTGGCATCCCATGCCCCGGTATCAGGACCTTGCAGCTGTCCCCGAAGAGCTGAAACAAAAGCTGGAGCGCTATTTTACGAACGTGGGGGGAAGAACTTTTGTTATCAGAGGGCTTCCTGCGGAGTTAACGGGCGGAGCCTTAGCTCGCTATTCTCGAGCCAAGACCGGTATCCAGCTCACCCTCCTTAACGAGTTTCTTGATGAAGATGGCGAGCCCTCGCAGCAGAAAGGCTCGGCTTTGATGGATCGTGTTTTAAATGCGTTCGGTGATGATTCCGTTGGTGAATTAGAAGGAGTACATGTCGGTCTGGAAGATATCAGCCAGCTTCTCACGAAAGAGATCGAAGACCGCCGCATTGGGGGTTCGCCGATTGAACAGTCGACTCGATACGTCGTCTATGACCAAAAAGACCAGCAGGGGCGGTGGCGGTATGTACGTCCTCAGGAGATCATGGAATCAGGCTTTGGAGAACGCTATCAAGAAATCAACGATAAAGCTTTTGGAGTATATGCCCAAAGCATCAAGCTCCTCCAGGACTATTTTAAAAAAGAATTTCCCCGTGCACAATTTCAGATCGATGGTGAGCGTCGCAGCCAAAAAGTAAAGCTGTTTGAAACCAAATTGGAAACAGACGACGAAAGAAAAGCTTTTGCCACTGCGTATAATTTTACGATCCGCTGTGCGGCCCTGGATGTGGGGCGGTGTGTTTTGCCTTCCTCGACATTAACGCATCTGGGATTAGCAGGAAATGGGCGATTTTATACCAACTTGCTGATCCACTTAAAGAGTAGCCCGCTCGCTGAAGCCCGGGAACGAGCTGCGGAATTGGAAGCGGAATTGCAGAAAGTCATTCCCACGTTTATCAAACGAAATAAAGCGGATCCGAAAAAAGCGGACATCGACCGGAGGATGACAAAGCTTGCTGTGGATCTTTTTGGGGGGATGGCTTCGACGGATGCTCCCGTCACGCTTGTTCCTCGAGCCGAGTATCTTGAGGAGGTTACAGCCTCTTGTTTATTTCCCTATACATCTATTTCATTATCAAAAATTTTGGAGGCCCTGCATGGTCTCTCTCTCGAGAAAAAAATGGAAATTGTCGAAACTTATCGCGGGTCTCGTGAAAGCCGGCGTGATCGCACGGGTCGGGGCTTGGAAGCAGGGTATCCGTTCACGTTTGATTTGGTTGGGGGGTTTGCCGAATATCGTGACTTAGAGCGCCATAGAATGCTCACGCAGCAGCGGCAGCGCCTGACGACGGACCTCGGTTTCATTCTGCCTCCGGAAATGGAAGCGGTTGGTTTAGGAAAAGAAGTTCAAGAAGTTGAAAGCCTGATGAGCTCGTTAAACAGTGATCTGCGGCGGGCCGGCTTGGAACAGGCTGCGCAATATGCAACACTATTTAATCATCGCCTTCGTTTTCTGCTGGGCATGAACCTCCGGGAACTGCAGCATCTTGCCGAGTTACGAACGCAGCCCAGCGGCCATTTTAGTTATCGAGGCATGGTTATGGAGATGGCCCGGCGTGTACAGGAACGTGATCCTTGGACAAAAGAACTTTTAGGCTTTGTTGATTTTTCTGATCCGGGGAATAAGATTTCCCGGGCTCGGGAGCAGGCTCGCATTGCCGGCAAAAATAGTGCAAAAGGCGTTGCCGGGGATTTTGACCTGACTGAGAAAGAAGGAGAGAAAGCGTAAACATACAGGAATAAACGAGAGAGGTGATTTCGAATATGGCCAAAGGCAAATTCATCGTTCTCGACGGCACGGACGGCAGCGGAAAGACAGTACAAGCGAAACTCTTGTCTGACCGCCTGCGAGCGGAAGGGCAGGCCGTTCTCCTAAAAGACTTTCCGCAGTATGGAAATTGGTCTGCGGCTCACGTGGAACGCTATCTCCGCGGCGAGTTTGGCAGTGCTTCAAAAGTGTCGGCGAAATGCGCGTCATTATTCTTTGCTTTGGATCGCTATGCAGCCCGCCAGGAAATGGAAGCCCACTTGCAGCAGGGCGGCATCATCATCTCCAACCGCTATGTTTCTGCTAACAAAGGCCATCAGTTAGGAAAAATTATCGATGAGAAAGAGATGCGGCATTTCTTAGACTGGATCAATGATATGGAATATGCAACGCTGGGCCTTCCCGTTCCGGATTTGACAATTTTCCTCCATATGCCTCCGGCTGTCGGCCAGCAATTAGTTGCACAGAAAGGGGATCGGGCCTATCTGCAGGGAGCAAAACAGGATATTCACGAGAAAAGTTTAGATCATCTTCTCAACGCCGAGCGGGCCTATTTGTTCTGCTTTTCCCATGATCCCGGCGAGAACTGGAGGCGGATTGTCTGCTCAGACGGCGATACTCCCCGGCAGATTGAGGTGATACATGAAGAAGTGTATCAGTTGGTAAAGAAAGCGCTGAATATAAAAGAGCCCTAGAAGCTGTTTGCAGCTAAGCCCTTCACTCTTTTTTATCTTCTACATCCGCTTTGCAGAACTCGCCCAAGCGCCGGCAGCTGGCCATTGCTTTATAAGAGATCTGTTTTGAAGAACTTTTTTTCATAAAACACCCATCACCCCTTTTTTGTGCAACACCTACCACTGCTTTTTGAAAGCCAAACAAGATATATAAAGACTATTGACGTCAGAACTATATACTCCAAGCCGATACCACTCCAAGAAAAAAAGCAGCAGTATCCTGTTAAGAAGTACTGCCTAATTACTTAAAGAAAGAGTAACAAGAAAAAGTCTACGGTGTTTTAACGACGAGATTCACCGGCGCTGCCGTGAGGAGCGTTCCATCAGATGCTTTCAGTTTTACGTTCAACAGCGTGAAAGAGGGGGAAAGCACCGTGAAGTTCCAGACTGTTTCTCCCTGGAATTTTTGGAGTATCACGAAGCCATTGCCCGCCTGCTCTTTTGGGAAAGCTTTCTGCAGCTCTTCTTTCCAGCGTTTCAGGGCCTCTGAAAAAGAAAGCGTATCCGCAGAAAGCGATAATTCTTCGACTGCTGCTGTTTCCTTGAACACGTCATCTTCCGGCTTGAGGGCAAAAGATACTGTTAAAGAAGCTGCTCCTCCCTCCCGCTCAGCTGTCTCAAAATTATCTTGCGAGAAAACTGCCATCTTTTCTGTTTCGGGCAGATAAAAACCGATATCCCAGCCGCTTTTTGGTGCGCCATCAGCAGCAATGGAGCAAAAGAAGTGAGAGAGAAACGCCGTCGGATGCTTTTTCTTCCACGATTGAAAAACGGAACTTTCCTGCAGCGCCTCCAGCAAAGCCTGCGGTACGCCCACAGCCATTACGAATATTCCCTCCAGGTATGGCTGCACTTTGTGCATTTAAAGAATCTGGTCTCCGGCTCGTCTGCGCCCCGGGTCTGCTGGGTCCAGAAATAGGCGATGGTATTCGGGCATTTTTCGCAGCGCGCCCGGACTTTTGGGTTGGTTTCTACCTGCTCGATCACTTCAATCTTTTTATTGCCTTTCACGATTTCTTTCAGTTCCGTTCCGGTTTCCTCTTTGGGCTCTTTGGTAAACCCGCAGGTACAATAGAGAATGCGCTTGGTGCCTTTTTCTTTGGGCCGTAAGATGGCTCCACATTTTGGGCAAAACATAGTAAATGGAGAATTGATGGGCTATTTATATAGTTTTGGTTCAATGTTTATAAAGATGTGTGGAGCATTCGAAAATGGTACTGGTGACTGCTTCCCGCCAGGCCAGCTAGAAAGAGTAAACGTTAAATAATTGATTGTACCTCCCAAGGAACTATGAAAAAGAGGCTGCTTCCTGTTCTATTTTTCTTGGCTCTCCTTTTTGTTGTCAGTTGCAAACCTTCTGGAAATGAAGCGCTTGCTGGGCAGGCTACCAAACCAGCTTTAGTACAGACCCAAACCGGCCCCGTAACACCAAACATTAATGCTTGGCTAAAAGCAAATTGCGATGCTTTCAATCAAGTGCGGGTAGAAGAGCAGTTGAATGCGTTCTCACAACGGTTAACGCTGGTGGAACAGCAACAAGGGGTTTCCGACGATTCAGCCTCGCCTTCTTCTAGAGGTTCCTGTAATATGGTTCGCCTCCAAACAACTGAGCCGGGAACAAGAGATGGAAACCAATTTTGTCAAGATTCTGGCTTTTCCTCTTGTGAGTTTGAAATTGTTCAACAAGTCAACAAATATCATGCTTCCACTGACGGTTCATGCAGTGGAGCCGTTATGTTCGCTGTTTACCCTCAGGAAATAGGCTCCTGTGGCACCAAAGTCTGGGGGGCTCAAGTGAAGCATCCCAATCGGGCACCATCTGCACCGGAAAGTTGGTGTGAAACTGAGTACGCCCCAAATAACCCTGCTGATGGTTATGATATAAAATATGATCCTTATGTTAGCAGTGTTTTCTGCTGTACGTGAACGCTGGCATTATTAATTGGGGAAAGTAGTTATGCAATATTAGGTCTTCCATTCCTTCTTGCTGGTACCGGAGAAATGACTTCAAGCAAAGCAGGATAGTTCTACAAAAGAATTGTTGATGATGAACCACTATTCACCGTTCTATCACAATTCCCAGCGGCCGCAGCGCTTCCACAAACAGGATTTTCAGCCAGCCCAGGAAAGGAATCCGGACTAAGCCTTTTCCCAGAACCCGGTCTTCGCTGATATGAAGTTCATCAATGCTCTCGCTGCTTCGCGGATTATGGTCGCCTTTGGTCTGATAGAACACCTTACCGTCCTCTTCCCATCTCTTGACGACGCGATGGATGATGGGCTGCGGCCGGTCCGCCTGGAAGACGAGAATGTCTCCGACGTGAACATTTTTGTGATTGGCTCTCCAAAGGACAATGACATCGCCTTTGTTAAACCCTGACGAGAACGGAAAATCCTGAAACTGTTCTGGAGTTATGCTCTGTTGCTCATACCATCTGCCGCAGGCCCGCCAGTAATTGTCAAATGACTCTTTAAAACCGGGATACTGCTCGCCGCAGAGCACGCTGTTATGCAGCCCATGCTCCATGCTTTCGGAAACGACGGCGACGATGGGATAGCTGGTTCCTAAAACAAAGCCGAGCAGCGGATAGAGGATATAGCGGATAACCATAAAAGCCACAACAATATTGACTATCCAGCTCCAGACCGATTCATCTTTCCAGAAGAACTGCCAGGACTTTTTGGCATAGTATTTCCAATCATTCTTCGGCTGGGGCTTTTTTTCTGCTTTCTGGCGCATGGAGAGCGCTTCTTTTATTCATTTAAAAAACTTTTTATAGGCAGCTGCTCTTCATTCATACATGAACGTAAGCGGGCAGCACCTTGATGACGGGCGTATAGCGCAGCTGATCACCGATATCCGGCAGAAGAAAGAGCTGCGCTCGCTGAGCCAGGAGTTTATTCAGGAGCAGCTGCTTCACTTTTTAGGGCGGGAGCCTAAAATGCTGCACTTTCTCCTGCAGAATCCCAGCAGCAGGGCGGAAAAGTACAAGCACATCGTAAAAGAGCTGCGGAAAAGCTTGCGGAAATCTTACGGATTGTTCCGCTGGGATGAAGAGCTGCATGAACGGCAGCAGCTCATTGAAAAACTGACAGCTGAAAAGCCACAAGACTGGAAAAAGGTGGTAGAGCTCATTCTTGCGACGCACGCCTCCACCCAAGAGCGGCTTTCTTTCTTAGAAAAGCTCTATCAGCACATCTTTGCCATCACCGGAAAGCCCCAGCGGATCATCGATCTCGGCTGCGGGCTGCATCCCTATGCGATTCCTTTCATGAAGCTGCAGACGCTGGAATACTTTGCTTACGATATCAGCGAAGAAGAGCTGCATACTTTGGAACAGTTCTTTCAGTTTTTGCACATCAAAAATCCGCAATTTCTTGGCCAGGCTGCCTTTCTCGACTTGTTCCATTGGCAGGAGCTGAAGAAACTGAAGAAAGCGGATGTCTGCTTCCTCTTCAAGATGACCGATGTGCTGGACCGGGGCAAAGGGCACAAAGCGACAGAAGCCGTTCTCCGAGAAGTTCCGGCACGATGTGTCGTCGTCAGCTTTCCGACCAAAACCATGAGCGGCAAGCGCATGAACTATCCGAAAAGGAAGTGGATTGAATTATTGTGTAATCGTTTGGATTGGAAGTTTACGTTCCTAGAATTTCCGAATGAAGTGTTTTATGTGATTGAGAAGAAAACTGTTCCGTGAGGTGAACGTGAGTTTAAAAAAGTGCAGAGACTTTTTTGCTGAGATTCTTTTTGAAGCCTATAGCAAATCTGCAAGCTTTTTGATATCTTTATTTGCTACGTGAGTATAAATTTGTGTTGTTTTCAGGTCTTTATGCCCCAACAGCTGTTGGATATATCTAATGTCAGCTCCGGCCTCCAGCAGATGAGTAGCAAAACTATGCCGGAGGGTATGGGGGGTGACTTTCTTTCTGACGCCAGCTCTCTTGGCAGCCTGCTTGACAATTTCCTGAATGCTCCGCTCCGTATAGGTAGTCCCGCGCTCAGAGATTAAGATAACGTTGCTGTACCTACTTTGCTGCTGTAGGTTTTGAGCTATTACTTTATGAAGAAAAACAACACGATCTTTGTTCTCTTTCCCTTTCTTAACATGGATGATCTCTCGTTCAAAATCAAGGTCAGTCCACTGTAGGGATATGAGCTCATTTAAGCGCAGCCCGGTGTAATACAGCAATTGCAAGACCAACTTATGCTTAAAATTAGCTGTTTGAGTGATCATCTTTTGTATCTCTTCGCGGTTTAATACCACGGGCAAGCTCTGCTGCCGTTTAGCCAAAGGCAATTTTTCATCAAAAGGTTGTTGTAATATATTCTCATAATAGAATTGCAATGCAAAATAGCTCAAGCGCAGCGTAGATCTGCTTTTCGAAGAGCACATCAGAAGAAAATCACGTGCCGATTTTTTTGAAGAAAGAAAATCTTGAATGATCTGGAGATACACTTTCTTGGTTTTAGGAGAATAACCCTGCAGAGATACCTCTTCAGAAACGCTTTTAAGCACTTCTTCCATAGGAAATGGGGGTATCCATTTTCTATAAAAACATTTCGCCTAACACCCCTATTTAGCAAAATTACCGCAATAACTTCGCCAAATAGGAGTTTGCCAAAATTTTTTCAGCGCCTTTTCGACGATAATCTCAAAGGTAAACCTCGAAGTCTT
>CAZOPZ010000026.1:12115-16950 GCA_964582035.1 uncultured Methanosarcinales archaeon | reverse complement strand
AAAATTTTTTCAGCGCCTTTTCGACGATAATCTCAAAGGTAAACCTCGAAGTCTTAACGGGGCTGCCTTCGCTAAATCCGAAAACGGAACGACTAAGAAATGCTTCACACTATCCTCTAACGATAATTTAGCGGTTCGCTATCGCTCTCCCAAATTTTGCAAATTGAATTAACGAGGGGGCTTAAGTTTTAGAAAATTATTGTAAGTGTTGTGTTATATCTTTTACAATTCTCTCAGAATCAAAATCTGATTTATCATAGAAACCATTTGCTCCATAATGAATAGCATTTCTAGCAACAGCTGAACTTCCAGCACTTACTATATACAATGGAACATTATTCCCTGATCCTCTAATTTCTTGGAGAGCTTTTAATCCAGCACCTTTTTCTTCCATATCATTATCACTAATAACTAAAGAATAATCTCCTTGTAAAACACGCTCTACTAAATCACTTCCAGTTTCAACTGCATCAACATGCACATCTGGAAAAGCACGTTTTACTATATCGGCGTACATTCCTCTCCAACTTGGATGATCATCAGCAACAATAACATTCTTTACCATTTTATATTGAATAAACAGGACTTATTTATAAAGCTTTCGCTATTAAGCAGTAAGAACAAACAATAAAAAATTGATAAAAACACAAACTTAAGCCCCCTACCTCTACTCTCGCTCTGCTCGTAATTTGATTAAAGATTCAATTTGCAAAACTCCGGCAGCCCCTACCTTCTCGGCGCTGAAAAAACTCTTTCGCTGCGGCTCAAGCCACGCTGCGCTCTCACTTCATTTTTATGTCCTGCGGGACTAAAAATTCCGTTCGGGTCGGCAAACAGCAACTTTACGGAAAGTCCCTCAGCTCGGGACATTTCCCAAATTTTCTTCCGCTTGGTTTCCAGCTCTGTTCCGCAAAAATTTTGTGGGTTGCCTCAAAATTTTTGCTCCACGAGGGAAACCGCCGCTCCAGAAAACTTCGTAAAATTCCATACGTTAAATACAAATTATGATAGTGCGGAATTTGCTGCTGGCTCAGTGGCATCTGTTTTCACTTCCTGAGCGAAATCTGAGCGAAGCACCACAAAATCTTCATCTTTGTACCCGACAAAGAGCGCATCACCGTTCTTCGTGCCTTCCACCGGGCAGGGTTCCGCATCCCTCGCTTCTTTGGAGAGAATACTATTTTCCAGCGTAATGCCGTTTGCAGCGTACTCCTCAAGAAGGGCGTTTGTCATATGGAGCAACGGCGAATCAAAAACCTGGCCTTTCCAGCCAAACTGTTTTAAACCCATGTCAAAATTATGAATATCCTTTGATACAGTCCCCATCGGCTCTCCGGCCTGAACGAAAACGCCTTCTTCAATCCCTGCTGCAGGAAGGACATGGAAGAAAATAAATTTCCAGCTCGGGGCGGATTTGGCAGAGATATAGAGTGCTTGCCCCGGAGGCCCGTCCAGAATCTCAACCACTTTTCCATCAAAAGGTGCATAAATCTTGATTTGATCTGTCCCTAGTAAAGCAGGAAGCGGCTCCAGATAATGCTTCATCGAGCGCAGGGTTTCTTCTTCTCCTCTCGTGTTCAGGCCACTATAATCATGGCCGATACAGCTCCTAAACAGGGACATTCTTTGGATCTGGGAAAGGTCGATCGGATTGGCAACGATGAAGCGGAGTTCATCGTTGGTGTCTTCAGGTAAAGAATCTGCTGGTGGTTCTGAAAGAGTACATCCGCTGATGAAGAGAGCAAAAATAATACAGGATCCCCCGAGCAAATAATGTACTCTTGGACGCATCTGTTCATCTATTTTTTTGTAATTTAAGTGTCTTTCGGCAACCTCGGGAACTCTGCGGTGCGAGAAGTAAAGTGTTTCATCTCTGGTGCTCGGCTTTGTTCTGCTCTTCGCTACGCAACTTTCTTAAGAGCACATAAACCTTTATAAAAACCACGCTTTCTTACTCTGCCGTGTGGGCCCGTAGCTCAGCCTGGCACGGTGTTTGGCTCAGCGCAAATACCCGGGGCAATTAGAGCGTCCGGCTCTTATCAAAAACTACGTTTTTGGAACATTCAAAAACGAGTTTTGAATGTAACCGGAAGGTCGGGGGTTCGAATAGCCCAAGTACGCTGGGCGAACGTGTTTCAAGTGGGGTTTCACTTTGTTCAACCCCACGATAAACGCAAACCAGCAGGGCACGAATGTCCCTCCGGGCTCGCATTATTTTTTCGAGTGCTATATGTGGCCATGGAACAAAAATATCCTTTTCCCACCGTCGTCGGTGTCGAGTACATAGTAAAAGGCGACCGCAGAGAAATGTTTTCTGAGCTCTTGGACTATGTACGGGAACAATGCGCAGGAAAAGGAGAGATAGTCGATGGCAAGTACCAGGGATATACCATCGGACAAGTCCTTCCCGGCTTGCCGCCATACGGAACGGCGTTCATAGAATTCCCTGCTGAAAAGCCCGCGCGTGATCTTTGCGCTGCTCTCAATAAGCATTTCTCGGGAACCCTTCGCGCCAGAGTGCTGGATATTTGTGCCATCCCCCTCGAAGAGGGCTCGCTGCAGGACGCAGCACAAGAACAGCCATCGCCCCGACCGCCTGTGGCAGCACAGAAAAGACCCTGGTATCAGCATATCGTCTCCGGAGATGCTTTTGATTACTGGTGGAGAGATCAGTAAATAGTAACCAATATTTAAAGAGGAGAAGAAAATGGCAATTACCTACAAAACTGAAACAGAAATTCCAACACCTGATTGCCCGCAGCTGGCAAAAATCTTGAACGCCTATTGGCAGCATATTACAGTTACGCCGGAAATGATGCAGGCACGGCTGCACAGCGGCTCTCTTTTCGTTGCGGCATATGATGGCGAAAAGCCGCTGGGCTTGCTGGAGACGCTGGCTTTTCACACCGAGGGGCAACCCTCAGCAATTGCAGCAGATTATAGGGCGATTACAAATGATGGGCTATGGGGAGCGCCTGAAGAACATGCGGATACGCTGCTGCTGGTTGATATTACGACCGACAAAGAGACATGGAATTCCGGCTTTGGCAAGCAGTTCATTGATGCGGCGCTTGAACTGGTTGCCCAGAAAACGCCGTATCAGTTCGTTTTCACGTACACGCCTGCCGAGAAGGCTATACGCCAGTGGCACCTGAAAAATGGGGCAACAGAAACATACCATCGGATTGTGTGTGCCCGGCCCGGGCATCGCACCGAAGATGTCTGCCTGATGGAATATACGGCGGAGATTGCCAGAAGAAGGCCGCACAGAGAAAAAAGAAGCAAGCCAGAAACAGTGAATCCCCTTTCAGGAGAATAATTCATCTCTCTTGGTTCTTATATCGCCCATCACCGTCAGGGGAGTTCCTGCTCTTATCTCCAGTGTTTGGTCCAATCCCAGATCATGCTGCAAATGCTCTCCATCAATATAGAGCCTGCCTTCCCGGCATTGGGAAATGATCTGCAGCTCGTCGGCAAAGTAGGCGTCTTCTCCTCGCGCGTCACGGACTTTATATTGCAATTCTTGGGAGTATAGCGGCATTATTTTTCCGCCCAGCTGCCACATCCAAGCCGTGGATCCGGCAGCGGTGCAGGCCAGCAAGCCGCCACTGCCGCGATACTCCTGCTGCTTTCCACCAACATCGAGTGTAAATCGGGTATTTGCCCCCGGATTCGTATGTGCGAAAAGAACATCATTCAGCACCGGTTCTGGAAGCGCTGTTCCGTTGCGGACCAGCTGCAGGCGATGGAGCAGGGTTCTCGGTGTCTGCTCGAGCTGCCGGAGCACCTCGCCAATGGTTTTCCGGGTGGCAGCACAAAAAAATCCTACGCTTCTCAATGGATCAGAATTGACGCCTAAGAGGGGAGTATTGCGTACATAATGGGATACTTCCAAGAGCGTGCCATCGCCGCCGACGGGGATAACCAGCTCATACATGCTGAGATCCTCTTCAGGAAGATGCGCCCGATACACTTCTTTCGCAGGAAGGCCCAGTTTTTGGAGTTCGTCCAAAACAGTTTCAAGCGTGTGCACCTGCCGCTCATGGCTGGCTTTCAAGTCGGCCTCATGTTTCTGCACATATTGCCGGGCATCGTCCTCAGGAGAATGGTTATACAGCTCGTACAGGCTTTTCTTGGAGACGACGAGAATGGTCATTTTTTGGTTAGTTGTAGAGGCCCCTCTTTTTTTCTGCTATCACTTGTTGCACGGTTTTTCTTCCTTCATGAAAAACTCTTGATACCACGGAATTTTTTGCCAGCTCTATTTCTTTAAGCACTTCTTTAAAATTGCCATCATATTGCTCTAAGAGATTGCCTTCAAGAACATCCAAATAGGCGCTTATTTCCTGCGGGTTGTAAATTCTATTCTGTTCTTTGATACGTTCAAGACGCTCATCAATAGTTTTGGAAATCGCCATTTCAAACTGGTTATTTCTCCGCTGTACTTCTTGCTCCGTCTGCTGCCCTATTTCTTCCCGCTTCCGTTTTTCATGGGCGAAATAGCCACCAAAGAGCAAGAGCAGAGAACCAGCTCCCGGCCCATACATCCGCAAACTCCATTGGTTTTCCTCGCTCCGTGCATCCCGATACGCCGGCGTGCTTTCCTGCTGCAGCAGCTCTTCGTCCAAGGCTACGTATTGAGCTGCTCTCGTCGAACACTCCACATCATTTTCTTGTTGTAAACAGTCCACGAGTGAGGAATGGGCTTCTTCTCTCTGTTCAGCAACGGACTCCGCTTGGGCGAGGAGCGCTGCTGAGTCAGAAGCCTGATTGGCAACGGAAGCGATGCAAACACCGAGGCCTCCCAGGCTTCCGAGGATCATCATTCCTTTCGC
>CAZOPZ010000026.1:0-12062 GCA_964582035.1 uncultured Methanosarcinales archaeon | reverse complement strand
AACCGCTGCGCTCTTTGCCTGGCAGCAAATTCAATGTACCGAGAGCCAATATTTTCTGCCGTGAAAAGCTCATCCCATTTTTCCTGGGCACTGGCGAAGAAAGCCCGCCCTTCGGGTGAATGGTCGTTAGAGATACAATTCTCGACGGTATCAAAACAGGCTCGGGAAACGGTAAACGGATTTTCGATAACCTCATCTTGGAGGTTCCAGAGATGGCCGCGGGAGAAATAAGACGCTTGTAACGTGACCTGCTGGCCGGCACTGTTGGTGTACGTTATTTCACCCTGGAGGCCCTCAAAGGTATTAGCGCAGATGGTATACGCCGTGTGGTCTTCTGCAGAGAAGCAGAAACAAGAGCGGGGGCAGGTTTCAGGCTGGGGCTGTGCAGTTTCTTGTCCGGAAGCGCTGAGGGTTAATGCTCCGATAAATAAGAAGGAACTGATAACGGGTATACTCTTTTTCGGATTCATTTTTTTACTGCTCCATCTTCCTGCTGTTTTCTTTCGTGGTTGGCAGCGCGCAATCCCAGGCAAAAAGCGCCGTAGCCGAAAGAACCTAAGAGGCCATAATATAACCAGTGGTTAGAGCTTTCTATGTTGGCTTGTATCTCTTCTTCCTGTTCAGAGACAGAGAGATATTCTGGACTGCTCACGAGTTGGGCAAGTTCCTGGCTAACGGCTGCATAGCGCTCCTGTAATGCCAAACAGTGGGGTGGTATGGGCCCTTCTCCGGCATGGCAGGCTTCGATAGCAAAACCCAGATTCGTTTTATCTCGCGCAAGCTGTTCGGCTCGATGAATTCCGGCGTGCTCTAATTGCCCCTCTAGGCCAGCGATGCGTAGGCCCGCATAGGCCGGTATGCTGAGAATGCCCAGGCCTCCGGCGAAGAGCAGGGCTCGCGTAAGAGATTTTTTCATTTTTAATTGCCCTAGAGAATTTTATTTCTTATTCACTTTTGTGCTTTCTTCTTTCTGTTCTTTACATCGCCATCAATCCCAAACAGATGCAAAGCGCCCCGAAACATGGTCTGGTCTATGAAAAACATATAGGCATTCTCGAGCTCCAGCCAGCCGACGGTATCAGGATTTTCGCTCTTCAGGCTGGCTTGTAAGCCGCAATATTCCCTAAGGTTCATGGCGCGCTCATCGGTATACATCTGCGTAATCCGTTGGGCTACTTCTTCCTCCGTTCCTTGTTCACAGAGGGAATAAACAGGATATCCGTCCAAACAAAGGGGCGGGTTTCTTGCTCTTCCTTGGCGAGCATATTGGACAATACGCACCAAGGCGTCAGGAACGGCACCACGCTCAAACTGCTCTGCGCCCATATAATCAAAGCCCCACACTTTACTCATGAGAGCAAAATATTCTGGTGTAAAACCTCCATAAGGGCCACCGGCACCAAAACAGCAAGGATTTACACGCCGGTAAGGTCTTCGTAACCGTTGTATGAGATAGGAAGGTTCCATTTTTCTTATTCCAATTGCTGTTCGAATTCGTGATAACGAGCTCTTTGCTCAGCTCTTCTTCTTTCTTCTCTTTCAGCTCTTTCCTGAGCTTCCCGGGCACTTCTTGATTCTAAGACTTCTTGAATCCTGTTGTAAAGCGCATCCCATTTCTGTTGGGCTCGGTCTAAGAACGCTTGCTCTTCAGGATATAAATATCCCCCGGTTGGTATAAAAGTGCAATCATCAAACGTGTCTAAACAAATACTAGAAACATAAAAAATGCTAGACTCGTAAGAAGCACCTGTATAATCGAGGGGAGAGCTGTTTAAGATTACTCTGCGACCAGACTCATTGAGATAACTAATACGACTTCTCCCTCTGCAAAGTTCATAATAAGTCTCATCATCCGGAGTATAACAAAGACAGTGACCAATGAGCTCTCCATTTATCTCTATAGGCTCATTTAATGGGAGTCTTTCATCTGAACAGGCCCGCAACCAGGGATAGAGAGGTGGAAATTGATCGTCCTGATGCCAAATCTGCGGGGGACTTACTTCTGGAAGTTCTTCTTTCTTACAACTGCCCCCCAATACCAGCGCACTGAAAAGCACCGGTGCTATAACTTTAGATTTGTAGTGTGTGTTCATTTTCTTTCCTTCCTATCTTTAAAACACCCCAAAACCACCACTTTACTTACTGCTCGCTGCCTGCCGCTCTATATCCCGCTTCTTGGCAACGGCATTGCTGCGAGCACTGCATTGCGCTGCCGCCAGGAGCTCTTCAGCGAGCGCATCGTCTATCTTCGTTTTCTTGTTAAAAGATTTCCAGTACGCACCTTGCGTGAAATTGCGCAGCGCCAAATCAACTCTTCGTTGCGGGGCAACATCGACAGCTTTCGGATAGCGAGCTCCGCCATATTCGATGGCGATGACTTCTTCCCGCGGAGCGGCGCATTCGATGGCCTGCACCAGAACCGCCACCGGATTTTTCCTGGTCTTCTGCTCAATTTTCAGGAACGCCTGCTCGACTAAGCGCAGCGCATGCTGCTTCTTGCCGGTATTATGCTCGGAGCTTAAGAAATGCTTCTTTCCTTTATGGCCGGTATTCATCACTTTCGTAGCGAGGCGCTCGACGATGAACGTCTGGCTTTTATGGAACTTGTTCCCTGCGTATCGCGCTCCAGTTTTTGGCAGGATCTTCGGCTCCAAAGTGATATAATTCACTAATCCCGGGTCACGGACGGTGATGCCTTCCGTGTCCCAGCGATTGAAGCATTTGATGGTGGTCATGGTTTTATGTTCTCTTTGCTTTTCATTCAGTATTCGTTTACCTTCTCGCTTTCTCTAATTTCCCTTTCAGCAACGCATCTAAGCTTTGATCGTTCACTTTGATGACCTGCCAGCGGATGCAGGGCAAGTCTCCTTTCGCTCTGCCCATTTTTCCGCCGATAGCTTCGACAATCACTTCATCGTGCTCGTTGATCAGCTTCTGCGCGCCATCGCCGGGCATGAACGCGGTAATCTGCTTGCCATTCTTCACGAGCTGCACCCGGGCACATTTCCGCATGGCTGAGTTCGGCTGTTTTGCTTCGACTTGAATCTTTTCCAAAACAATGGCACGGGCCTGGGACGTTCCGCCCAGCGGGTCATATTTCTTCTTCATTTTGGTGCGGGAAACTAACTTGAACTGTTTCCTGCGCTTCTTCAGCTTCTTCGCCGCCCGTAATCCGGATGCTTTGTTGCTCATGGTGATTGTTTATGATAGGATTTGATAGGATTTGATTATGCAAAGCTTTGTTTTCATACATATATAAGCTTCTGGGCGTCTGCCATCCCGTTTATTAATAAACTTTTTGCTTTTTTCTGGTGGCTTTCTGTTTTCGTGACTTTTGCGCAAGAAAGGATGGTTTCCTTTTTGCGCCAAAGGCTATGCCTTTGTGCGCCGACTGTGGCGGTGCGACGGTCAAATGCTGTGGCATTTGCCCTACGCGACATCCCGTAGGGAACCCCTGTCGCGCCGCACGCCACCGTGGCGCAGACGAAGCGGGGGGACGCCCCCTTCGGGGTGCTTCGTAGGACACGACCAGAGGGCGTGTCCGTCTGCCGCCTCGGAGGTGGCGTGCGGAAGCAAACAAGATGTAGAGTTGTAAAGATTTTTCAAGTGAATTTTAAGAAGAGAAACATGATTCTTTCTACTTTCTCAAAACTCCCAAAACCGCCACAAAGAAATTCTTCTTGCAGATGATGCCCAGCTCTTCGTTATTGAGCAAGAGGGTAACAACCGGAACATTGCCCAGCTGCGCATACTGTTCAATATCTGCTCGCAATCGTGCCGGACAATTCTTTGCCAGAAACACTTTCTGCAGGTTTCCAGAACGCAGCTGCTTCAGGACCATCTCGGCACCGATGAGGGCTTTCCCCGCCTGCAAGGCCTGCCGCACTTCGCTCAGATGCACGTCCTCGGCACGCTGCTCGGCTTTCTGCTCTTTCTTCTGCTTCTTTCCTTTTTTCTCTACCTGTTCTTCCTGGTCCGGCTCTTCAGCAGCTTCTTCCCACTGTTCTTCTGTTTGTTTCATGGTGTAGGCTTTCTCTTCACGCGTGTATTTTTTAAAAGTATCTTTTATTTTCTTTGCAGTCTATTTTTGCTCCAATCTACTTCATCTTCACGACCAGCCCCGGCAAGCCTGTTCCCAGAGGCACGGGCTGGTTGATCATGACGTTCTCCACGACGGATGTTAAGTTATCGACTTCTCCCGCTAACGCGGCGTTGGTCAGATGCTTTATGGGCGTTTCGAAACTGGCCCGCGCCAAAACGCTGGCTTTCTCGCTGACAACACCATAGCGTGTTACCCCGCGCAAGGCGCCTGAGACGCACATGGTATCAGCAACCAGCATGATGTGGCGGATGTTAATGTTCAGCCCCTGGGCATCAATGACTTTGGATACTTCATTGATCATCGCCTGCCGGGCTGCTTCGATGCCCAGCACGGCTTGTGTCTCATAAAGATCATTACAAAACGTCCGTACGGGATCGACTTCTTTCATCTCCAGGACCTCTTTCAGATTGGTGCCCGACGTCAAAACGATATATTCCTCGCCACGCTTCACGGGCAGCACCTGCCGTATGCCTTTCATGCCCTGCACGACGACTTTTCTGATCTTCTCTTTGATATTATACAGCTCTTTAATGTGCTCGCCGCTTTCTTTCGGCTTGAAAATAGCTTCACTTTCTTTCACCTGCACGGGAAACCCTTTCGTTCGAAGGCGGATCACTTTCACCAGCTCTTCGGCGGTGAGATGGTGCGCTTTCAGCATCTCCGCATTGAAGGTGATGCGCAACACCTGCTCAAAGATGCTCAACGCAAATTCCGTCACAAATTCATCAAAGACCGTTTCTTTTATCTTTGCCGCAAAAGTGCGGACGTGCTCCAAGGTATTGTGCGGAGATTTCAGATAAATCTCCATCATGGGGGTCTTGATCTCCTTGCGGGCATCCAGGATCTCGATAAGGCGCGGCAGACCGGTGGTAACGTTCATCTCGGCAACGCCGGCAAAGTGGAAAGTATTCAGCGTCATCTGCGTTCCTGGTTCCCCGATACTTTCGGCGCTTACCAAGCCGACACACTCCCCAGGATGAATCTTCGCTGCAGTGTAAGCAGCCAAGGTTCCTTCCATGACCTGCTCCACCTGCTTCTTCGTCGCTTTGCCGGGCAGCGCTTCCTGAATAGCTTTTAGCACGGACTGCGGTAACCGATCCGCATACTGTTCGATAAAGTCTTTGTCAGTCATGGTTCTTCCTCAGATATTCACTCCACCTGCTCCACAATTTTCTTCACGTCCAGCTCTCCATTTTTAGTCTTGGAAACATCCAGATGATCTTCCCCATAGGCAAACTGGACGATCTTGCCGCTGGCATCCCGCACCGAGCCGTCATAATCCACTTTCAAGTCCTGCATGGCATTGGACAGCCGGCGATATAAGTATCCGGATTTTGGCGTCCGCAACGCCGTATCCATCAGCGCGTCCCTGCCGGTCATGGCGCCGAAGAAATATTCATGCGGCCGCAATCCGCTTTTAAAATTATTCTTGATAAAGCCCCGGGCCGTAGCGCTCAAATCCCCGCGCTTGAAGTAGGATAGCGTCCTTCCCCGAAACCCGTGCTCAATGCGCTTCCCGCGCAAGGCCTGCTGGCCGACGATAGCCGTCATCTGGGCAATGTTCAGAGCATTACCCCGGGAACCGCAGCGAGCCATGACCGTAGCCGCGCTATCACGGACTTGCTTCATAGCGACATCGCCGCTTTTGTTTCTCGTCTTGTTCAGGACTTCAATGATGCGCAATTCCAGCGTCTCTGCGAGCGTTCTGCCGGGCAGGGACTCCAGTTTTCCTTCATGATAGCGATCGATGAGCGCCAAGGTCTCTTTTTCTGCTTCAGCAATGATCCTCTGGATCTCTGCTTTCGTCTCCGCCGGCAGGTCCATGTCGCTCACGCCGATACTAAATCCTCGCCGGGAAAGCACGGCAATGCCCAGCTTGGAAATCTTGCCTAAGAGCTCTGCGGCATGTGCTGGCCCATACGTTTCATAGATGTTCCGCAGCATCAGGCCGCTTTCCTGGCCCAGATTAGCTTTGTCCATGACGCCTGAGGTGAGCATGCCATTCTTGATGCGCACTTCACTGCCACTCCTGTCGGTTCCTGAAAAATTAAAGTCCCCAGGGAGTAAGACGGAAAATACCTCCCGGCCATCCAGCTTCTCTTTGTTTGGCAAGCGGGAAAAGTCACGGACACCACAGGTATACAACAAGTCGATGGCTTCAGGACGCTGCAGGATCAGCTCTTTCGTCAGCAGGTAATTGCCCGTAATGCCATCGTGGATGCAGCCGACGACGCTCAGGCCGTACCGCGGGCTGATTAACTGGGTCTCTACGAGCATCAGCACTTCAGCTTCCGCACGGGCCTCTTCTGTCTGGGGGATATGGAAGTTCATTTCGTCGCCGTCAAAGTCTGCGTTGTACGGATGGCAGACAGCAGGATTCAGGCGGAACGTCCGGGCAGGAAGCACTTTTACCCGATGGCACATCATGCTCATCCGATGCAGGGACGGCTGCCGGTTAAAGAGAGCCGTATCACCATTGATCAAATGGCGCTCGACGATATAGCCTGTCTCCAACTCGGCCAAAATCTCGTCTTTTGTTTCTGCGGTTATGGTCTTTCTCCGGCCATCCGGCTTGATCACGTAGTTCGCTCCCGGATAGAGAAGCGGGCCCCGTTCGACGAAGGCGCGGAGATACGCTTTATTCCAATCCGTTACGCGTTCCGGCACCGTCAAGTTCATCGCAATAGCAAGGGGCACGCCCACTTCATTCAAGCTGATGAGCGGATCAGGGCTGATGACAGTTCTCGCTGAAAAGTCTGTTCTTTTTCCCGCCAGGTTGTACCGGATGCGGCCATCTTTGCTTTTAATCCTGCTGCTCAGCGTCTTCAGGATCTGCCCGCCGCGATGCCGCGCCGGGGGCAATTGCGACACTTCATTGTTGAAGAACGTCGTCACGTGATACTGCAGCAAATCCCAAAGATCTTCGATAATGACTTCGGGAGCGCCGGCATTGATGTTCTCGAACAGCCGCTGGTTGATGCGCACGATATCACCGAGCTTATGGGTAAGGTCGTCTTCGCTACGCTCCCCGCTCTCCAGGGTAATGCTCGGCCGGATAGTCACCGGAGGGATGGGCAGCACCGTCATGACCATCCACTCGGGACGGAAGCCGGACGCAAAGCCAAAGAGCTGCACGTCATCATCAGCAACTTTTTCCAAGCGAGCCCGGGCTTCAATGGGGCTTAAGCGCACATCGCTTTCATAAAACGAGTACGGCTTTTCCAGGCGGATCTTTTCCTGCTTTTCCTGGCAATGCGGGCATTTGTCTTTTACTTTGAACTTCGTGACGAGCGCTTTTACTTTTCTGCGCCGGGCCTCAAAGCCCTCTTCCTCGCTCACTTTGTTGAGAAGAGCCAGATAGCGCTTGGCTTTTTCTTCGGGGATGAGAACACGGCTGCAGTACTTGCAGGTTGATTTCAAGAGGTCAAAGACCGGCCGCACAAAGTTGATGTGAATGACCGGCCGGGCTAATTCAATGTACCCAAAATGCCCGGGGCATTCTTTCAATTTCTGGCCGCAGGTCTTGCAGCGCAAGCCGGGATCGATAACGCCCAGGCGCAGGTCCATCAGGCCCCCGTCAACGGGATAGCCTTCCTGATCATAGAGCTCCGGTGTGACGACCTTAGCAGCAGCTAAAGCAGCGATCTGCTTTGGCGAAAACAAGCCAAAGTCCATGCGGGAAATTTTCTTGTGCACGGGCCGATCCATAGTTATCATTTTTGCTTTTTCTCCTTGTTTTTCAAGCTTTCTTGTTTTTTTCTTATCCAGCCAGGATTTTGTTCAGTATTTTGTCGCGAGATTTATTTTCGGATAAATGTTCAGGCTGCGCACTTCATCGAGCAGCAGCTTGAAAGCATAGCTCATCTCCACATAATTGATGACGATGTCCTCACCGCACATCGTGCAGTACCGCCGATTCTTGTAATGGTCTTCAATAGCGACCAGGCCGCACTTCTCACAGACGGGAACGATGATGCTATCGGAGCTGAAGCGCTCTTTGAGCAGCAGCGAAGCGCCATGGGCGATGAACGTGTCTTTCTCCATCTCTCCCAAACGCAGGCCGCCTTCTTTGGCTTTCCCTTCCGTCGGCTGCCGAGTGAGCAGCTGTATCGGCCCTCGGGCGCGGGACTGGAGCTTGTTCGCTACCAGATGGCGAAGCCGGAGATAGTACATATTGCCGACAAAAATCTTGGCCAGCATGCGCTTTCCCGTCCTTCCATCATAAAACACTTCGGTGCCATTCTCCTGGAAGCCATGGGAGAGGAGCTCTTGCCGCAGGACATCTTCCCGTTCGCCTTCGAACAGGGTGCCGTCCACAAAGCGGCCGGAGAGGGCAGCAACTTTTCCGCCAATGAGCTCGATGAGATGAGAGATAGTCATACGCGAGGAGATACCATGCGGCGTGAAAATAAGGTCAGGCACAATTCCTGATGTAGAGAATGGAATATCCTGGGGTGGCACCAGCATGCCGACGACTCCTTTTTGCCCGTGCCGGGACGTAAACTTGTCGCCAATTTCTGCAGCGCGCTCTTCCCGCAAGCGCACCTGGATGAGGCGGTTCCCTTCTTCATTCTCGGAAAGCACCACAAAATCAGCGACGCCTTCCTCACCATGCTTCAAAGTGACGGAACTTTCCCGATGCGTGGAGCCGGCCAGGTTATATTCATCCATCCCGCTCAGGAAGCGCGGCGGGCTGGTTTTTCCAATGACCACGTCGCCCTGGGAAAGCTTGGCTTCCGGATGGACCAGGCCGTCTTCTTCCAGGAAGCGGTAATCGCGCTCGCTGCGGTAGCCTTTGACTTCTTTGTCCGGGATGCGGATCTCGTCGACCAAGCCGCCGGAGTAGCGCAGCTCTTCAGCGCTCATGGGGCGGAAGTACGTGCTTCTTGCCAGGCCCCGTTCGACGGATGCCTTATTGAGGATGACCCCGTCTTCCATGTTATAGCCATCGTAACACATGATGGCGACGATCATATTCTGCCCGGCCGGATGGTCCCCATAGCGAATAACCGTGTGCAGGCTGGTGTTCACCAGCGAAAGCTGCGGGTAATGCAGCACGTTGGCATCCATATCCATGCGCAGGAGGTAATTTGCGGCGTAAAAGCCCAGGGCTTGCTTCTGGTTCTTGCTGCCGATGATGAGACGGGAAGGCTGGTTGAAGTCGCTGAAAGGCACGAGAGCAGAAGTCAGGCCGCTAATTGCGCCGGGAGTCACTTCCAGATGCGTGTGTTCAGCAGTCAGCTCTTCTTCCGTAGAAGCGACAAGCGCATTCTCTTCTTCACCGGCATCAAGATATTCAATGACGCCCTGCCGCACCAGGTCAAACCAGCTTAATTCGCCTTTGGTCAGCTGTTCAATATGCTTTTCCGTTACCAGGGAACGCCCTTCTTTCACGACGATTAACGGCCGTTGCGCACGGCTGCCTTCGGTAAACACCTGCACTTCCTGCGTGGCCTCATCGTACCGCACGTTCATCTGCTCGGATAATTTTCCTTTGCGGCGCAAGTCCTTCAGCTCGCTGGCAAAAAGCGCCGCATCGTCGACGGTTCCAAGGTATCGGGAATTGAGGTAGACTTCTGCCATGTTCAGACACTCTGCAATCCTAAAGCTTTCATCTGCTCGATGACCGCACGCTCATCAACATCCTGGGAGACAGAACAGAGCATCGCCAGATTCTTGCGCAGGCCGATGTTCGTCCCTTCCGGCGTTTCAATGGGGCATAATCTTCCGATGTGCGTACAGTGCAAGGCCCGCGCGCTAAAATTTTCCTGTGAGGTGGAAAGTGGGCTGACGACCCGCTGCAAATGGGAGACCATATCTAAGTAGTTCGTCCGGCTCATGCGCTGCGCAATGCCTTGCCGGCCGCCGACCCACTCCCCTGTTGCGAGAGCAGAATACAGCCGGGAGGTGAGCAGCTTTTCGCGGATAATGACCCGGATGCTGGGCATCTTTCCCCGCTTGATAATGCGCTGGAAATTGTAAAGGATATCGCCGACGAGCACTTTGAAGTTCACGCGGAACAAGTCCAGGAGCAGCTCGCCGCTCAGCCGCAGGCGCTTGTTCATATAATGGTCTTTATCATCCGGCTGCCGCTGGCCGAGGCTGACTTCCAGGTATTTCTTGAGCATCTTGCAGAGATTTCTGGCTTTTGCCATCCGTTCACTGGTGGTCATGCCAATATTGGGGAGCAGATATTTGTCGAGCATCTCTTTGGTCCGCTCTAAGCGGATCTCCCGGGATTGGCCGGCCCCCAGGCGCTTGGCAATATAGTCCATGGCATCTTCCTGTGTCTTTATCTCCACAAATTCAAAGAGGTTGAGCAGCACTTCTTCGTACATCTTCTCCGAAGAGATGGCTTTCATGATCTCCTCGTCTTTCACTAAGCCCAGCGCTTTCAGAACGATAATCAGCGGCGTGTTTTTGACGCGGGTAAACGTCAGATAATAGATCCCATCTTTTTTTCGGTCCAGGGCATGGGGGATTTTGTACGAGCCCCGTGCCGCAAAGAACCGCCCATGGAATTCTCTTTTCGTATCTTCTTCGACGACAAAATTGTTGGCGGCAAGATCTTCGACATTCACGATAACTTTTTCTGTGCCGTTGATGATGAAATAGCCGCCCGGATCGCCGGGGTCTTCGCCGTGCTTGAGCAGGTCTTCGGTCTTCAGGCCATCCAAGTGGCAGAACTTGCTTTTCAGCATGATGGGCAGCTTGCCGACGAGCGCCACGAAATTTTCCCGCTGCACATCGTTGATATACGTGCTGACTTCAAGGTTGATGGGAGCAGAATAAGAGATTTTGCGCAGCCGGGCTTCCATGGGGTAGATCGGCCTTTTGCTGCCGTCTGCCTCAATGATCTCCGGCTTTCCGACGGTGATGCGCCCGAAGCGGATCTTGAACTTTTCGATGTTGTGTGGGATAATGGCTGGCTCTGCTTCTTTATTCTCGTCGATGACTTCCTGCAAGCCTTTCTCAATGAAGCGGTTAAATGATTGGATAGTGCTCTCGACAAACTTCTTCTCTTCAAAATACCGCTGCACGAGGATGGACCTATCCATTGGCCACCACCCGATAATAGAAAGCTACGCCAGCCGTCGGGCTGTTGCGCTCAATTTTAATGACGGTGCCTGGCTCTGCATCCAAGGCTGCAATGGCCGGATCGCTCTTCAGAATTTTAGGCAGCTCTTTCTCGGTAATAGCATACGCTGCAAACAATTTTTGCTTCTCTGCGTCACTTACTTTACTGTGCTTGGGCACGAGCGAATGTTTGGTGATGGTGAAGCTCATTTTTGCACGTTCTTGCTGAGGTGTTTTATGATTAGGCGTATTTGAAAACCGGGCCGGAAGGGACTTTCGGACCTTTCCACTGGTTTGCGCTTGTCGTGAGGTTGCGTGAAACGAAACCTCACTTGAAACACGTTCGCCCAGCGTACTTGGGCTGTTCGAACCCTTGACCGCTTGATTTCCGTGCTTGAGCATAAAAGTCAAGCGCTCTTTCCTGCTCTGTATCCCTTGATACAGAGTACCAAGCTAAGCTACCGGCCCGTGGCTTTCCTTGCAGTCGGAAGGAAGCGCCCTGGCCGGGACTTTCAGTGATTGTTATCCAACCTCCTTTGAACCCGGGTCGAAGCCTTTCTCCAAACCATTTGGGCATGTGCTTCTCAGTGACGCTTGGTTATAATCCACAGGCCGTGGGGCTTCAGGCCCCACTTGGGTGAATTGGGATCCAAGCACTTGCCGAGCGAAGCGAGCGCAAGGGCTTGCGACAGGGCTTCATGCTAGACCGGACTACACTACCAGGGCAACGACCGCTGCAGCATGCTGCCTTCTCTTGAGAGTTTAGTATGAAACTAACTATCTAAGAAAAGGCTTGCCATTTCACGATAAAAACTGCGGATTACTTATAAAGGTTACGGTGAGATTTAATAAAATCAGCTTTTCGACGCACTCTCGCTCAGTT
>CAZOPZ010000025.1:13933-17656 GCA_964582035.1 uncultured Methanosarcinales archaeon | reverse complement strand
TTCAAAGATGGTAATCAATTCGGTTTAAGAATTTCTTATTCTTTAGAAACTGAACCATTAGGAACTGGCGGAGCTACAAAAAAAGCAGCTTACCGGCTTAGAAAGCCGTTTTTTCTTCTTTGGGGGGATAATCTAACAGATATAGATTTTGGATGTTTATCTGGGGGATATACCCAAAATAAAGAAAAAATTGTCATGGCTCTTACTCCCCGAGAAGATGTAGAAAATTTTGGTGTTGCCAAAATGAAAAAGAAAAAGATTATTGCTTTCGTTGAAAAACCAAAAAGAGAGGATGCGCCTTCGAAGTTTATTAATGCGGGTGCGTTCGTTTTGGATCCCTCCTTTTTGAAACTACTTCCAAAAGGGCGCTCTTCTTTTGAGAAAGATTGTCTTGAGCACATTGCTCAGTCTGGTAGAATTTCTGCCTATATCCATAATGGGCAATGGTTCCCCACCGATACGTTGGAGAAATATCAATTTGCAAATAAAAATTTTATACCGACTAGCCCTTAGCCTTAGGATTTTTCTTTTGGGGTATTAAAGTGTATCAAACATTTTCCGAAGATAAACGGAGTTTACTAATAACACGCTTTCAATGCTCAGAAATGAATAAACCGATTTCCTTACTCCACATACATCTTCAGCTTATCCCTGTCCAGCTTCCAGCTTTCTGCGAGCTTGCCGCTCTGCTTGTAGTATTTTATCAGCCGCATGATCTTGGAATCGGTAAGCTGCATGCCCCGCAGAGCCGTCTTGTCTTGCCGGTTCTTTTCCTGATGCTGCTTGATGGCGATGAGCTTTTTGATGAGGCTGAGAAGGTCTTCCGGCAGCGCTTTCAGCAGCTTGTTTTCATCGAGGATAGTGGTTATTTTCTTATCAGTAAGGGCCAGAACGCTCTGCACGCCATATGTATCCCGTAAGACCAGGCCGATTCCTGATGGCGCTTTGCCGGCTTTGGCAAATTTCACGACGAGCTTTTCTACTTCTTTCTCTTTGTATGGCGCCCAGGATGCTACCTGCTTCAGCGGCCGTTTACTGCCTGACTTGCCTTTCCGCCGGGAATGCATGCGTGCCATTTTTGGTTATTTGTTTTCCTCTGCGTATTGGAGAGAGTATAAACGGAGAAAACGCTTCTCCAGCATACGCAAGCCCGAAGACCGGCGCATCTCTCGAATAAGCTCTAGGAATGACGCTTATTTAAAAAGGTTTTGCGTTGGTTTATGAATCTGGAATGAAAAAGTGTAAAACTATAAAAAGAAGCATCTCTTTTTAGCGTTGATGGAAATCACGTTAACGCCGCAGCATTTTTACGACCAGAGGTGTTCGCTCGTCGACATTTTGGGGTGCTTGCGGGCGGAAGGGTTTCCCGAAGGCCTTGGTGCGCCTTTTTTGGAAGAGGTGCTCCTGCTTCGTTTTCCAGAATATGCGGAGAATATCCAGCGCCGTATTGAGTTCTACAAGCGGAAAGCCGATGATTCTTTAGAAACGTATTTGGAAAGGCTCATTTTCATGGAACGATACTTCTATGATCGGCAGAGAAAGCAAGTATTTCGTCAAGAAGCTGAATAATAGTAGCCCCGCGCGGAATTTCTTAACGCCTTTTGCTGTATTTCCGTAGTGCGGAGGGTTGAGCGAAGCGAATACCCTCCTCGCTGTTTGGTGCAGCTTTGAAAAAGGTGCTGTTCGAACCGCGGTCAAAGCCTTTCGTTTCTTCCGATCCAAAGGGCTCTATCCTAGTCCACTAGACGACGGGGCTATGCACCACAGCTGGCTTTACCGTTTTATAAATGTTTTTGCGGATTCTGTCACAAATGTTTTTAAAGCGCTGACTATTTGAGAAAAGTATGTCCAGCAATCCTTTAGCCGACTGCTATCTGGCAGCGCAGGAACGGCTTGTCAGCAGTTTGTATGCCGCACAGGAAGCTTCCAAAGCCTGTTCTGTACAGGCAAGAACAACACAGTTTCTCTTCGCCTATGATGCGTTCTTTGCAGAAGCATTGGAGCACCGCCAGCTTTTTCCGTACGCTGCTTTAGCAGCGCCTATGGTTACTGGCCTCTCTGCACAGTTTGCCGACCTTGGCTCCTCCCCCTATATTGTGGATAGCCTCTTTTCTGGCGCTTTCTCCCGGCTGCAGCAGCACAATCGCCGCTTTCACCGTCTCCATCGTCTTGCCGAACGGCACATTCATCTGGAAGTCATTCCCACGCCGGCTCTCGACGGCCGACAAGTATTTCTCTCGTCCGGAAAAGTGATCATCCCGACGGAAATCCCGGAGGAGATTGGCTACCATGCCTATTCCCTGTTCTATTCTTCCTCCCCCAAGCCCTCGCCCATCTCAGAGGAGAAATTGCCAGGCGAGGCGTCACCAATCGCTTTTGGCATGGATGGAGCAGGAGATGCTTTCTTCCGGAAGCTCTTTCTGTTGGATGTCGAGCAATTAACCGAGATGCCTTGTTTCACTCTCGAAGATGCCCTTGATCGCCATACACGCTCCTCGGAAATATGCACGATAGCGTTTGCCCAGAATGCGGAATATTTTCCGCTGGCAGAAACAGCGCTGCCGATTGTCGTCGAAAAATATCTGCAGGCTCTGTGCCCGGTAGCGGAAAACCAACCCGCCGAATAGTTGCGGAAAGTATATATAATTCTGGCTATTCTCTTTCTCATGGTTGTTGAGGGTCTTCCGCCAGGCATCGAAACGCTGCCGATTGCTCCTGACCTGCAGCCACTTATCGATATCATTCAGCCTTTCTTTTCACAAGTAAGCCTTCTTCTCGGCGGCCTTTTTGGGGTCTATATCCTGCTCTTGCTCGTGCGCATCTATTACGAGCGGAAGCATGTCAAGCTCTTGCAGGATATGCGCTATGATCTCGATGCGCTGAATGAGCATTATGGACTGAGCACGTCGAAAGAGAGGAAAGGGTGGCTGCGACGGGCGTTTGGGAAGCGGGGGAACAAACCCTAAAGATATTTGCTGAGTGCCCCACTATTCTCGAAAACCGAGAAAGTATTCGACGAGAAGATCTTTCTTCTTATCAGCATTTTTCAGCATCATTCTTTTTATCTCTTTCCAAGGCGTATCTTTATAAAAAAGTTCTTCAAGCGCTTCATTTCTAAATTCTTCTGAGACATAGCCGCGAGTGGTCGCTTGAGTGATAATCATTCCCAGGCGAGAAGCATTTTCTTCTGCTCTATACACGTGGTCGTCTTTCAGAATACAAAGAGATGGCGTGCCTCCCACTCCAATATTTCTCTTTCCAGCGGCATAGGTCGCTCGGAGGAGTACGGCTAATCCTTCTCGAGGATCGATATCTTCTCGTTTCTTTCGAGGGAGTTCCTCGACAAATTCTGCAAGGATCAAATCTGCAGTATCTTCTCCACTGCCCGTAGCCGCATAAGGCAGAGGGAAGGGTTCAAACGTTCCGCTCGAGTACGTCAAGAAACGATACAACTCTACTTCTCTCTCATGGGGTTTAAGGAGAGCCACCATCCCTAGAGGATATTCCGAAGAGAGACTTCCTTCCTCTCCAAGCATAGAAAGATACAGATCCATAAGCCGTTCTGAAATCTCTATTTCTTCTCCGGATCCCGTAAGCAGCCTTCCATGTTTGAGCTCTTCTTCAGAAAGACGGTAATGATTGAGGAAATATTTTTCCAGATATTGTTTTCGAATTTGCAAGGCGGTTTCTGCAAACAAGTTTGCGGCATCATGAATGGTAAAC
>CAZOPZ010000025.1:8456-13923 GCA_964582035.1 uncultured Methanosarcinales archaeon | reverse complement strand
TCGTTCAGCAGCTGGTTTTTGATAATGTTGCTTAATAAAATCTGGAACAAGCTGGGTAAGCTCTTCGGAGAGAGAAGCAACTCCGGATGAGCCCAGAGCATAGGACAACCATCCCTCTAAAGAATCAGAAAAAATCTTATTTTTAAGTTCGGATTTTCGTAATCCGTAAGTTATTTGTTCATCGGCTATGATTGCCGCATGGGTGGGGTTAAACTTCATGGCCGCGACAACAGTCATGAAATTTTAAAGACTCTTTTGTTATAAAAACATTTAGCGACTGGGCTATCCAGATGTGAGGTGTTTCCTAAAACGGGGAGCTAGCAAAATTTCACCGTCATCTATATAAAATCTCTCTGGTTCTTTAGTCTCATGCCTTTCCGCGAAGAGTTAGCAATGGCGATTGCTGCAGCCGCCGGCTTGTCTGAAGAGAATGTAGCAAGCTTGCTGGAAATCCCTCCTGATAAAAAGCTTGGCGATTTTGCCTTTCCCTGCTTCTCTCTGGGCAAGAATCCGCATGCCGCAGCCGAGCAGCTGCAAGAAAAAGTACAGCTGCCCCCATTCATTGCCAAAGCGGCCGTGGCCGGGCCGTATCTCAATTTCTTCTTTTCCCTGCCACAATTAGCAGAAGCGGCGCTTACAGAAGTGTACCAGCAAGCCGATTTTTACGGCAAGCAGGACCTTGGCAAAAGCAAGAAGATTGTTATCGACTATTCTTCACCAAATATTGCCAAGCCCTTTGGCATCGGCCACTTGCGTTCCACGGTTATCGGGAATTGCCTGTACAAAGTCTTCAATTTTCTGGGCTATGCGGTGATTAGCGTGAACCATCTCGGCGACTGGGGGACGCAGTTCGGCAAGCTGATTGTGGCGTATAAAAGATGGGGTGACCAGGCCGCTTTAGAAAAAGAGCCGGTGCAGCATCTGCTGGGCATCTATGTGCAGTTTCACAAAGAAGCAGAGCAGTATCCGGAATTGGAAGAAGAAGCCCGTGAAGCGTTCAAGAAGCTGGAAGAAGGGGACAAAGCCTCGCTGGAGATCTGGGAGCTGTTCCGCGAGCTGAGTTTGGAAGAATTCCGGCGGATTTACGAAATTCTCGACGTGGCTTTTGATACCTATCATGGCGAGGCTTTCTATAATCCGCTGCTGCAGGAAACCATTACCAAGTTTGAGAAAGCCAAGCTGACCAAAATATCCGACGGCGCATTGATTGTTGATCTTGAAAAGTACAAACTGCCGCCGGTCCTGCTGCGGAAATCTGACGGAACAACAACCTACCACACGCGGGATTTGGCTGCAGCTTTCTATCGGCTGCGCCATTACAAGCCGATAAAAGTCATCTACGTCGTGGGCTCAGAACAGAAGTTGCATTTCCAGCAATTGTTTAAAGTCTTGGAATTAGCCGGCGTCAAGAAAGAGCTGTTTATGCACGTTGATTTCGGCCTGTTCCGCTTCCCGGAAGGGAAGATGTCGACGAGAAAAGGCAATGTCATCTTTCTGGAAGAAGTGCTCGATAAAGCGGTGGCGCTTGCCCGAAAGGTTATTGAAGAGAAAAATCCCCTGCTGCCGAACAAAGAAGAAGTTGCCAAGCAAGTGGGCGTCGGCGCTATCCTCTTTGCAGACCTCAGCGCTGACCGGGTTCGTGACGTCGAATTCAGCTGGGAGAAAATGCTCTCTTTTGAGGGGGAGACTGGCCCGTACGTGCAGTACACCCATGCCCGGGCCTGCAGCATCCTGCGCAAAGCGCAGAAAGAACATAATCTCGGCGTCTCTCCGCTGGTGAACTTTACAACATTCAATCTTGAAGAAGAGCGGGCGGTGCTGGCGCTTCTGGCAGGATTTCCTGACGTGCTCCGGAAAGTAGCGGAAACGTATAAGCCCCATCACCTGGCGCAGCATTTGATAGCACTCTCGCAAGCCTTCAATGAGTTTTACCACAAATGTCCGGTTATTTCGGAGCAGATGCATACGATGAAAGGGCGCTTGCTGCTCGTGCAGTCCGTGCGGCAAGTTTTAAAAAATGGCTTGCAGCTGCTGGGCATGAAAGCGCCGGAGGAGATGTAGCCATTGAAAAAATAATTGGGGGGTATTCACCATGACTCTTTTTTTCATCACGGGAAACGAGAACAAAGTGCGGGAAGTGCAGCGGATTCTGCCGGACGTACAGCCCATTGCTCTGGAGCTGGATGAAATACAAGACCTCGATCCCCTGAGAATCATTGCTGCCAAATTACGGCAAGCCACGGAACAGCGTGATGGCGAGTTCTTTGTCGAAGATTCATCGCTCTATCTGGACTGCCAGAACGGCTTTCCCGGACCGCTGGTCAAATGGCTGCTGCAGGCGGTCGGGCAGGATGGCATTGTGGAACTGGCACAAAAATATGGCAATCCGCGCGCTACGGTTAAAACCGTCATTGGCTACAGCGATCGCAAAGATATCCACTTTTTTGTCGGCGAATTGCACGGGCAGATCGTTCCGGCTCGAGGCAAAGAAGGCTTTGGCTGGGATCCCGTTTTTCAGCCGGACGGTTTCGTAAAGACTATCGGAGAAATGGCTCCGGAAGAGAAAGCGCGCATCAGCATGCGCTCCAAAGCGCTGCAGGCGCTCAAGCAGCACCTTGACAAAGGAAAGGCGGAGAGATGATGAGGAACATAATCTCCAGCCCCCTCTGCCAGCTGAATGGTGGCTGCATGGGCTGCTGCGGGCATAGTTTTCCGTCGGTAGAGAAAGTGCAGCGGGCAGTGGAGATGAATACTAATGAGTTTCTTACTGCTGCACCAGAAACAAAAGAAGAATTCTTGCAGTTCCGTGACCGCCGCCGGCCGATGGACTTGCGTCACGGCGTTTGCAGGAATGCGGTTTCTTTGGACGGCTGCGTCCTTTGCCCCCTGCATCCGGCGCGGCATGATGGCGATGATCTGCGCCAGGGGCATTGCGACATCAATTATTTTTGTGCCACCGCTAAGAAGTTTGCACGGTGGACAAAAGAACGGCAGGACGCCTTTGTGCAGTTCATTCTCGGAAAGAAGCTTGACATTTTCACCTATTCTCTACTGATGGATAAAGGGGCTTTGTTGCGGGAGTTTGAGGGGAAATGAGCGCTTATTTTTTGAATGATACTACAACAAAAATTATAACATATATCAAAAACATAAAAAACCAGGTAAGACGTTTCCAATCCCCAGCAGGAAAAAGCATACTTATCCCAAAAAGTGTAATCGCTACTCCAAATATAGTTGATAAATCTACAAGTTTTTTAGTGTTCATATTCATACTTCATTAAAATTATGCCCCCCTCTTTATCTATTTCGCCATTTGACTGTGTGCCTGGTTGTTAGATTTGTAGCATTATTCTTAAGCCGAACTTTCAATGCTATTAATCCAATAGTCCCCATGAAAATTGCAAGAAATATAAACCATAATCTAAACTCAGTAATATTTTTACCAAAGAGTGAATCTAAAAAAGTCATTCTCAGTAAAATGATTGCAAGAACTATTGAAGAAACAGCTGATATTATCGGATGTCTTCTCACGAAATGGTTTAGTTTATAGAACGTTCTTTTCACATTGAAATTTCTTGGTTGACGTTGAAATCTATTCCGAGTGGAATGACGTTTGTGATGTCGATAATAATATTTTCCCACGGCTGTAGTATCGACATTGAAGTATATAAATTTTCTGTTAGTGGTTCCGAGTTACTTTCCAAGATAGACTCTAAAGTAAATTTCTTTTTAGCTAATGGTCGAATGGGGAATTTTCTAATGATATTCTGAAAAGATTACCGCAATTCCTGTTACTCAGGATTCTCCTCATGGAAACAGCTCAAGCCGCCGCAGCAAATCGCCGCTAAACGCGATCTCAAAGACCGAAAGCACGATGCCGATGGCGGGAAAGAAAGCGAGCAGGTTTGCCGGCAAAGTATTGTACGAAAACAGGCTACTCAGCACGATGAACAGAATAAGACTGAAAATGTGATAAAAGGGAAGGACGTACGTTATTTTTCTCTGCTGCTGGTGCCAGAAGGTAAAAAAAGCGGTGAGATTGAGCAGGAAGAAGAGCACCGTGAGGATGGCCAGCACATTCAGGTATGCTACGGGCAGCGTGAACAAAAATGGAAGCATCCCATCAACCACGCCAAGGCAGCCGAAGAGCAGCGCAGTAATCAGATAGAACTTAAGGAACCTCTTTTTTCCAGGCATGGATCAGAGAAGTTTTTACCGTTTATATGTTTTCTGCTCGGTAGCCCCCTATGATGAAAAATGTTGCATAATTTTTCCCCCTAACAATCTTTTTAAAGAAAACCTATTTCTATAACCTATTGGGCCTGTAGTCTAATGGATAGGACAACCGGCTTCGGCGGGCAGTAGCGATGACACGAGCAGAGCTGCCTGCAGGTAACCGGTTAATCGGGGTTCGAATCGCAAGCAATCCCTTTTGCTTTCGTCGAGAGTCCCTGCAGGCTCAATGTAGATTTTTTGAGAGGAAGGTTTTTAAAGAAAGCGTGAAAGAAAGTACTTACCTTGAAAATAAAGATTCTTTTTGGTGCAGGACCTGTTGGAAGTACTTTCGAAAGCGGACTAGATAATCTAGAAAAAAGGATTAACGCCTTCCTCCAATCCGGAATACGTGTCGTGTCCCCTCCCCAAATAATCAGGGAGGATCCTAATTCATCTTCCGAGTTGTGGTATGGAATAGTTTTCTATGAGCAGCCTTCTTCTCCGGGCGTAAACGACCATGACCGTGCGCAACGCTCATTAACCGAAGACAAGATAGAGCTCTACGAAAAAAACAATATCGTAGAATGCCGAAGACAACGCCTCCCATACGATGCAGAGGGAGAAGAACAGAATCCCCCCAGACCATATAAACGCAACATGTCTTTGTAATCGCTTTTCTCTCTGGCTTTCCAATTCTAAAACCAGCATCATATTTAAATAAAAAGCAGCCTTCTCCTGTTCCATGGTTCTTGAGAAGCTCGGCGATTCCTTAAAGAACACGTTAAAGAAGATTACCCAGGCCGTTTTTGTAGACGATACGCTCATCAATGAGCTGGTGAAAGAACTGCAGCGGGCCTTATTACAATCTGATGCGAACGTGCAGCTGGTTCTGGAGCTGAGCAAGAAGATCAAAGAGCGGGCCAAAGAAAGCACGCCGGCGGGAATCACCAAGCGGGAGCAGCTCGTCACGATCGTCTATGAAGAGCTGACGAACTTCCTGGGCAAAGAGACGAAAGAGATTGCCATTACCAAAAAGCCCACGCAGATCATGCTCATCGGCCTGTTCGGCAGCGGAAAGACGACTACCGTCGGAAAGCTGGCAAAATTCTACAAGAAGCGCGGCTATAAAGTGGCGGTGCTGCAGACGGATACCTGGCGCCCAGCTGCATATGATCAATTGGAACAATTGGCCCAGCAGGTAGGGGTAGATTTCTTTGGCATCAAAAAGGAGAAAGATCCGGTGCTGATCTAT
>CAZOPZ010000025.1:0-8446 GCA_964582035.1 uncultured Methanosarcinales archaeon | reverse complement strand
GCGGGAAGAGACGCGTTATCTGAAGCGCTGATTCAGGAACTCAACCAGCTGCAGGCAGCCGTGGAAGCAGACGAGCGGCTGCTGGTGCTTTCCGGCGATCTCGGCCAGGCGGCACAGCAGCAGGCCAAAGCCTTCCATGACATTTGCAAAGTGACGGGCGTTATCGTCACCAAGCTGGAAGGCACAGCCAAAGGCGGCGGTGCGCTGTCTGCCTGTGCCATTACCGGTGCTTCCGTGGTCTTTATCGGTGTCGGCGAGAAGATTGATGATCTGGAATTATTTCATCCGCAGCGGTTCGTGGGCAGATTGATCGGCATGGGCGATCTGGAAACCCTGCTGGAAAAAGCGCAGGAAGCCATTTCCGAAGAACAAGCCGAAGATCTGCAGGAGAAATTCCTGAAAGGGGAGTTTACGCTCATCGACTTGTATGAGCAGATGAAAGCGTTGAAGAAGATGGGCTCTTTAAAGAAACTGATGAGCATGATCCCCGGCATGGGTTCCCTGCAGTTGCCCAAAGAGATGATGGATGTGCAGGAAGGCAAGCTGGAAAAATGGAAATTTGCCATGGACTCCATGACCCGTGCAGAGCTAGAGAATCCGGACATCATTTCTGCAGAGCGGGCTGATCGCATTGCCGCCGGTTCCGGGCTGAAGATAACGGAAGTTCGCGAGTTATTGAAGCATTACAAAGAATCCAAGAAGCTGATGAAGATGTTCAAAGGCGAGCAGGACATCGGCAAGCTCATGAAGCGCATGGGCGGGAGATTGCCGAAAGGGATGGGGATGTGAGATGGCGGCCAGCCGTCATTCACTCGTTAAGGCGATTAGTATCCCTTTTTGAGAAACATTTAAGTGTAAAAACAGTTTTCCAAGCACCATGGGAATATTATTCAAGACCTATAACCGAAAACAGCAGCTCCATCTCTATCAGGAACTCTGGGTTCTGCCTACGAAACGGCAATTGGAGGAGCTCCTGAGCTTCTTTCCCAAGCAGGAATTGACCAAGCTGAAACTCACTCCCGTGGGCAGCTCTATCGAAGTAGAATTGCATGGCTGCATCATCACCTGCCAGGACACCGCTGACCTGAAAGCTAAGTTTTCTTATCTGGTCGATCTCAAAGAGAAATACCAGAAGATAATGCCGGTGAAGAAGAAATAAAGTGCCCGAAGAAGCGCACTGGCTCGAGCATGCGTTTAGCGATGAGAAAATGCAAAGAAGTTTTCAAATCCTTTCTTGACAAGAGATTATGGCTGTTCATGGGCTCGGGATTGCTGGTAAGCGTAGCCTATATGGACCCGGGAAATTGGGGCACGAATATCGGCGGAGGCTCTTCTTTTAATTACAATCTTCTGTGGGTGATATGGATGGCCAGCGGCATGGCCATGCTGTTCCAGTATCTGTCCGGAAAGATAGGCATTGCCGGCTATTCGCTTCCGGAGCTCATAAAATTAAAATTCAAAAGCAGGGCTGCCGTTCTCTTTTACTGGATTCTAGCGGAGATCGCGATTTTAGCGACTGACCTTGCGGAATTTCTGGGGATCGTCGTTGCCTTGAATCTGCTGTTGGGCATCCCTTTATTGTGGGGCACCTATATCGCCATTGCTGATGTCTTGATAATCCTGTTCCTCGCCCGCAAAAAGTTCCGAGCTTTGGAGCAGGCTTTTATAGGGCTGGTGGGGATCATCGGCTTGGCGTTCGTGTATGAAGTGTTCCTCTCCAAGCCAGACCTTCCTGCCATACTGCTTCATTCCGTGAAGCCCATTTTAACTAAGGAAAGCGCTCTGGTAGCAGTAGGGATGATCGGGGCTACGGTGATGCCTCACGCTTTATTTGTGCATTCCTGGCTGATAAAAAACAAAGTCATAGCCTCCAATTTTACTGACAAACTCCAGACGCTCCGATTCCATGTGATAGATAATGTAGCATCTTTGACTATTGCCGGATTTGTCAATGCGGCCATGCTGGTCATGGCTGCTGCCGCGTTTTATCAGGTTGGAGAAGTTGCTACGCTGACTCAGGCCCATAAAACCTTGATCCCTTTATTTGGAGGATTTTCGGCTTTTGTTTTTGCGCTGGCTCTGCTTTCTGCCGGAATCTCCTCATCGGTAACGGGAACCTTGGCAGGCCAGGCAGTGATGGACGGCTTAACGGGATTCAAAATAAACTTATGGGTACGAAGGCTCATAACCCGTTTCATCAATGTCATCCCTTTAACACTTGCTCTTTTGCTGGGGATAGAGCCTTTGAACATCTTGATCTACAGCCAGGTGGCGCTCAGCTTGCTTATACCGCTTCCCCTGATCCCCATCATCATTTTTACCGCAAACAAAGAGATAATGAAAGAACTGGTCAATAAAAAAATAACCACAATCTTTGCGATAGTATTCGGGATCGTTATTTTGGCGTTTAATGCATATCTCCTTTATTCATTCCTGATACCATAAAGAGGCTCATAGCTCCATAACAACTATTCCCCTAAAATAATTTACTCTTCCAGCGGCACTTCTTTCCGGAACCCGCACTTTTTGCAATAGAGGACTTTAAACAAGCCATCCGTATAGCGGTGCTGGCCTTCGTGCAAAGGCTTCTGGCAGTCGGGGCAGTTGCTTAGCATACGGTTATGTCGCACTCTTTTTTTCTTTATAATCTTTTCTCCAACGAGATGCATTGCAGAGAAAAAGAGTGGAAGGTTTTTAAACAGGAAAAGTATCCTCAGAGAATACATGGCCGACCCGATAGCACAGGTTTTGCAGCCGGTTGATGAGGTGATTGCACTGTTGCAGAGGTGGAAAGCGGACCTGCTCCGCATTTCTGACGTTCTGGAGCATAGCATCCATGATGTTCTCCAAAATTTGCCCGGCAAACTTTCTGCCGTAACAAGCCCCAAAAAGAAGCGGGCACTGGAAAAAAGGTCCCTGCGGCGCATGCAAAAAAAGTTTGCGCGGCAAAGGAGGTTTGTCCTTGACGCCCATGATTGTGCTGAAGACCTCCGTAAAAAAGTCTCCGGGTTAACCCCTCGCCTCTACGCCGAGTATAGCAAGAAACTTCTGGAATTCGTTGATAAGATCAGCCCCTATGATGCTCGATGGGTAAAAGAGCTTTCTGCGAAAGAAGGGGAACTTGCTCTGGAACTCCAGACTTCCCCCGCCCTTGCTTCTGTTCTTCCTGTTGTTAACCGGGCCATAGATGGCGTGCTAGCCCCTTTGCTGGCAGAAATAAAAATGATGCTGCAGTACTTAGAAGAGGCACGACCGGTGATCGAAAAGCGGCTTATTGCAGACGCGACTTTTACGGTGGTTCTGGACGGAGTTTCTTCAGCGGACGAGACGACTTATCTGGATGCTAGTTTTGCTCGGAGACTGGAAAAAGAACGGGTCGATGAAAGAAAAACACTTTATAATATCCGCGTTTCCGCTCCTTTACTTGTTCCCCGGCGTGTCTGGCACGAGATGGAGCATCATCCGCATTGGCTTGGCCGGGCTTTGGTGCCACGCCGGCTTCGGGACTATCTGGAAGCAAAGGGGCATGCTCAAGTCGTGGCGGTTAATCCCACCGTGGAAGAAACAGCAGCGGTCGTTTCTTTCTGGCAACAGACACCGAAAGGGAGGTCCGCTACTGAAGAAGAAAGAGAACGCTTTCCGAAAAGCGGCGACGTTTCTTTGTTGGCCGTTGCCCTCCGGCCGCATGAGAAGCCGGTAGTTATACTCTCCAATGATTCGGACGTTTATCAGACGATAAAAGTAATGCGGCGTTCTGGCAAAGCCCGCGACGTGCGTGTCTTCGCTTACGCTGAAGAAAGCCGCCTGGAGCAAATGGCGTAAGGGTAAGTTCTCGTTAGGGAATCTGTATATTTTCTCAGGTGTATCTGGATAAGAGTCTCCAGTTTTTCCCGTGCGGCAGGAGTTGCTTTTTGCAATGCTTCTTCGGTGGTGATGAACGCTCTTCTCTGAAATTCTTTTCCGCTTTTTCCATAAGCCAGATCGTACAATTCTGGCTGGGCACCCCGACGAACAAGAATCCGTTCACCTGGCTCTTCAAGTTGGCGAATGGCTAGTGTGTTGAGGAGTCCACTTTCATTGGTTCCTGCATAAGTGATTAGGGGGATGCTATAAAAATCCGGGATGTGCGCGTTGCTTTCTGCTGAAAAATCCAAGCCGAGATCATAGAAAAGAAAAAGGCCATTTTTAGCCAAGCGGAAAGCGTCTTGGCGAACGATGAGATAGCCTTGCTGAGCGTGCTGTAAATCATCCCAAGCCTCATTGCGAATGATGAGTTTATGGGGATATCCTTCTTCCGGCTCTGGTGTTTTTTGGGTCATTTTTGTTTACTCTTCTGCGATGGAAAGTTCTCCGCCGCCAGTTGCGAGAGAGAGCTGGCCGTCTTGTTCGGTGGCGTCGTAGAGGGAGAGTTCGCCGTTATTTCCGTCGATGATCTCCGCTTCTTCTGCGACAAATTCCCAAGGTTGGGATGAATCGTACTCCCCCCGCATCCGTATCGGCTTCATCTCTCTCCATGCTTTAGCAGCAATCCGTTCTAATCTGCTGTTTCTTCGAATAATTGAAGTTCTTTCTTTAACTTCGACAAAGATAAACTTACTTGTCTGTTTTTGATCATGTAAAACAAAAATATAGCTAAACCCTTCTTTTCCCTGAGCGTCGTGCCGACGTATATACCACCTCGTGGGTTGTACGAATCCCGTTACTTCTATCAGCCCATGAAATGGATTTTCTTCGTAAACAAGGTTCCGTATTCTTACTTGTTGATACGTTCTCATTTTCCCTCACACCTCAATGATCTTCCCTTTCTTTCCGACGTTAATCACTCTCGTCTTGCCAATGACTTCTTCAATGCCTTCTGTCTCATGGACGTGGCCGCAGATATGGATGTCCGGCTGGAAGTCTTCGATGGCTTTGCGCACGCCGGTGCTGCCCGGATACACGCCCAGGCCCAGGATGCTGCCGGAAGGCTGGATGTGCGTGACCATGATTTTCTTCTTCGATTTCTTCACCTGCTCGTGCGTTTCCTGCAGCGTCTTGAAGAAGTCTTCTTCCAATAGTTGGTGAGATCCTGCGTCCGCATAGCCGCAGCCAAAAATGCCGATGTCGCCTTTCTGCAGCGCTTTTCCATGGAGATGCTTGACTTTGAAATGTTCCGTCATGAAATAGGTTTCAGCCAGCCCTTCATGATTGCCGGGCAGGATGACCACTTCCAGATTCTTGTCTTTGAAAGGCTGCAATAAGCCGACCGAAGAGCCGTCCCGATCGACGAGATCGCCGGCCAGGATGACTAAGTCTACCTGCTCTTTGGCTCCTCTCTCGGCCATCTGTTCAAGCCAATGCTTATCTCCATGGATGTCGCTGAGCGCCAGAATTTTCATAGAGTACCTCTGATAGAAGCGCATTTATAAATCTTTGGGCAGTAATAACTAAAAAGTAGTCAAATCAGCTGTTCATTCATTCTCTTTTTCAGAGCGCCCTTCGCTTTCTCTCATCCTTCCCCGCAGCTGGATATCCAGCACCAGGTCTTCCAGCTTCCGCAGATCATATTTGATGCCGTCCACTTTCCGCCGCATTTCATTCTCGCGGATATCACATTTCAGCAATTCTCCGTAGATTTGGTCAATCTCATCGCGGATCTTCATCACTTTGTCGACTTTGCCCTTGCCGGCCAGAAAGACCGCCCGGCGCACCATCTCTCCAGTCAAATCTGCCAGACCGAGAACGAAATGCTCAGGAAGCACCGAGAGCTGCACCAGCTTTCCGGTCTTCACAAACGAAAAGTAGAGGTGTGCTTCGACATACTCCTGCATGGCTACTTTATAGCTGCCTTCGCACACTAATCGGGAGTCATGCCGGGCGATAGCTTGTATCGCTTTTCTTTCCTCATCCATCTGCTGCAGGAGCTTCTCTGCCTCTTTCAGTTCATCTCGATGCACTGCATAAATGAGCAGCTTGCTAGCACGGATGATATCGCGGCTTTTCCGCACGAGCGCTTCGCGATGCTCTTCATAGTGTTTCAGCTCTGTGCGAAGTTTGGGAAAATTTACCATGAAGCAGGAATTCGTTTCGTTCTTTATAAGGCTTTTCACAAAGTTTAAGAGTGTCCCGCTTTTCTTCGAAATGATGAGCGGATATCACGTGTGGAACGTTTCTTATCGCCGTCATGAAATGCCTTTTGAGAGGAAAGCCGATACGGAGCGGGCCGTTGAGTCTTATCTGATTGTCGCTGAAACTTTTGGAGAGGCGGTAAGAAAAGCGAATAAACAGTTTAGGAGTGATTCTTACCGGAAAGCACGCCTTCATCTAGAGGATTATGAGCCTTCTGTAGAACCTTTCCCCCTTAAGGTGAAACTCCCTGAATTTACTCTTCTTGAGGATAGGGAAAGATTTGCATTAGTCCCCGACTGGACCAGTGCTGATTCTCTGGAGTTCATTGTTGCTGAGAAAAAAAGAGAGTAGAGATAGTTCTTGTCCAACTTTTTGCAAAGGCATAAAACTGGTCGTTCATCGTGGGGTTGAGTGAAACGAAACCACACTAGAGAGCATTTTGGTCCAATCTTTTGCCGAGCGAAGCGAGCGCAAAAGATTGTAGGCAAAATATTTATATAGGAAGCGCCTTCTTGAAGCGCAGAATAGAGTGAGGTTAAAAACTATGGAAGCATCGAGACCGTTAGATACGCTCAATGGAGCACGAAATAAAAATGTTATGGTGGACCTGAAAAATGGCTTCCGCTATGTGGGCAAGCTGAAAGCTTTCGATATCCACATCAATGTTGTCCTCGACGATGCCGAAGAGTATAAAGATGATCAGGTGCGGCGCCGGTTGGGGACTGTTTTCCTGAGGGGAGACACGATTACGGTCATTTCACCACAATAAACTTTTGAAGAGGAAGCAGCATGACTAAAGGAACGCACAGCATGGGGAAGAAGAGCGGGAAGAAGACCCACATCCCGTGCAAGCGCTGTGGAAGCCGATCATATCATATCCGCAAGAAGCGCTGCGCCTCCTGCGGCTATGGGGCGAGCACCGGATTGCGGACGTATTCTTGGCTGAAGAAATAGGGATGGCAGAAAATGGTTTACAACAAAGCCTTAGCGCCATCATCTTGAGTTCTGCTCTGGCTTTTTCTGGAGGTTCTTGCGCCCCGGGCATTACCGAAGGGTTGATTTATGACAAAGATTATGAGCCGGCCAGCGGGCCGGTAGAAGTGCATCCGCTCTGGATAGAAAGCGCTTTCTATCTCCTGCTCATCCCTCATCTTGACGAAGAAGAGTATATTCTGCGGATACGGCAGTATGATCCCGAGCTCGGCAGATACGAGACGAGTACGCTCTCTGTCTCTCCGGAGATCTTTTCTCAGGTGCGAGTGGGGGATTATTTTAATGGAGCGTATGAAGATGTGCTCCCGAATTATGAAGAACTGGATCGGCAGCCCGAATGAGCTTCTGATTTTTTAGCTGTTTTTGATGATTATTTTTGAAGAGCAGCATCTTTATTAACACTTCTTTTCTCTGCGAAGAGCATGCTCATCACCGTCGGTTCCCAGAACAAAGTAAAAATCCAGGCGGTCAAAAAAGCGCTTTCTGCCTATGAGCATTTCTGGGATGCTAAAGTCGTCGGCAGGGACGTTCTTTCCGGCGTTTCTGCGCAGCCCACGTCTCTTGAAGAAACGATCCGTGGCGCTACAAACCGGGCCAGAAATGCTTTTCATGATGGCGAGTACAGCGTTGGCTTGGAGGATGGGTTGTTGGCTGTTCTTTCCTCACGAACCGGCTATATGAATGTGTGCGCTTGTGTCCTGTACGATGGCAAACACGATCATTTGGGCTTGTCCTCCGGGTTCGAATATCCGCCAGAAGTGCTCGTCTGGTTTTTGAAGAAGGGCTGGAAATTAGCTCGACGAAGAATCCTCTGGTAAAGCATGCTGAAGGAGCTGTCGGGGTTCTTACGAAAGGGCGCTTGACCAGGGAAGAGTATACCCAACAAGCTCTGGTGATGGCGTTGATTTCTCTGGAAAATCCGCAGCTCTATCCCTGAGCAGAGCGAGCCTATTTTTCTTCTTCATCAGCATCTTTATCTTCCAGAAATACAACCGGGAACATCCCCCAAACCTTTATTAATCATCTTTGCTTCCTTCTTCCTGAAAAAGAGATGAAAACGTACGATCTTATCGTCATCGGCGGCGGCGGCGGCCTGAACCTTGCTTCTGCAGCCGCTGCTTCCGGATACAAAGCCGCAATTATCGAGAAAGAAAAGCTGGGCGGAACCTGCCTGAACCGGGGCTGCATTCCATCGAAGATGCTGATCCACCCGGCAAATGTTGCAGAAGCTATCCGCAGCGCCGGAAAATTTGGCTTCTTGACGGGAAAGCTCCGCATCGATTTCAGCAGCCTCATCAAAAGAATTTCTCATACCATTGATGAAGAAGCAGCCAGCATCCAGCCG
>CAZOPZ010000024.1:17249-17726 GCA_964582035.1 uncultured Methanosarcinales archaeon | reverse complement strand
GTACCTGCTGTACTTAAAAGCACTTAAAGAGCTTACGACTAAAAAACAATTACTCCAGCTGCTCAAGAGACGACAGCTTCAGAAAAAAGCCATTGGTGGCCTATCTTTTCCAGAAAACGAAGGTGGAGAGCTTTCTATCACTGAAGAAGAAGGAAAGCTGTCTTTCGCGAAATGAAACACAAAAGAGTTTTTAAATAGCTGCATCCCTTTTTCTTAGCGATGAACAAAATCCTCAAATATCTTTCTCTTCCGATTCTTGTCGGCCTGGCTGCCTTTGGCATACAAAATCTCATGATCACTGAACAGCCAGCTCCTGCTGAGGAACAAGCTTTACAAGCCTGGGTCCAGCAGCACCAGAACGACTTTCTGCAAGACGACAGTATTCAGTTTGGCATCGTCAGCGATATCGAAGGGCACATTGATGGCGCAGAAATGGCTGCTCAAGCATTAAAGACTGAAGAGAGCGCCAGCGGAAAC
>CAZOPZ010000024.1:16790-17140 GCA_964582035.1 uncultured Methanosarcinales archaeon | reverse complement strand
ATCCGAGGGAATCACGAAGAAGAGCGCGTGTATCAGGAAGGGCTTCGCCAATTGCAGCAGACGAATCCGGCTGTTTTTGATATAAGCAATGCAACACTCGACTTTTCCGGCGTGAATATCGTCGGCAGGGGTGGCTATCATGATCCACGCTTTCTGGCCGAAACTGGAAGATTGCTGACAGAAGAAGATTACGCTTCTGCCCGAAATGAATTGGAACGGCTGCAGGAACAAGATGAACCTACCTTCTTTGTCACGCATGGGCCGCCGAGAGCCACCACGGCCATTGATTATGTGCCGGGCTTCGGCCACGTGGGCGATCAGAATCTGACACGCATATTGAACGATAGTAC
>CAZOPZ010000024.1:4752-16763 GCA_964582035.1 uncultured Methanosarcinales archaeon | reverse complement strand
AAGAAATATAGTCCACCTGCACGGCCACATCCATGAGGGCGGCGGAAATGAAGAGCGATTTCCAGCAGGAACCTCAATAAACGTGGCATCCATCACCCAGTATCAGAACCCGAACTGGCCAAAGGTTTTTCTGTGTACGGTGGAAGAAGAAAGAGAATCTATGGTAAGCTGCAGGCAGGTGCTGATACGATATGACTAGAGGACACAACAAAAAATTTAAAAACTTTGATGGTTTATAGAGGAGATATGGGACTTAATGTTATTAAACACAAAACGGATTTTATCCCGATGGTGTTATTCACCCTATCTATCATCCTCAGCCTGGTCTTTCTCCTCTCTATCCTATTAGGGCTACGCTTCTAATGCCGACGAAAAAGCAGGTTTTGGAATTCACTGCCGACTTTTTCAACAAAATAGTAACACTAGCGGTTGTCCTTCAGTTCTTTTTAGGGCAAGAAATTGGCATTCTCCAGCTCGCAATCGTCGTGATTGGCCTGTTATTAGATTTTATTGCTAAATTTTATTGAGAGAACACTCCCATGCCTTCCTTTACCCACCTCATTCTCCGTTCGCGGGATATTGAGACACTTCGAGAGTTCTATACTTCCCTTCTCAACACGCCATTCGAAGAGCAGACCGATCACGGCCCGCGGCATTACGGAGCGCAAGTGGGAGAGGTGTACCTGGAGCTCTATCCCACAAAGCAGGAGCAAAGGCCATTAGATGGCCTTGGTTTTAGCGTCAGGAATTTGGAAGCAGCGCTTGCCAACATCGACCAAAAGTACATCCGCCGCCAGGGGGAAAATACGCAGTTCGGCAAACGGGCGACTCTTACGGATCCAGACGGACGATTCTTGTACGTCAAGGAAATAAGCTAAGAACCAGAAAAATAACTGGCCCTGCCGAGAATTTCTCCCTACAATCTACGCGTACAGCACCTTCGTGGGGTTTCCGAAGGAACACCCCACTTGAGTCTACTTGCCTAGATTGCTGGCGCTTTGAACTCGGGACTTCCGGCTAGCTTCGCGCAACTGGCGTATACCGTGCACGCCAGCGGCCATATAAGACCGGCGCTCTATTGCCTTCCTTGCCAGGAATGCTCGCAAAAGTCCAGGCTAAGCTACAGGGCCAAGAACCACTGGAAGAGCTGCCTTTAAAAGATTTTCTGACGCAGAAAAGCACTTCTGGATGGCAAGTATTTATAAATAAACACAAAAATTGATAAACCTCACTCATTAATGACAACAAAGATATATAAACCTCAAGAGGGGATGAGCCTATTTATAAAAGATATTTAAACAAATGACCGGAGATTGACGAGAGAAAAAGCATGAACCTCCAGCAAGTCAAAAAAATCATGGAACGGAAGAAGACCTCCCACAAAGGGGAGAGCGGCAGAGTCTTGATTATTGGTGGCTCTGAAGAATATGTCGGCGCAGTGGTTTTAGCAGGGTTAGCAGCGCTGCGAGCGGGCTGTGATGTGGTAACCGTTGCCGCACCGGAAAAAGTCGCCTGGGCAGTCCATCACTATGCTCCCGACCTCATAACGCACAAGATCAAAGGCAAAACGTTCAGCATCAAGAACGCCAAAGAGATGGTCAAGTTCGCAGAGCGCTTTGATGCCGTGCTGCTGGGCAATGGCATCACCAAAAAGGCGGACACGTTCTGCCAATACTTCATCAAAAAATCTCCCAAGATCAAAGTCATCGATGCTGATCCGCTGAAGTCCATAACGCTCAAAGATTTCAGCAATGCATTAATAACGCCGCATGCGACGGAAATGGAGATGCTCCTGGCCCATAGCGGCAAAGAATTCCTGCTGCCCAAGCTCAAGCAATCGAACATCCGCGAAAAAGCAGAAATTCTGCAGGGCAACCTCCGCTACTTCCTGCAAAATAATAACGTCCTCTTATTGAAAGGGCCGACGGACATCATCTTGTCGCAAAACAAGATTGCGTATAACCGGACCGGAAATCCGGGCATGGCTAAGGCCGGCACCGGCGATATCCTTGCCGGTTTGTGCGTAGGCTTTTTGGCAAAGACGCAAGACCTCTTCAAGAGCGCCATCGCGGCTTCGTACGTGAACGGCTTCATGGGCGACCTGCTGCTTAAAAAGAAAGGTGGCTATGCATTCATCGCTTCCGATATCCTGGAAGATCTGAACCGGGTGCAGCAGATTGCCGCGAAAGAAAAGAGGAGAAGGAGATAGAGAGACAGAACTTGGTTTACCGGCATCTTTCTCCATCGAAGTAGAGTCGTTTTTAGGTTTCTTTTTCGATTCAAAAATCATAAAGCATAAATAAGCCAAAGCCTTTCCTAGCATATAGTAGTGCTCATGGCCTTCCTTTATCCCCTCTACCAGCAGCCTGCCACGGTGCTTTTCGGGCTTCTTCTCGTAATGCTCTGGACTCTGCTCTGGAACGGGCTGGGGCTATGGGCGGCAGCACGGCAGAAGCAGAAAGGCTGGTTTATCGCGATTCTTTTGCTGAATACTTTGGGGCTCTTGCCCATCGTCTATCTTATCTGGTTCAGAAAGAGAACAGAACCAGCAGAAGCAACCTGGGTTCGGGTAACCGGCTCAGAAAAAAGTTCGCCGAAAAAGCCTGCCAAGAGAAAGAAAGCTGCAGAACAATAGAGGCAGAGAATAGGGAGTAAACTCCTCACATCTCCTCAATCTCTACTTTCCCTTTTTGAGCACGAATCACATATTCTTTGCCATCGCTCAACTTGGCCATCTTGGTGATCAGTTCCGGAAGAATGATTTTTTCTCCCCGAAATTGCAGTGCGGTAATAATTTCCTGGCTAAGAGCGTTTTCTTCACTAACCATCAGCCCTTTCATAACTTGTGCAGCGGCATCATGGTTCTGCTGCCCCAGCCGCTCTTCCGTTTTCCGTGCCAAGAAGCGGGCCAGCTCGTCAGCAACGTCCAGCGTTGAAACCCTGCTGAGCTCCTGCAGGCCGGGAGAAATGTTTGCCTCAATCACTACAGGGCCCAGAGCTCCTTCCAGGATATCAACACCGCAGATGTCGGCGTGCAAAGCTTTGGCAGTATCGACGGCGATCTTCATCACTTCCCGAGTCAGCTGCACGGGCTCGCCGATGCCGCCGGCATGGATATTCGCCCGTTTCTCCTCTTTCTGGGCACGCCGCCGCATGGCGGCCACCACTTTTTCGCCAGCGACCAGAACACGAATATCGGTGCTTTCCGTCTCCACATATTCCTGAATGAGGAAAGGCTGGTTCAGCGCGCCCAAAGCGTCAAGCAAAGACAACGCTGAGCTTAAAGAATCCGCAAACATGACGCCTTTTCCCTGCGTGCCCTCCGGAAACTTCATGACGATGGGAAAAGAAACCCGCTGCAGCAGGGCTTTTGCAGCATCAACCGTCGAAGAGAGGTAAGTCCTGGGCATGGGGATATTGTGCTGCTGGAGCATGAGGTGGGTAAGCAGCTTGTTGTGTGTCAGCGTAAAAGCCGTTCCGGAGAGGGGCATATACGCCGTATTCTTCTCCAGGAGCGTTGCCAAAGAGCGCAGCAGGTTGGCATACCGAAAAGAGCCTTTGACATACACGCAATCATACTGCCCAAATGGCTGCCCTTCGTAAAAAATGCCTGCTTCTTTGCCAAAGCGGATTTCCACGTTCTTGAGCTGCAGCTGGTCTACCTGCGCGAAATAGTTTTTCATCGCGGCAGCAGTGAGAATGGAGCTGGTGCTTCCTAAGGAGATAAGGGCGGCTTTCATAGGATTAGATTATATTCTCTTTTTTCTGCGGATCAACTAAAAAGTTTCCTTTCCGCAGAACGTTCTGGCCGATAAGTACCGGGTAGGTCATATGGCTGCGGTCAGCGAGAGTAAATTCTTCTTCCAAAGAAGAGTTCTGGAGTAACAGTTTTATCATAATAACAGGACGTTTTTTGACACCCGACGCTGATTTGACTATTTTTGAACGTTCTCCTGGTGTTAGGCCCAAGCGCTCTGCCAGCTGGGCGTCGATCGAGGAGGACGTGGCACCGGTATCGATGCGAGCAAGAACCTGCTCTTCGGTCCTCCCCAAGAGTGTTACAGATTCAGCCAAGCCGAGAACAACCCGCCCCATAATGAGGAAGTACAAAGCATCTTTTATAAGATTTCTGCTTGAGCAGGCAAAATCTTTTTAAAGGAGGTTCGGTGTGTGGGATGAGCAGGCCCCGGTGGTGTAGTCCGGTAACCTCATGAAAATGTTGAGATACATTTTCAGGACACCAAAAATCTTTGATTTTTGCGTGTTTTTGGCAAGCAAAAGCCAAGAGTTGGGCAAACTATCATACTGCCCTTTCGGAACCTTTTTGGCAAGCAAAAAGTTTCAACAAAATCCATTCAAAGGGGATATTCCTCGCTTTGCTCGGAAATCCCCCGATAGACGGATAGAGCTTTATTATGTCAAAAAAGGTTAGAGAAAGGCGGTGACCTGGGTTCGAATCCCGGCCGGGGCATTATATTTCTATTCCGAGTCCCTGCTAAGGGGGGACTGGGATTACGGGGCTATTGTCCAAGCAGGGCATTGACTGTTTAGTCACAGTCCCCCGTTATACCCCCATTTAATAAAGGAGTTCTCAGGTTTGGCCATGAAGGAGGAACAAAAATGGCTGAAAACGATATCTATGGAAGTCAAAAGTTGTATGAGAGATTGGTAGCATCGTTACCAAATCTCATCTACCCTCCCACAAGTGGGAGAAAAATTTACTATTTAAATGAATTATTTTTTCCTCTTTTTTCTAATCTTTTGGGGGGAAGGACTCTTTTTATTATGATAAATAAAGAATATAACTGCTCCAATACTTAAAATAAACAGGGATAATAATAACAATACTATTGAGTAAGAGTTTCGCGGTGTAACAGTTTCTTCTACTACTGGTCCATTTTCTTCAGCCGCTTCTTTTGTTGTTTTATCTTCAACTTCATCATTTATCAAGATATTATCTTGTTGTTCTGTTGATGAGATAGTTGACCCAGACTTTTTAGATTTGGAAGAACTTGAACCGGTGCTTCCTCCGCCAGAATTAACATTATTTTCTACGGGACAACTTCCGCAATCTTGTGAGCAGGAAGAACAGCTTTCATCATTGCTGCAAGTATTATCTCTGCAGAAAGGTTCCTGCTCTTTGATTCCTGAATGATTTAATCCAGAAACTTTATATTTACTCGTAGTGGCGTTTAATTCACAAGAATATTGTCTTTCAGTCCCGGGGCACATAAGAAGAACTTCGTCATCGCTATCACATTGTCCGCTAAATTCAGAAATTGAGGCCACTTCAGCATCTTTGATGCAAACACTAAAACTATCGGTTAATTTATCAACATAAACTGTTTTTTTCTTGCCCTGTGATGTAAGGTCTAATCCTTTGATAATTATAAACCCATAGGTATCATTTTCTGATTGTTTTTCTATCGTCAGGTTATTTAATTTTAATTCACCAAGAGAAAAGTTGTAATCAAACTCTAGGATAGTATCATTTCCTTCTTTAAATGTTACACGATTATTGCTGTCTATCATAATCAGGTCAGAGATTGAAGTGTTAACATCCCCCAAAACTCCAACAAATTTTTGCTGATAGACACATTGCTGTGGCGATAGTTCTGAGAGGTTTCTTTCATAAACTTCAGAACAAGAATTTTGATCAGCTGCAGAAACGCAATATGATTTATTCTCCGGCTGGCAAGAGCCGTATCCGCTACAAACCCAATCAGCAACACAATCGGGAGGGCTTTCCAAGCCGCCCAAGATATAAACTTGTGGAAATCTTTGATTTTCCGGGTAATTCAGAGTAAACTCATCGGGAGAATCCATGTGTTTGTTAAAAGTAACAAAAGCTCCTCTGGAAGTGTAACCATAGAACACTTGGTCTTCAACTATTGCATCATCGGGAGTTAATAGCGTTAATCCATTGAGTGAAGCGCTTACTATTGGCTCTGATAATGCAGTAATATATAACATTAGATCGCTAGGCTGCACAGTATCATAATCCCTTTTATGGGGGGTTGTCTGCAGAACAACAATATGATCCTGCTCTTCTAGAGATGCTAAAGTTTCAACATCCCAATCAAAAGACCACCGAGAGCCGTACGAATCAACTACAGGAACACGTTCGTTTCCAATCCCTGCGTGGTCGTAACCTTCAATGAACGGATTCTCTGTAATATTAAACCCAACTGAGTGTACTCCGCCAGCAAAATCCTGGTACAAAACAGTAGAGACAGAAATCATATTGCTATCCAATAATATATAGCTATCTCCTACTTTTAACTTTGGGGTGAGTTCACCGTTAATTATAAACTTGGCTTCATCGGAATCAATAAAAACTGGCCCGAGAATATATTCATAATTGCCTAGCCTATAAACTTTGCTTTCGCCTTCAAGTAAAGTATCAGTTATGGGGCCTGCTACGGTCGTTTTAATTACTGTTTCTTTACGTGTTGTATCAAGATCAACATATACCTGAAAATCGTCAGCAGTTGTTGCACTGGCATTCTCTACAATGAAAGAAAACTCCCCCAAGCTAATAGTTGCTCTGGGATTATCACTTGCTACACTATATTCTAAGATTTCTCCACTGCCAATATTTTTAAACCTAATTTTCGGATTGGTTCTTGTCGTCCTATCCGCTCCTTTGTACTGCAGTAGATAGGACTTTGCCGTTCCATTCTCCGGATTTCCTCCAGTTACTACAACATAATCGTTTTTCCAAATGGGAACCGATTCATCTAAAATTAACCTTCTCTGATCGGTTCTTGACTCCTGAGTCCAGGATTCTTCTCCCAGGCTTAAATCAAATCCTGCTTCAGCATAAGCAACAGGCATCTCTACCGTATTGTTATCTCCATCATACCAGACTAATTCATATCTTCTGTCGGAAGATGTTTTTAGCCTAAGATCATGGGTCGGTTCACTTGTCAATCCGCCATATTTAATATCAAAGAAATTATTTACCAAAACCCTCTTATCTTCTCCTCCTAAGGTAATTGAATCGCTTAGCTGTCCATCAACAGGAACAAAGAGATCATCCGACGCAGTCATGTTGATCTCAATGAAGAAAAGAATGAATGTTTCGCGTATAGTTGCACCGCCCATGATAACTTGTGCACCATCAATTATTTTGTTGTCAACTTCTAGATTATGAGAAGATCTATGATCGAGAGTAACATTGTCATCGCGGAGCACCATTTTGTCTACAGCTAAATACAATGCAACTCCGGGCTCTCCAAGCCAGACGGAATCTATTATTACTTTTGTTCCATCACTTAATGTGTGCAGGGCATTGAAATTTGGCTCGATCATTTCGCCGTTAATATCTAACTGGGCTTTATTGTTAAAAATAGCCAGAACTTCTACATCATATCGCTTGTTGTTGATGTGGTATGTTTTTGGTTCTCCAACTAATAAATTGGCAGATTTAGCAGATTTTACTAATGTTAATTGAATTCCTTCCGGTGTCGGTCTCGTAGCAGAAAGAACTCTGTATTGCTGGTCAAAGAGAGTGAGCTTAGTATCTTGAAAATCTGGAAGATGATTTCCTGACGAAGTAAGACTTCCATTGGCATCGGTTATTCTGGAATCTGGCGCTTCAATAAATTCTAATTTATATCTAGCAATCTGCCCATCATTTTTAACGTAAAAAAAATCAGAATTAACATCATTATCACTTTCAGAATATTTAACAATACTATTTCTCTTGTCTTTTGAATCAAAGAACAGGAATTGCTGATATCCATAATCTTTCCCGGCAACATTCCAAACATTATCTGACAGGGCAGACAATTCTCCTTCTCCGATAAATGTCTGTAAATCTCTAATTTGTTCTCCTTCAATTAAACTATCTGAAACATTATTATTAGAAATTTCTAGCTGCTTATAATTTTTTATGCTGATTAAGTAAGATTCTGTATAATTAAGAGGGGTGACACTTACGTTTTCTTCACCCGGTACAGGTCCTCCCCCACTTCCAGCCTGACCGACAGATTGCGGTTTAAATTCATTTAACAGAATTAAGGAGATTATTATTAAAACAACAATACTTACGCCCATCAACACCTTCGGTTTTTGTACCATCTTTTTAAATATAACAAAGAACTTTTATATTTATAAAAGTTTGGAAAAGTGTTATTTTGTATTCCGCAGTGACGTACGTCACTTCGCTACACCCCCAAAATACCCTCACAACCTTTAAATATTCCTTTCCTTTTCCCATCCCATGGGCGAGAGATGGACAGGTACAGCGATTTTCTCGGTGATGGCATTATGATGTTTAAAAGAGCAAGACGATCACTACGAGAGGTAGTCCTTGGCGCTTCTTTAGCAGTAGGAATCGCAGGACCTGCGTGTGATGAAGAGCAGCCCATTCTTGCACAGCCAACAGGATTGCTTGGCGCAGAAGAGCCCCCTCAGCTTTCGTATCTGCCCGAATGTCCTTTACCCTCCTCTGTTCTGCATGCTTTTGATTCCGGCATGCCGCTTGCCGAATCGGCGACGCTTTCCGAAGGCTTGGCCCTGCCGGCAGGAACGCGCGTGGTTGGCCTGAGCAGATACCTCTTCCATGCCTATGCGCCAGAGAATACCGCCAGCTGCCTTGATGATCGCCTCCCCCAGAGCGGCACGACAAATCTTACTCCCAACCCCGATTGCGGCTGCTGGCCGGCAGCCTATAGCTGTTTCCTAGACCCGGAACGCGAACCGGTTCCCTCCTGGGAGCTCTTGACCGACGAATCGTTCCCGGAGCTCGAGTATTGTGATGGCCGGGATAACAATTGTGACGGCGTTGTTGATGACGGCTTTGAGCCTGATCGGCCGATATACTGCCCGGAAAATCCGACCATTATCACCAACGATGAGTTCAAGCCTTCTCTCTGCCGTCTCGGAACGCAATACTGCATCGACGGAGCTTTCACCGAATGCCAGGATTACATCGGGCCCATGGAAAGTGACCCCTGCAATGGGCTGGATGACGATTGTGACCGCCTCATCGACGAAGATGATTATGGGCAATGCGGATACAATGATACCGGGATTTGCGAACGCGGCGATAATTTCTGCACGGAAGATGCGGAGATGATCTGCCTGGACGCGGTATGGCCGGCGGAAGAAGTCTGCGATGGCGTCGATAATGATTGTGACGGGCAGACGGATGAGAATCTTCCTGAACAGCTCTGCTATACGGGGCCAGCGGGAACGTTAAATGTCGGCATCTGCCGCGCCGGGCCGCAGCTCTGCGAGAACGGCGAGCTGGCCTGCTATGATACGCTGCCCGAGGAAGAGATCTGCGATGGCTTGGACAATGATTGTGACGGCGTTATCGACAATGGTTTCGATAGCGGCTGCGCGTCCTGCGAGCCGGGCAGCGTGACACTCTGCCAGTTTCCGGAACGGCATGATACAGAAGGGAACCTTATTGAACAATATGACTGCGGCTATGGCGTCCGCGTCTGCCTGGAAGATCGTACTTGGAGCCCCTGTGAAGTGCCGGGTGATGTGATCCTCCAAGACGAGTGGGATTTTCTGCTCTGTAATCTCTATGATGACGATTGTGATGATGCCGTGGATGGAACGATCGACGAAAGCGGCACGTTTACGCCGCTCGCCAGAGAGTGTTATGACGGCCCGCCGGGAACTGAAGGCGTGGGCATCTGCCGGGCCGGGCAGCAAATCTGTTCTTTGGGAGCCTGGACACCGTCCTACTGCGATGAAGTGCTTCCCGATGGAAATGACTATTGTGGCGATGGCTTGGACAATAATTGCGATGGGGTTATCGACGATTACGAAAGGCGGTATGGAAAGCTGGACATTGTCATCCCCATCGATGTGAGCGGGTCCATGTCGACGTATATCGAGGCGGTCACTGATGCCTTACGGCAATTTCTGCCCACCATCGGCGGGGAGGATCACCGCTTCTCTATCCTTCTGTTTGGGCACCGGGATGAAATCACCGGCTACGGGCAAGGTGCAGCAGAGATGTACCTGCCTTTGAGCAGCCTGGGAGATGCGATAACTGCTTTAGATGCGTTAGTGAGTTGGGGTGGGCATCTCGAGCCGAGCGCTGATGTGACGTACTTGCTGACGGATCCGAGTGATCCGTTGGGGATAAACTGGAGAGCTGATGCTACGCCCGCAATTATCTTATTAGGAGACGAAGAGCCGCAGACCAATGTTGATCCGGTAGATGGAGCCCGGCCAGATGCCCCGCTCCTTCCGTATAGCAATCTGGAAGAAGCACGCAATGCCTGTGCGGCTAACATTTATCCCTGCCGGCTGCCCGGCTGCAATTCAGCAACCAATGAATATTGGATTGATGGTGATCCCGTACTCGTCTATTTTTATGTGAGCGCACCGTATCAAGCTTTTTGGGAACCGCTGGGAGAAACTTATAATATCCAAGATTTGGTACGCACCGGAACGCTTTCACCAAACATGGCCATCGCCCAGGAATTGCTGTGCACGGAAGATGGAGAATAAAAAAGCATCCGGACTTTTCTAACATTTTCACTTATTAAGATTTATATATTCTAGCATACTTTTTCTAGAAAATCGCTGACTATTGGGGTGATAGGGATGCCCACCTATGTTGAAAACACTCCAAAGAAAGCTTTTACCTCTTGTTCTGGCAGCCCTGCCGGCTGCGTATTCGTGCAGTGAGCCTGCTGAAGAAATCGCTGCTGCTCCTGAGCGACAAGCCGAACCCTCTTTGTTCTCCTGCCCCTTTCCAGGCGAGGCATACACTTCTTTTCAAAATCGCGAGCCTCTTTCTGCTGACGTTCCCCTTGCCGAGGATCTTTTTCTTCAGGCTGGCAGCAGAATTGTTGGCCTCCGTCCTCCGTTTCTATTCGTGTATGGCCCAGGAAATGAGGCATCCTGCCTAAGTGGAAATGCAGCAGGTACAGAGACGTACCTGCCGATTAGCAGCGAATGCGCCTGCTGGCCGACGCTGCTGAGCTGTGAGGAACAGGCCGGCCAAGAGCAGGGCATCTGGCAGCTGCTCGACGCCGAAGCATTTCCTCAAGAAGAAGAATGCAATGGCTTGGACGACAATTGCAATGTGCTGATCGACGACGGCTTTTCTCCAAATCTGCCTATGGCCTGCCCGGAAGATACCTACTTGGTTTTCGACAATGATCCGGATGGCGGCTTCAAGCCAAGCGGCTGCCATCAGGGTGAGCAGTTTTGTCGTGATGGTGCTTTAACAGCATGCGAAGGGTACATCGCGCCGCTCGAAGAAGAGCTTTGCGATTTCGTCGATAATGATTGCGACGGCTGGGTCGATGAAGAAGAGTATCCCGGCTACTGGGGCACTTGCGGCTTTAGCGACGAAGCAGTGGGCATCTGCCGGCCCGGGCAGTCTGTGTGTGACAATGGAGATTTACAGTGCGAAGATGCTCTCTGGCCAGCGGAAGAAGTATGCAATAATCTGGATGATAATTGCAATGGCGAAGTCGATGAAAATGTATCTGATAACTGGTGCTACACGGGGCCGGAAGGGACCGTCTACGTGGGCGAATGCCGGCCGGGAACAGCAGTATGCCAAGACGGCACGTGGCAGTGCTTTGACCAGCATCCTGAATCAGAGGAATGTGACGGCCTGGATAATGATTGCAATGGCATGATTGACGAAGGGCTGGAAAACTGCCTGGCTTGCGTTCCCGGAGAGATAAGCGAATGCCGGAATCCGGAGATCAGCAATCCGGAAGGAGAAATGACTGTTTCCTCCTGCGGCTATGGCTTGCGGCAATGCCGCGCTGATGGGACCTGGGGCTCTTGCAGGGGCGGCCCGGAATTTGAAAATCCCACTTGGGTATTCCATCGGAATGAAGAATGCAACGGCTACGATGATGATTGTTCGGGGGGAATTGATACCACCATCGAAGAAGGCCCGCTGCAAAGGACCTGCTATGACGGGCCGGCGGGAACGGCGGGCATTGGCCGATGTGCTTCCGGTACGCAGTTTTGTGAGAATGGCGATTGGACAACGATGTGCGAAGGGCAGGTGC
>CAZOPZ010000024.1:0-4705 GCA_964582035.1 uncultured Methanosarcinales archaeon | reverse complement strand
AATGGGCTGGACGACAACTGTGATGGGATGATAGATAACTACGAAACGCTGTATGAGAAAGTGGATGTGGTTTTAGCGATAGATCGCAGCGTGTCCATGAAGGATGTCATTGCGGCGGTAAGATCAGCTCTGGAAACATACTTGCCAACCCTGCGGGGGGATGACCACCGTTTTGCCGTCATCACTTTTGGCAGTGTCCAGAATCACGAAGTATATGGCGTTGGCTATCCCGCTTTGGTGCGCCAATTGACTTCTCTGGAGAATGTCATTTCCTATCTGGAGTCCCTCGACGTCAGCTACGGCGGAGGAAGAGTCGAGCCGAACATGGATGTCATCTATCTGGTGAGCAAGCCCGGAAGCGAACTGGCAAATCGCAGCGGGTCATTTCGATTGGCCTGGCGGGCTGATGCTGCCCCTTACCTTATGCTGTTCACCGACGAAGGCGCGCAGACCAATGGCGGAGAATTCGAGATTTATCCGTACAGGAATGTAACGGAAGCGTTGGGCGTCTGCCAGTCGCAGATCTATCCCTGCGAGCTGCCCGGCTGCAATCCAACTATTGATCCGGCTACGGACGAGCGCATCATAACGAATGAATATTGGAGCTATGGCGATCATTTTGAGATGGATCTCTTTGTCGCCGATCCGGAATCTCTCCTGTGGCAGCAGCTGGCGCCGGGACGGGTGCACGACATCGCTGGCGTCGTGGAAAACGGGTTGATGGGTGTCGAGATCATGGATGCCATGCGGTGCGCGGGGAGAGAGACAGAGTAGGAAAGATTATTCTTTTCGGCATAAGCTATTGCTGATTCTCATCCCTAAAAGACAATGTCAGAAATTCACGAAGAATCTTTCCTGAAGACCAAAAAGTCCCTAAGAAGCATTCCCCGCAAAATACTCTTCGCACGTTCCCCGGATGTCGCGAATCCTAATGGTTGCGCAGAGCGCCTTATTGTCGCTTACTTTCGCCACTTTCAGCCGGCAGGCATCTCTATTGACCGGATGGGTAAGCAAATCACAAAGGGCCAGATCCTTCGTATTGACTGCAATGGTGTAGATGCAGCTTCCCCGTTCCTCTTCATCAAGCTCTGCGCAGAGCTGGACATTATTAGTCGCCAAAGCGATTTCCTTAAAGCACTCTTTCTGCTGCCCGTCATTGATGATGAAATGACAATATTCTGCTTCGTTGTTCTTAGTCCCGATCTGCAGGTTGCAGTTATCCGACCAGTACGGGTCGGCAATGGTGTTGCAGAGGGATGGATCATTCTTCTGGACGGCAATTTCTTCGACGCAGTAGCCCTGCGTTTTTTTATCAGTGATCAGATCGCAGATTGCCAAATCATTTTTTGCCTTTGCTAGCTCGGCAATGCAGCTTTCCCGCACGGGAGAGTCGCTCATCTTGCTGCACTTCTGGGCATCAAAATAGCACTGGTCTTTGGCCGCGCCTTTCAGGCCACTGCAGGGATCATCAGCAACGCTGCTGCCGGTGAGGGAAAATCCCCCATTGAGAAACGAATAGACGATAAAGACCAGCACTGCTCCAGCGATAAGGCCGGGAAGGAATTTCATGCTCTTCTGGCAAGAAAAGGCGTTTTTATTCATTGTGGAAGTGGGATGCATAGGTGGAAAAATACAGGTTGGGTTTAGTGGCTTTTACGAATTCTTTTTTGTTGAACTCACTTAGAGGTAGAAACATTTATAAAAAGGAGGGAAGACATCAAAGAAAAGTAGAACGCTTAAAAATGAGCCCAAAGTATAGAAAGATGACGATAGCAGAAGCTATTGGGGAAAGAAAGCTTTACTCGGGTGTTGACCTCTTTGTAGAAATAGAAGGGTTGATAAGTGATAGATTTTTCTGTTTTAGTACTTCATATAGGCTTAGGGATTCTACCGCATCTATTCTGATCTATCTTCAGCCTGAAAATGACATTCTCACGCTGGGTCGGTTAGCAGAGGAAAATGTGAAAAATGTGCCCGTTCTGGTCAGAGGAAAGATAACGTCTTCCTTTGTTAACCTAGACGTTGATGGCGTTACTCTTCTCGGAACCCCCGGTGCACTCTCCATTTATCAAAGTGGTTTAGAATGCGCTTTATCTCTCTGTAACGAACCAGGAGATCTCAGTCTCGCTGAGGAACAATCATGAGCCCCCACAACACAACACTGATGCCTGTGCCGCTCCAAAACATCCGCACGCTTGAGCAGCTATTGCGCCAGGCAGGCGAAGCCCCATCAATAAAAGAAACTATTTCCTATTTCCAGCAAGCGGTGGCGGTCCGAGAAAGAATTCCTGAGCTGATTGCTTCTCAGGTTCCGCTGCTAAAAGCATTCAAAGCTCTCGGGAAAGATCTCATCGCCCACAAACTCGCTGGAGAAATCCGCGATACTTCCGTTCCCCGCAGAACGCTGGATGTACTGATGCACGTCAAGCTCAATGAATATCGCCGTGATTGTCCGGAACTTGACACCCTGGTTCCTTATCAAAATGACGAAGAGCAAGCAGCATTCAAAGAGCAGTGTGCCCGGGCATTCTACGGAAAGCCGCTGGAAGACTGCTTTAGGCAGCTGCAAAAGAGCGGCTTTAAGTCGGGGCTGCTGTCAGAATATGAAGAAGCCAAGCTCCCCCTCAAACAAGAGACGAGCTTCAATGGAGAAGAAGAGCAGCACTATGATCAAGCGTTCTATCTGCCGCTCCTGCAGAGCTTTCTGCATGCGGTGGAACACGGCACGTTGGGGAATAAAGACAGAAAAGCAATTCCTACAACCCTGGAAGAAGTGAAAGATCTCACCAGACTCGCCGACGAGCTGCAGTATCGCTTTCTCAAAAGCTATGGGCGGCCCGCTTTGTTCCCCCGGCGAAATAGCTTGGGGAAAGCCGAAGAAATAACTGCCGACGAATATATACCACTGCTCCTGCTGCGCTGCCTGGAGAAGAGAAAAGACAAAAGTATTTCTGCTGAACAGCTGACCCCCTACAAACAGCAGCTCCTGCCCACCATTCAAGAGCGGCTATATTGGCGGGCATCGGAAGCTGCCAAACAGGGAAATCAAAAGCTCTTCTCCCTCTGGAGCACCGCTTTCCTGCGTTGGAGCAGCGAGCATGCGTTGCAAAGGGGCGATGAAACGCTGGAAGAAGAGATGAACGAACTCCGGAAAACGTACTGCAGCGAACTGGCTACCGGCAAAGAAACAGGCAGCAAAGAGCTACCCCAGTATACAGGAAAGTAATGTTTATAAATTAAGATAGCTTTTTCTTCATCATGGTTATCCTTCTTGACCAAGACAATCTTCCCGGCGATATCTATGCCGTTATCTTTCCGACCGAACAGCAGCGCATCGTCGCCAAAATGCTCATCGAGTATCTCTTTGCCAATGGCAGCGAGATCGGCAAGACTGAGATGGGACTATTTGCGAATCAATTGCACGAAGGCAAAGCCATCGTTCAGGAAAAAGGCACCTCTCCCCTGGACAGAGAAGTCCGCCTGTCATACAACAAGCGGCAGTTTTACGACCGCATCCTTACGCCCCTGCGAGGCATGGGCCTGATTGATTACGATTTGTATAAGAAGACTTATCGTATCTCTGAAAAATTCAATAAATTAATGATCCGCGTGGGGCTGCTGTGGCTGCGGGAGTTGGAAAAAGGGAAGAAGTGAGGCGTTATTGAAAACTTCGCTTCGCTCAGCCGCTACCAGCTTCTCGCCATCGCCATTTGAATCGTGTGACCGACATTTCCCGTAGGGAGCAACCCCTTTGTCGGTTCGCTAGTGAGCTGGAGATGGCTCGACCTGAGGCTGGTAGCGGACTTTTCAATAACGCCAGAAGTGAAGAACTAAACTCCTCTCTTCTCTCAATCAGTATCTTTCCCCGTCTGAAATGCCAGAATATCTTCCATGCGCAGCTTCTGCCCCTTCTTTAATTTTTCTTCGACGGCTTCCCGCATCTTGGCCAGCTGCTCTTCCTCCAAAGCTCGAGCTTTCTGCCGCCGTAATGCGGTATTTTTTTCAAAGAGGCGCTCCCAGGCCCGAAGATCCTGGAAAGCCAGGTTTAATTTTTCCCGCCCTTCATGGTACTGCACTTTCAAAGTGAGATGCTGTTCTGCCAGAGGCTGCTCTTCTTCCCGCAGCTTTTTGAGTTCTTGTAGCGTGGCCAGCATGCGCTCATGCTTTTCCTGCGACTGGCGCGCTTTTGCCTGAACCTGTGTATGGAAATCCTGCGCTTCCCGACGCGTTCCTGCAAAATCCGCAGCGACGGTATTTTTCCGCTGTTCGGCGCGGGAAAGCTCCTGCACCTGGCGCAGCTTGCCTTTCAGCTCTTTGGTTTTTTTCGTCAGCACCAATTCCTGAGAGAAAGGCATGACTTCGGTCTCTATTTTCTTCTCAATGGCGGCAATATATTCGGCAATTCTGGCGGGATTTTTTTCCAGGGAAAGGTCTTCCCGCAGCTTTTTCCACTGCTGCTCCACTTCTTCTTTTTCCAGGCTTTTCTCCTGGACACGCACCTGCACTTTTTCCCGTTCCGCTTTCAGCGCTTTCACTCCATCAGTAAGCGCATCTCTTTCTTGGCGCAGCGTGGTGATAAGAACGGCCTGCGTTTTGAGCTGATTCCGCAAGGCCGCTAAGGACTCATATGCTTTTTCTTTTTCGGCATGCCGGGCAGCCAGCGCTTCACGGAGCTGCTGGACATCGCGCTTTTTCTGCAGAAAAT
>CAZOPZ010000023.1:0-17799 GCA_964582035.1 uncultured Methanosarcinales archaeon | reverse complement strand
GGAGCTAGGGTTGATAAGGGGCAAAGCCCCTTATGTGAGAATCTTCGCGGCCCCATCCATTTCTCTACGGAGCTAGGGTTGATAAGGGGCAAAGCCCCTTATGTGAGAATCTTCGCGGCCCCAGTTTTATCCAACGTGAAATCTACTTCCCCCACTCCACCACTTTCCCCGCCCGCAATTCTACGGCATCCGCGCGCCGCAAGCGGGCAATCTGAGAGCGGTCAAGAATCGTCGTATGGGGCACATCGACCAGATATTCCGGGATATACCATACATCTTCTTCAGCGGTCATCCAGCCCCGTTTGTCAAAGCGCCGTAAGTTTACCGGCTGCGAGTAGGTGCGCAAAGTTTTCTTCCCGGTCTTTGCAACATAATATTCGTGAAAATAGGACATGACTAATTCTCGGATAGTCTTATAGACTGGCTCCCTATACCGCAGCGTCGCATGGTTGCTTTTGGAGATAGCCCCCCAATGGCCATTCATCTTAAAGACGGTTATAACGTGATCTTCATCGTCATCCGTAGCCGTCAGATCCACAACCAGTGGTGGGTGCCTTTGGAAACGCAACGCAGCCGCAGCTAGCAAAGCGCCTTCCAGGCAGTGGGCAGTCTTTTTCTGCAAGACTTTGCGGGGAGAATACACTGTCAAGCCTTTCCGCTCAAAGTTGGTGGGGAGCTTATTGAGAAAATCCTGAATCTTTGCCGGGGTCTTCAGCGCCTTGAGAATGGCAGTCTCTTTTGGCGTAAATCCGAACATGAATGAAAATAAAAGAAAAACCTATATAAATATTGCTCGACCTGAAGTCTCTGCCAAGCTTTGGGGCTGTAGTCTAACTTGGCATGATTAGCGGTTCGGGACCGCTCGGTCGGGGTTCAAATCCTCGCAGCCCCATTTTTCTTAACGCGGCTATGCCCCCCACCGACTCTCTGTCTTGGGGCGAGGGTAGCGAACGTTTAGTTTTACCCCTCTTTAGCTGAATCCCAATATAAAGAGGCGGCACCAAGAACTACACTGTTTTTTGTTTTTGATATTTGTATTCTTAGTCTAGAAAAACTTCTTGCATAAACTGATTGTTTTAATGATCTTTTCATTGATTTTTCAAAGAATCGATATGAACTCGAAACAGAGCCGCCTAAGATGATTATCTCGGGGTCAATAGAATTAACCACCATTGCTAAGGCTTTGCCTAGGTTCATTCCAAATTCCGAAAAAATAGTTAATGCTTTTTTATTGTTCTCTTTTGCTTCTAATAATAATTTTTCTCCATTAACTCTATATTCATTAAAAAAGTATTTCCCTGAGCAATAATACTCAAAATTATGATCTCTAAAAATGACCTCGCCGAATTCTCCAGCACCGCAATTATGCCCCGAATATAATCTTCCATTGATGATGATGCCTGCTCCTAAACCAGTGCCTACGGTTAGGGCCACGAGGTTTTTGTATGTCTTTCCAACACCAAAATATTTTTCTCCCAAAGCAAAGCAATTGGCATCATTGTTAATCAAAACGGGAAGTTTATATTTCGTCTTTAATATTCTCTGCAGGGGAACTTTTTTCCAGGAAGGGATATTAACCGCTTCAAAAACAATACCTTTTTCCAAATCCACAATGGCTGGAACAGCAACACCAATGCTTTCTGTATTCTTATCTCTCAATTTATCAATTAAAAGAGTGATCTGAGAGATAATTTCATTCTGTGAAGCTTTTGAATGGGTTCTAGTCGAAAGAAGTTTTTCAATCTTATTGTTTGATACTTTTCCAACTTCAATCTTGGTGCCACCGACATCAACTCCTAGGGAATTCATGTTGGGAGCTATAGTTGAGAGCTATTTAAAATCTTCGGACTGAACAAAAATGAAAAGGGATATAAAAAAATATTGGTAACGGAAAGATGCTTTTCAACAAACTCCTCTCAGATATAATCCTTAATCCGCTTATGCACTTCTTCATGCACCAGCCAGGCGACGAGCAAAATCGCATCAATGCTAGCCATGTACTGGTCGATCCCCCATTGCGGGCAGAACGAGCCGGTCACGGGAAATGGCCAAAGCATGTTCTTGTAGCCACCAAAGAAGCAGTCCAGGAGCGGATGCAGGAACCAGCCGCCAGCAATGACCACAGAGATGGCAGCCCATTGCTTGTTCCCTTTCCAGTACAGCAGGCTGGCAGCGAGCAGGAACAGCAGCGGAAAGATGAAGCTGTGGGTAAATAGGCCATGAAAGTTGGCAGGGATTCCGGTCAAAGCCGTATACAGCCAGCTCAACGGGATGTCAATGTCTGGCGCCAGCCCCGCCAGTCCGCCGAGGACGACAAGATAGCGCGGAAATTTCTCTTTGCCAAATACGTAATGGCGGAAGAGGTCGAGAATGACAATCGTTATGATGATGTGGGTGACAGCATAGGGCATTCTCGAAAGAAAAATTTCCGTAGATATAAAGCTGCTTGTTTGAAGAAAAGCATAAAAACACTTCTGCTTTCTGTTCTCCAATGTATCCCCAAACGCATTTTCTGTTTCCTTTCTTTCTGGGCCTCATTCTCGTGAAGTTGAATGTTTTTTCCTGGCAATTGGCACTGCTGGCGGGGGTTATTGGTGTTCTGGTGGACCTGGACCATTACATCGAGCATATTCTGCACGCCAAGACCAATAAGTTCTCTCTTCGCGCAACGTGGAACAATTCCATAAAATTGCATCGCTTCTACCAGCGGAGCTTCATTCACTTTGAAAAAGGCGCGTTCCTTGTTACGGGAATTCTGGTAGCTCTGGCTTTCTTTGCCTGGCCGATTACGCTCGCCTTGGCACTGGGCTATTATTCACATCTCTTGCTGGATTATCCGTCGATGAAAAAAGAGAAAAAGATGCATATCAGAATAGGCAGTATGTATATTCAGGAGCCCTATGGCGAAGTCCTGTTTGATTTGCTCCTAGCAATCGGCGTTCTTCTGCTCGTTCTGTAAGAAAGTGTTTCTGAAAGACGAACCTACCGGGCAAACAAAACGATTTCGCGTTTTGAGCCCGGCCGTTCCCTTTGCTCATGGACCTGCCGGGAATTGAACCCGGACTTCAGCCTCATTCTAACCTTTTAGGCATGTGATCTTCAAAATCCGTATATCGTAGGATTGAGCGAAGCGAAATCCTACTTGAATGGATTTTGGTCAAGCTTTTTGCGAAGCCAAAAAGATTGTGCGAAGGCTGCGTCATCTTCCGCAGGCGAAAATGGAGAATGCTCCCTTTTCGCGCGTACCGGTAGACTACAGGCCCGAAGGACTGGAGTCTTCCAAAAATGTTCTATTTTTGATAGACCACAAGCCCATGTGAGACAGAAAATGACGTTTTCTTTAAAAACGTGTTGGGAGCATTTTACTTGTTTGGATTGGGTAACTTTTGGTGTGCCCCGTTATTTTACGTTCTCTAAGAACTCTTCCCTGCTTATTTGCAAATCATGCTTAATAATCTTGTTCAGCAACCCGCGATCAACATGTTCCGTCGGATGATTCGGGATAACCGTTGTCCTGCCGTCCGGATGCTCAAAGAACATATGGCTCCCTTTTTGGCGTTTTAACTCGAATCCTAATCTTTCTAGAACTTTAGCGACATCCCTGGCTTTTATCAATGGCAGTTTGGAAGACATTCATGCTGCCTCTACTTCAACTTGCTGCAAACTCAAAAATTTAGCGGCCACTTCAGGAGCGCCTTTAACCTCTAAGTATAAAGAGATGGCTTCTTTAGCTCTTTCCATCAGCTGGTCGTAGGTCTTCGCTTGAGTATGGCAGCCAGGCAGCTCTATGACGTCGGCTATTAAATAGCCGTCTTCTCCTTGTTCAACAATCAGAGTAAATTTTTGGCTCATTTTTGTCTTTCTTTGTTTAAGCAAGCGAACTTTAAATACCTTTGGGCAATTTTCGACTGGACCCGTCGGGAGTCGAACCCGAACCTGACCCTTTCTGGTATGGAAAAGCCAAGGGTCTATTCTACCATTAGACTACGGGCCCTCTTTGAAGAAAAAAAGACTTCCTCTTTAAAAAGGTTAACATTTATAAAAACTCTTTCTTTCCTTCTCAGCATGAAAGCGGTGATCAAGAAAGAGATTCTCTACGATCTGCAGCGGGCCGAAGACATTCTCCGCGTCCGGGAGCCGAAAGACTTTGAAGAGCTGAAGAAGCTCAGCGACCATGCGATTGAAGATGTGGCGCTGCATAAAGATGTGGACTTGATCACGATGACGGTGCTGATCTATTCGTTCTATAAGATCATCCAAGCCATTACGCCAAAAGAGGCGCAGATGATAGTTCGGGAATTGCAGTTTGCGCAGCAGGCGCTGCAGCAGGATAATTATGGCCGCTACAACAAGAGCATCCGCACGCTGTATGAGCAGGTGAAGAAGTGCCATGCGCGTGTGAAAGAGCATTTGCAGGATGTGATGCATGCAGCACGGATCAAGAAAGGAACAACGCTCTTGCAGCGGGGATTGTCTATCGGGCAGGCTGCGGGACTGATGGGCTTGTCCAATTGGGATTTGCAGTCCTATGCAGCCCATACGACGGCTTTCGAGCCGCACACGGAAGCCATTCTTGCCCGAGTCCGCATGGGCACGGCGTTAAAACTTTTTGGAGCGGGCAAAGCATGAACCACAAAGCACTTTTTTTTGATGCGGGGCCGATTATTACCTTAGTCATGTCGCGCCTCATCTGGATTTTGCCGCATCTTAAGCAGCAGTTTGGCGGCGAGTTTTATATCACGCCCGCGGTGCATCGGGAACTCATCGAGCGGCCGCTTACGGTGCGGCGGTTTCAGTTTGAAGCCTTGCAGGTAAAGAAGCTGGTCCGTGATGGAGTATTGCGAGTGTACGAGAAAGTCCCGCAGGGAAAAGTCACGCAGCTGGCCCGGCTGGCGAATAGCTCTTTCTCCATCCAGAACAAGACGATGGACGTCGTCCAGTCTGGCGAGATGGAGTCCGTGGTCGCTGCACTACAGGAGGGAGCTCAGGCCTTAGTTATTGATGAGCGCACCATTCGCCTGTTTATTGAAAGCCCCTTGGAGATGGAGAAGCTTTTGGAGATGCGCTTTCAGAAGAATGTGGTCCCGAACCGGCAGCGGATGCAGGAGTTCAGCCGGCAGCTGCAGGGCATTCCCATCATCCGTTCTATTGAATTAGTGGGAGCAGCGTTTACGCTGGGCCTTCTGGATGCGTACATCCTGCCCGAGAAAAAAGGGAAAGAGGAGCTGCTTAGTGCCGTCCTCTGGGCCACGAAATATAACGGCTGTGCGGTCACCGATCATGAAGTCGACGAGATGGAAGCGTTTCTGCTGCGGAAGAAGTGATTTTTTTCCCCATACTTTGGCTTGCTTCTATTTTACAGCTATTTTTTCCTGCAAAAAGAAATCTTTTTAAATGGGCTTTCTTTTGAGAGAAGCAATGGGGAAAAAGTGCATTGTCTGCGAGGCGGATGCCTCTTATAAAATAAAAGATACTTCCGATTTTTATTGTGAAGAGTGTGCAGAAGAGCATTTTGCTGACGTGAGCTTGCTGCTCAAAGTCGAAGAGGAGGCCCAGCGCTTGCGGCAGGCACTGAAAGAGAAAATTGCCGATCTGGAGAAAGATGTTGCAAAACTAAAAGATGTACCAAACAATTAAGCTGGGAAAGGTTCAGACTTCTCGAACAGAACTGATTGATATTGCGAAAGCCTGGCTGGCGGTATCTGTAGCTTTTACTATCGCGGGCGTCGGCGTGGCCGTGAGCGGCCGTTTCTGGTTGTCCTTGCTGATTTCGATGGTGACCGTGGGCTTGGGATTCCTGCTGCACGAGTTGGCCCACAAGTTTACGGCACAGCGCTATGGCTGCACCGCAGAATTTCGGGCTTTTGACCAGATGCTGCTGTTTGCGATTGCACTCTCATTTTTGGGCTTTGTGTTTGCTGCTCCCGGTGCGGTGATGATCCTTGGGCAAGTAACCAGAAAAGAGAATGGTATAATTAGTGCTGCGGGGCCATTGACCAATTATGTGTTAGCTCTCGTCTTTCTCGGCTTGGAATTCTTGGTACCCACAGGGAGAATCATCTGGTCTTCCGGCTTGGGCATCAATATCTGGCTGGGCTTGTTTAATATGCTCCCCTTCTGGAACTTTGACGGCAAGAAAATCTGGGCATGGAATCCCTTGATCTGGGGGGGAATGGTAGCTTGCGGTGTGCTGTTTATGTTTGTGTTCTAAGAAATTTCACTTTTTTCTAACCGATTATAGACGACAAACAGCGATATGTTTAAATAGTTCATTTGTTTTCCTTGTAAGCAGTTCTAAAAAAAGAGGGTGATTAAACTGAAGCAGTACGTGTTCCAAGAGGTGAAGAAATTTAAGATACAGCGGTGCTGCAAAGGCTGCAGCAAGCGCATCCTCGTGGAGAATGCCAACCGCTACTATTGCACGGATTGCCGTGGCTACTAGTTTTTCTTTTTTATTTTCTTTTTTTTCTCGCACGCTTCTCCGTGTGTAATGTAGATATATTCTTCATTTCAATTAATCTTATATATTCTCATTCATATATCACATATCTTGGAAACTATAACCCCCGTATCAGCTTGTGATTTACTTATTTCTCAGTTTAGGAATGTTGTAGAAAAAGCACCTTCAGAAGAAGAGATTGATAGTTTGGAACCTCATCCCCAAAGTTTTCTTAGAAAGCTTCCATTTCTTAAGTCCAGTTATTCAGAAACAAGGGGTAAACCACAGGCAATTTGGGAATCGTTTATGGCGTGTAGTTATGAGTTTGAAAGAGATAAAATGGCGATACTCATGTCTTTAGATGAATCTGGTTTTAAAAAAGAGGCAATAAGAATTCGGAGGTCTTTAGAGAGTTACGGAATTAGTTTTCCTCCAGATTGTCCCAAGAGCTTAGGTGAAATGAAGGGAGAGTTAAAAAGTGGAATTGAACATTTTAAAAAGAGAGCCAAGAGAGAAATAGCGGTTTTACAAGCACTCAAGAAAGAATTTTAGCTAAAAATCCCTTTCAAGAAATTCCAAATTCTCGCAAAGAAGCCTTCTTTCTCTTCGGCTGCCGGAAGCTCAGCACTCTTCCCTACAAGCGGCTGTTCTGCTTCTGCCGGAACTTCAGGGAGCGGCAGTGCTTCCTCAACGGCTTTTGGTTCTTCTACCGGCATCTCTGCGGGTGGAGTTGCTTTCCCAATAACAAATTGCCCCACCGTTGGAGCAAGGGCTTGGTAGGACACATAGCCACGATCGGTTTTCAGCAGGTCCGTCGCCAGGGGTTCGCCATCCAGGTACAGGGTGACGTCTTTGGCAGCCAGCTTCAGTTCTTGCAGCTTAGTCTCCTGCAATTTGAGGGTTATCGTCAGTGCGCCAAAAGCATCGGCTTGCGGAGAAGTTATCTGGAAGCGATTGTAAACAACACCAATAAAAGGCTCTCGGGTTAATGTCAAAGGCTCCACGATAATTTTTCCTTCTTTGATGATGGCCAGAGCAGTAAAATCTAAGCGGGACACGCCTTCGACGTCATTTACTCCGATGCTTAACGGCGTGCCTTCTTTCGCATAGGCAATATTCTGGATAGCACTTCCGGTTACGATCTGCGGGCCGGAGCTGAGCAGGCTCATAACGACTACAGCTCCAGAGACAAGGAATAGAATCCCTAAAATCAGCCAGAAAGACTTTGGCGTACAGTCTTCTTTCCCTCTTTTTTGACTCGGCATGAAGGGAGAAAAGAAAGAGTTGAAATATATAAATGTAATTGGGAGGTTCGTGGTAAGTCTGCCCGCTAGGCCAAGAGGTGAGCCGAGCTATGCCTTTGCTTGCACAAAAAGTAGTTACCCGCTCTTCGAGTGGAAAGATTGAATTGCAGTCAGTTAGAAACAGCGGGAGCGGGGCGAGGCTCACGGCCAGCGGGCAGACTAGGCGTAATACATACTGATGGGTTAGAAAACAGGTGGGGCCGCTGGGACTTTCACCAAGCAACCTTTCGATTGCTTGCTTTGAACCCAGGACACCTACGTCTTCAGCGTATTGAGCTCCCCCGGCGGGATGCGCTCTCCTAAGACGAAGGGTTGCCCTTCCCAGTCTGAGCTACGGCCCCAATGAAAAGCAAAAAGAAAGCGGTTCTTTATAATAATTGCGGTGGGGATGGCGCTCCCAGCAGTAGGATCAAAGAGAACTGCTTACTTTTTCTCCCAGCGGCCTGTATCCCGCCCGTAACACTTGTCCATAACTTCTTTCCACGCTGCATCCAGGTCAATTCCTTGCGAATTCGCCAAACAGCAGAGCGTAAAAATGACATCAGCAATTTCCTGCCCTAACTCTCGCTTTTCTTCTGTGGGCTTCTTCGGCTTGGATCCGTAGAGATGATTCACTTCGCGGGCAACTTCGCCACACTCTTCAGCAAGGCGTGCAACGATTTCTAATGGCTGAAAATAGCCAATTTTGTATTGCCGGATCCATTCGTCAACTTGCTGTTGTAAATCTTTGAGGGGCATGCCTAAACATTCTTGCTCTCCGGTTTATTAAGTTTTTGTGCGGGGTTGTTCTCTTTCCTGCGCGTTATTCTTCCTACGTCCCCAGCGTGCTCTGCAGGATGGTGCTGGCAAAGAGGTTAAAGAGGATCATGACCATGCCGGCAATGAGGCAGTATGAGAGGGTGCTTCTCACGAGATTCCTTCCGAGCTGAAAGCGTTCCGACAGCTTATCCGCGCCATTTTCTATGCCATTGCTCAAGACGGTCAGGATGAAGATGATCTGTACGATATAGATGCCGACGATGATCTGAAAATGGTACGTGGGCATGCCGATGCCAAAAATTTCCAGGAGATCAGAGAAGCCCCCCACTTGCTGGCCTTGGCTGGCAAACGTGGTCAGCTGGGCGCTTAAGCGGGTGAGGATGGACGAGATCATGGCGGTAATGCCGACGACAATGCCAGCAATCGCTGGGGTCAAGAATTTGATTTGCGCTTTCATGGAAGAAATGACTTCGCTCATCAGGTCTTTCAGCCGCTCTTCGACGCGATGGATCTCTTTGATGTAGCGGGACATGGAGAGCAGCGCCTGTGCCGCGATTCTCGGCCCTTTCTTGATGCTTTCTGCCAGCACTTTCATGGACGATTCGATGACGCGGGAAGGAAAGCTGGCCAAAGCGCCAACTTTCGGATCGAAAAGGGCCTGCTCGATCCCCATGCCCAGCCGTGTCATGTTCCTTTCGGCCACGGTAAAAAACTCTCCGGACGTCGTGCCTTGCAGCGACTGCGCAACTCGGGCAAAAGCAATTTCTGCAGGCAGGCCATCACCCAGGCGGTTGCCCAGCTGGAAAAGTGCCGAGGAAAATTCATCTTCCAGCGCTCGGGTTTTTTCCCGAATCTTGATAACATTCTTGGAGCGCAGGGAGTAATACAAGCCGAGAGAGGTGCCAAGGCCCGCAACTAAAACCAGGGAGAGGAGCGCTGCGCCCATGCCGAAAGGGCCGATTTTTTCTGCTTCGAGGCAGTTCACGCCTTTCTCCGGCGGGCAGATGTAGCTGAGCAGCTGGAAATTGCCGGCGGGGTCTAGTGAGAAATCGGCAACGCCAAGTGCATGCATAATCAGGGGGCTCAAGCCGATGAGCAGGAGAAAGATAAGAATGATACCACTGAAATAGAGGGGGTTAATGCCGATAACCACTTTCTTTCCCAGGGGGATGCGCACGTTGCGATATTGCTGCAGGCCGGGCAGTTCGCCGATGTCCGTGGCTCCATAGCCTGCAGGCCGTTTTGCCAAGATGATCCTTCCGAGATAATAAACACCAAGGGGCAGGCTGACATTGTACAGCACGGCAATATACAATGCCGTGGTAAAAGGATCTTTTCCGCCGCCCATGAAGCTCACGATGAGAGGCAGGATAACCAAGCCGAGGATGGGCAGCACCACGCCGAGCATGTGCAGCATGGTCATGGGCGATTGCAAAGAATGCGCATAATGCAGCATGTTTTCATACGTGCCATCGAGAATGACATCGAGTGACTTGTCCAATAGAGAAAGGCGCCTCTCTTCGGAGGGCTCAAAGAGAGAGCCTTCAATCAGATGGAACGCTTCGACAAACTCCCGGCAGGTATCTTTCCACTGCTCTAAATAAGCATCCGCACTGTCTTTGATCGTGCTGTATTTTTCGGTTTCCACGTCCCAGAGCATTTTCCGGAAATCGAGCGACAGCGGCGGGTCCAGATGGTCGGCAGCGAAGCCGATAGCGCGTTCCAGGTTTGACGTATGGCGCATGTACGTGACCATGTAAAAAATGCTCTCAATCATCTGCGCCGAAGATTTCATCCGCCAGGTGGTGGCCATGAAGCTAGGCAGCCGCTGGAAAAAGGGGATGAGCAGCAGCCCGCCCACTACAAAGAAAATCACGAAGAAAAAGAGCTGGAAGATCGCAAAAGAAGCGAGAGCCCCGACGATGATTATGACGAGCGGGATGAGAATAGCAAACGACAGCGCTCCGGAAGGCGTGATGTTCAGGTGGCAAGCAACGATATCTTTCTGCAGCTTTTCGGCTTTCTGGGGATCGACTTTCAGCCGCAGGATTTTCTCGGAGAGATTACAGGATTTTTCGTAGAGCGAATAGTGCGTCGGATAGAGCTCTTTCTTGAACTCTTGGTATTCCCGAGATGTCACTTTCGGCTCGGCTCGGGAGCGTTCGCCGAACTCGGCCTGGATCTTGGCTTTGTACTTTTCAATCAGCTGCTGGTGGTTGTCTGCGTCCATCTATCGGCCTCTTGCTTATTAAATAGTCTTGAATATAAAAAGATGACGAAAAGGGGTACTTATTTAGCTCGCTTTCTTGTGGATAGAACCTGCTCGCTTTTTCAGCGAAGCATTTTTTAATTAACCCTGTTTCCTATTTGAAATGCTCTTTACGATTATCCCCCTAGCTCTTGGCGAAGACCTGGAAGAAGTTTTTCGGGAGACCGCAACCATAAAACCCAGGCATAAATTAACTGCAAAGCAGATGGATGATCTGAATGAACGGGTGTTTAGACAACATATTTTCTGAAAAGAGCGCTAATTTTTGGATATCACTTGGGCTTATAACAACTTCTTTCTCTTCAGAAATCTGGTAACTACCGTGATAAACAGCTTGAGGACGTCGATTTTTTTCAATTGTTCTGCAAATTCCTTCTCGGTTATTTTCCAGTACAAATGGACGAGGCGATTGCGGAATACCGCAAATTGCTGCAGTTCTTTGGATAAAGCCGGAGAAAGGATGTTCTTTTCTTCCAGGACCTGGAATATTTCCCGATAGCTGTCTGCTCGGGGGAGCTTCAGTCCTGAGACGAGGTGATTCCCAATATTGATGACTTCTTCAACGGCGACGTGCAATTGCCGTTCCAAAGCCGCTCTTCGGAGAGAATCCAGTTTGCCTTTGCTCAATTCTTTGACAGAACCAAGGCTTTCTTCCAGCCGTTGGATCTGCAGGAGCACCTGCTCTTGGTCAATACCCATAGGTACCATGTTTTATACGCTCTAGCATTTTCTGAAAGTACAGCCACCGCAAGGGTGCCGTGTCATAATAGGTACATTCTGCATGCGTCTCAAACTGAATTTTGGTTCGCAAATCTTTGGCGTAGAGGCAGCGCCCTTTGAGCACGCGATGGACGAGCGCCGGCGGAGCTTTCCGCAAATCGATCATATCAAGGGCCTCTTCTGCAAAGATTTTTTGGAGGTCGATAAGGAGTTGTATCACATCGATCTCTTTGCTGGGAAAGTATGCTACATCCACATCGCTTAACGGCCCGGGCTTGCCCGTCGCGTAAGAGCCAAAGACATAAAATAGGTCTAAGCGATAGCGCTTGCAGATATTTTTTATAGCGGGCTCTAGCTGCGAAATGTCGAGAGGCTTTCCTTTTCTGCTCATGAAAGTCCGAATGAAGCGCATGCTAAAAAGAAGGCAGTTTTGGTATATAAACTTCACTCTTTCTTCCTCTTCTTCGCCTCCTGCTTTAGCCGCTCTTTATAGACAAAGAGAATGCGCTCCGCATCCGGCTTTCCCGTTTTTTCTTTTACTTCGTCAGCGATCAGATGAAACAGGTCATTGGCTTTCACGACAAAATCAGCTTCCAGCAGCGCCGGATCGTTTTCTTCGAGAGAGAGATCAACAATAGCCTGCTTGGCATCCGCCCGGAGCTGAATGTTTTCCCAGACGGCATCCCAATTGCCGGCAAATTCCTTGACGCGGGCCGCCATCTCTTTGAGGATCAGTGAGTTCCCGTTGCGCAGCTCGTCGGTGATCTCCAGCTGGTCCGTCTGCGGGTTATAGACCATCAGGTCGACAAACGCATTTTCACGCAAAGGATCGTCTTCCCATTCCTTGCGCACTTCAGTTATCCGTAAGATGCGCTTGTATTTCTTCAGGCCGGAGATTACCGGATTGGTGACGACAATGATGTCAATGGCTTTGAACGACGTCCTGGGCACGCCGATATCATTGACGACGCGATCAAACACGCCGTACGGCGAAGCGGCATGGATCGTGCCCGCTACAACATTTGCTGCAGCGCCGACGCGCATGGCTTCAAAAAGTGCCAAGGCCTCTTTTGACCTAACTTCTCCGACGATAAGCGCAGAGTCTCCCAGCCGTAGCGTGGAGCGGATGCCCGTCGCTGCTTCGACTTCCGTGCCCGGCGAAGAGAGTGCCGAAGCCACGCGCAATGATTCTACATTATAGCCGAGCTTCCGTAAAGCCTCTTGGGGCAATTCAAAAGTATCTTCAACGGTAACAATGCGCAACTTGCGCATCAGCTCAACGAGGAACGAGCCCAGTAACGACGTTTTCCCGCTGCTCCGCGTCCCGGCAATCAGGATGGTTGCATTATTATCAATAAGAAAGCTCAGCAGCCCGGCGCAGAGTGGGCTCATATACTTTATTTTAGGCTGCATGTACAACGGCAAGGTCCAGGGATAGTCGCGATGGCGGCGGAACGAGAAGGCTAAGCCCGTGGGATTTAATGGTGCCGTCAGTGCCGCGACTCGGGAACTGAATCCCGGGACTTTCAGCTCGGTATCGAGAATGGGGTTTGCTTCATCTAACGGCCGTCCGGAGATGAGGCGCAGTTTGGTGGCCCAGCTTTCCACTTCCAGGCGCGTGGGGTAAATGTTGGTGGAGCAGTCGCCATAATCCTGATGGACAATAAAGACGGGCAAAGTTCCATTGGGGGAGTTAATATTCACATCCTGGATCTTGGGATCGGCCAAGAGCAATTCAATCAAGCCAAAGCCGACCGTATAGCGCAATAAAGCGCGAGCCAGCTGGCCGACTTTTTCTTCCGGCAGCTGCATCCCTTTGTGCGCTAAGAGATCGTTCAGCAGGTCCTTGCCGATGGAGAAGAACACTTCTCGCATACGCTGGGGATCCACAAATTCTTCTCTCGTTGGCTTGTGCTCGGCCATGATGCGCTTGGCATCGTCCAGCAGCTCATAGAGCTCTTCTTCGAAGAGGAATTCCGGCGGCGTGAGATGGTACGTCACTTTAATATCGTCATCAAACGTAAACATATTGACTTCGCAGCGGTCATTCTCTGCCGTAAATTCGTAGCTCTCCGCCAGATTGCCGTCGGGAAATTCGGTGATGAGCTTGGTGTACATAAAGTCTGGCCGGGTAGTGGGATGGAACAGCAAGGAGTATATCCCCCGTTCGCCGGGCGTGTATTCTTTGAGATGGGGCAGCAGCACGGCGATGATCTTCAGCTGTTCCAGAAAAGCGAGAACTTCCAGCAGCACGGCGATGAGCTGGTCCTGGGCGGCTGCCTGGCGAGCATCGACAACCATGTTCCGGCGCAGCTTTTCCTGGCGTTCCAGGCGTTTCAGGGTGACATATGCTGCCAGTGGGTCTTCTTTCAGCTGCTTGGAAATGCTTTTTTGGAAGATGGCATAACTGGTGCGGATGAATTGCTCGGAAGCCGGGTCAGCAACCAGCCGGGCATAGCGCAGGCGCTCTTCGTTGTTGAGCTTGTGGTATGCTGCCGTCAGTTCGATAAGCAGCGCGGTTTGCCCATAATCATACTCGTACTCCCGCTGCTGGGTTATGATAATTGTCGTAACCCCGCTATTTTCCAGCAACAAATCAATGATCTTGCTCATGCAGAGCGGGCTGTCTTCTATCGATGGTGGGAAAGTGCATTGCTCTGCCGAGATCTTCAAAATCTTGTTTTCCCCTTCGTGATACGTTTCGGAGGAAAAGCAGGCGGGCGCGGGGAGTGCCATGCGAAAGAAGAAAGGGCACGAGTATATTATATTTTCTTTTGTCTCAATCTCTATAAAAACTACTTTAAAGTACTCCCATAAGTTTATTTAGCGTCCCCTCTTTAAATAGGAAGAAAAGGAATTTTACGGTATACCCCATGGCAGCCGCACCGCAAAATGGAGCATCACTGCAGGATTTTTCCCTGCCCCGACTCTATGCGTGGCTCAAAGGGGTAGAGGGAAAAGTAAATACGCTGCTCCGGGAAATGGATCTGCTGAAGAATGATCTCATGAAGAAAATCGGGGGCCAGAAGCAGGATCTGGGCGCTCTCAATGATGAATTTCTCGACGTAAAGCACGAGCAGGAGCGCTTGTCCCAGAAGATGGATTTAGTCATCAATGAGCTCAAGCGCACCGCCGGGAAAGAAGAGCTTTTAGCGGTACAGAAATACATTGATCTCTGGAATCCGCTGCATTTTGCCACGCAGGGAGATGTGGAGCGCCTGGTGGAAGCGAAGCTTGCTGAGATGAAGCAGGCATTCCATAAGCCGGTGCATCCGTACCTGCATACGCCGGCGCATCCTGTGTCTCATTCTGCCCAGCACCCCGTTTCGGAGCATCATCGCCGGGCCGTTCATACCATGCCTCCGCATCCGCAACGGCATCACGGCACTAAAAAGCACCACGCGGCTCCGCTGCATCAGGCTCATCATGCTTCCGGGAAGCATGGCTCTCCAGCGAAAAAGAGCAAAAAGCATAAATAATAGCAAATCTCATTCAGCATAGAACATTTCGGAGATTTGCTAGAATAGTAAATCGCATATAAAAATTCGAACAATTATTGGGATTTACTATAAAGAGAAAAATTAGTGAGAGAATAATTCAGCTATAGAGCGTGAAACAGTAAGAAAAAAGAGGGAAAAGATGGCAGAAGACCTAGTGGCACAAGTCCAACGGCTCCGGGCACAGGGATTGACCGATGCCGTCATTCTTGATGAATTAACCCGCCGCGGCTATGGTTCAGAAGAGGTCAATGCCGCGATTATGCAGGCGGATGCTGCAGCGCAGCCGGAAGAAGCGGCTCCCGCTGGCAGCGAGTATCCGGGTGGTGAAAGCAGCGGATATCAGTATCCTTCGTATCCTGCAGGCTATCCTCCTGCTTCAGGGATGGCACCGGCTGCTCCTGAGATGGGCACCTTTGAGCGTATGGAAGAGATTGCCGAAAGCCTCATCGACGAGAAATGGGAAGCGCTCCTGAAAGAAGTCAAGAAAATTCTGGACTGGAAAGAGAAAGTGGAAGCGCAGCAAAAAGAGTTGGTAAGCAGCGTGAAGAAGCTGAAAGAAGACTTTACGGTTCTGCACCAGGGCGTTCTGGGGCGATTGGAAGAGTACGACACGCGTATGCAGGACGTGGGCACGGAACTGAAAGCCGTCGGGAAAGTGTTTAAGGATGTCGTTCCGGAATTTGTGGAGAATGTGAAAGAATTGTCGGGATTGACGCAGAGAATGAGGAAGTGAGTTTTCTGGGCTCTTAATACAAATCCTCACTAAACAACAACTTTTTACTGATACATTCTTCTTCTTTCACCTGCCTGCAGGCGATAGCTATCTTACGGGCTTCTTCTCTCGTCAGAAAATGGCCTTTCTCATCAATAAAACCCTGCTGGCTGATGATCGGAGGCGGTACATCGTACTGGTCAATCATCTCTCGGATGATTTCATGATGCCTTCGGCCAGTGTAGATGTTTCCTTCGTGGAGAATGGCGGGAAGGTAAATCATCAGTTTGCTTAATCATTCGCTCCCGTCAGTAATGCTACCGTAAACACGGCAATGGCGAAGAGAACGATGAATCCCAATATTTTTGGATGGAATAACGTAGACCAGATGTTGACTTCAAAGCTGGGCGTCGCTACTCCTGTCGTGGCATTGATTTGCGCCACTCCGGGCTGAAATGATTGCTCCGTGAACGCCTGTCCAAGGACATGCCCAAAAGAAGCCAGGAGAATGATGACGCCGACGCCGATGATGGTGTATAATAATTTTGGATCTTTGACGGCTTTCTCAAACGAGGCGTCTTTCACGCCGAACATCTGGAAGATCAGCAGCAGCAGCGTGAAGAAAACTAACGCAACGACGAACCACGGCACCATGAAATTGATGACTTCAACGAGCGTGCGGGAAAGGAGGATCATCAGTCCCGCAGCGATGGAAATGGTCGCATTAATGCCCGGCGACTTGCCGATGATGGCGGTTTTCTGCAAGAGGGCATAGACTAAGGCGAAGGTTATCAATACGGGAAAGATGAAGTCAAACAGTTGCAGCAGTCCGAGGTCGATGATGGTGGCCATGGTGGTTGTTGAAGGTATTCAGATTAATCTTTTTTTGGGGGGATATTCTCAATCAGTTTTCCAAGCGCTTCGTAACCTTTCTTGGCGCCTCCCATGAATCCCGTTCCCTCTTTTTTCGTGATGAGCCAAACAATGAGGCCAAAGATGGCAACGATGATCATCAATTCAGTCGTTTCTTTTGTCCACCAGGAGAAGACATTGTATGGTGCAGCCCACCAGCCGAGCGATGATCCGAAGATGTAGGCGACAAAACCAAATGAAAGCAGCGCAATAAGGGGATTGGCAGCATCTGCATATTTCTTTCCAAAGAGCCCGAGGAGGACGAGAGTAAAAATAACAGCAATTCCCACCAACGAAATCCCGGGCAGGGCTTCGTTCATGATCTGCACGGGGTCATAGCCGGCAGGATACGTTCCCGTCACGTGCGGAATGACAAAAAGCAGCCCTAAGACGAGGGCAATAACGGCATTCATATTCTTTACTTTTTCGGGTTCGCCCAAGATTTTTGTCTTCTGCAGGACGGCAAAGACTATGGCGAACACCACAATAAATGGGAGGAAAAAATCTATGATACCGAGGTTCTGGAAATAATATGCAAGCGTGTCAGTAATGGCCATGGTGTTAATCTTTCGGGAATAGAGCATTCCCAAATTCTTTTACTCGTTCCATGAATGGTGTTTTTGTGGTTCCTTGCGCTGTCGGCTTTCCTCCCACAATGAGTTTCACTATGAGCCCAAAAATCAGGACGATGATAAGGATTTCCGTCGTTTCTTCTGTCCACCAGGAAAAGACATCGTACGGTCCGCTCCAGAAGCCTAATGAAGAGCCGAAAATATAGAGGACAAAGCCGACGGCAATGAGGATGATGAACGGGTTGAGAATGGCTCCAAATCCTCCTGCCTCGGGTTTGCCAAATATGCCTAAGAGCAATAAAACCATCACCACCGCCACCCCCACCAGCGCCACGCTCGGCAGCGATTCGTTGATGATCTGCACCGGATCATAACCTGCAGGATAATTGCCCGTAATATGGGGGATGACAAAGAGCAATCCTGCAGCAAAAGCGATGACGCCGGCGAAGCGCTTGTCATCAAAGAGGGTGATTTTCTGCAGCACGGCAAACGTGATGGTAAACACTAAAATGAAAGGCAGGAAGAAGTCTAATAAGCCAAGATTTTCCAGATAGTATGCTAAGGTGTCGGTGAGTGCCATGTTTTTTTTTTATGGTTTTAGCATATTCCCCT
>CAZOPZ010000022.1:0-18351 GCA_964582035.1 uncultured Methanosarcinales archaeon | reverse complement strand
ACTTGCATATCCTCAGAAACGTAACGCGTTTCTGGGACACTAGCGAACAGAGTTCGCTTTGTGGATTGCTTGCTTTGAACCCCGGTCGCACCCATGTTGGCTATGAAAGACCCCAAGGGTGAATCCTATTGCTCAAACACCTATAAAAAGTGCTTGCCAAGCTAGACTACGGCCCCGTGAGAACGCAGAAAAGAGCCGTGTTTTTAAATCTCTCGGTGCAATCGCAGGAGAATAAGCTCACGCCTCAACCAAGAGCCTGCTAAAAGCACGATCAGCTTTGCCTAACAGCACCCACAGCCGCCATGCTTCTTCTCTTTTCCGGCAGGCTCTTCAGGGGAGCACCCGCAACTCTCGCCACAGCCGCAGCTGCCATGCATCTCCTTCCCTTCATGCTCGCAGCCGCAATCGCCGCCATCATCGCAGCAGCCGGAACCGCAGCAGTCATCCTGGCTCATCTTTTCAGAACTTGTTTCTTTCTTTGCTTCGCTTTTCTTCTTGAATAATCCAAACATTTGTTTCACCCCGCGTTGTTAAAACTGGCTATTTTTCATGTACAGACCTCGAGAAGTATTAAAACGTTTCGGCGGGGACTGGCGAACCAGAAGTTTAGACCATTTCCCCCACAATACTTCGCAACATATGCCCCGTCACGCGAATGGAAATCTTCTGCTGCAGCGGCAATCTGCCATGGACGCCGATTACCAATGGATACGTTCCCATCTGCCGGCAGAACGTCGTTTTGCCGTCGTACATCTCGGTAAAGACGTCGCTGAGGATCGTTCCTTTCGGCACCAAGCGCTGCAGCAGCGGGAAATCCACCTGCTGCCGGATCTCGTTCCGCCATTTCCAATAGTATTTCTTGTTTTTCCGCAGGAATTTTACGCCACCATGCTGCTCCAGATAAGTATTCGGAAGAACTGCCACCTGCCGGATATTGATGCGCCGTAGCAATAACCCTTCATCAATAATCTGCTGAAAAGCGGCCTTATTCAGCGTATGCGTCTCTTTCGTTTCCCCCAGCAATCCAAATATGATGTTTATGCCCGGCAGAAATTTCGGCAAGCCACTCTTCCCGCGCTCTGCTCCGTACTTATTAATAATGCGAATGGCTTTGATCGCGATGGCCGGCATGGTATTCAGCAGGTTCGCTTTCACGACCGCCGGATCAAAGCTCTCGACGCCAAAAGCTGCCACATTGCCTTCGGTACAGTATTCAACAATGGCTTTAGTGATCTCTTCCCCACCCGGCTTGACGACGGAATTCGGATTCACATTATCGATATGCAGGACTTCGATGTCCGGGCAACGTTGACGGATTTCTTTCAGCAGCTCGATAGGCCGGTCAGATGCATAAAAATCTGCCTGCTTTCCCAGCCGGAAATACCGCGCACCGTGGCGATAAAACGCCTCTATCTCCTGGACAACAGCTTCTTTTTGCCGGTTGATGAAATTGCTTTTAATCGGCTCGGTGCAAAAGCTGCACTTGCCGACATTACAGCCGCGCCCCGTCTCGATTTCAATCACACGCTTGTCAGGGATTTCATCGAGAATGGCAGCGCTCTCTTCGGCTATTTCATCAACTTCTGCAAAAGAGAAGTCACACCGCTGAACCTCATCAAAAATGCTCAAATCAGCCTGCTCAAAGAACTTGCCGCCTTCCAGCTGCGTGCCAAAAACCGCGGGGCCGGTCAGGATTTTCTGCATCGGCAGGTCTTTAATCAAAGGGATGACTTCTTTCAGCGTTCCCGGCAACGCTGTCAAATACTTCCCCGGCACATGCACGCCGAGATTCACGAGGAGGACGTCTGTTTTCCCCAGCACTTTTTCTGCGTCCTTTGTTACATTATACACTAAAATATTTGTTTTTTCTTTTTCTGAAGGCTCTTTTTTTATGTTATTATACCACTTCCACAGCCGGAGATCATCGATTGTCAGATAAGAAACAGTATGCCCCTCTTTCCGCAGCTTACCGTACCAGTAGCGCGGATACGTTCCCAAGTACGGCGGCACGCCTAAACCGGAAGCTTCGTCCGTGTAGCAGTCGAGGATGGTGTAGTGCATGATCTGCCTGCTCAGATATCTACTTTATAAACATTATTACTAAGGGCGGAAAAGTCAGGACTAAATGGCGCTTTTCTTTTCGGAACTTTTAAATAAACACGATGTTTTTAAGGGTGTATGGAAAAGCAAATTTTTACTGTTTTAATTGAACGAGACGAAGATGGAATTTTTGTCGCTAAAGTTCCGGATATCCCCGGCTGTTACACGCAGGGAAAGACCATAGAACAAGCAATGCAAAGAATAAAAGAAGCAATTCGAGTGTGCTTGGAAGCTGAAAAAGAGACATATGCTCCTTTGCAATTTATAGGTATCCAACAGCTAGAAATGCCTCTTTCTGCGTAATCATGCCCAAGCTTATCCTATTTCTGGCAGGAAAATGTGTAAAGTAGTAGAAAAGTTAGGCTTCAAAAAAGTCCATCAAGTTGGAAGTCATGTTCGTTATTTCCATCCTGATGGACGGAAGACCGTTGTGCCAGTTCATGGAGACGAAGAATTAGGTAAAGGCCTATTGCTGGAGATTCTTAAGCAAATAGATTTGCCGAGAGAAGAATACGAAAAATTACGAAAGAAAGTGTAGGGAGCAGGTGCCGCTTCAGGATATATTTTAAGGCCTTTCCATTTTTTATCGATACTATATATTACATCATTTTTATCGAACACCGTCGCAACATTTAAAAAGAACACGGATTTTTTCATTTTATGGTCGAACAGAATCCTCAATATTCTCTAGAATTTATTCTGAAATACGATGCCGGAAGTTTGACTTTTAGGGCTTCCGGTGATAATCCCTGGGTAGTCTGGTGTGCTTCAGGAGAAATAGAACACTTGAACAACAGCATGGTGAGCAATCGTGGATATGATGGAACAAAAGTGGTTGTAACTCTGTACAAAGATGGCCAACCTATGGATAGAAGCGCATTGCCGTCAGAGATTGAACAATACTTTACTAGGAAAAAGCAAGAAAAAGATAAATAACTCATTTTTCGAATTGCTGTCGCAACGTTTAAAAATAATCTCCCTTTTTTCTCCCTGACGGCCCCGTAGCTTAGTCTGGTGGAGCGCACGATCCGCAAGGATGCGAAACTGATACACTGGATAAGTGAAGACATCGTGAGGTCCCGTGTTCAAAGCAAGCAATCCGCAAAAAAGCAGAGAGGGGATTGTTCGGTGAAAGTCACGGCGGGGCCAGATTTTCCTTCTGAGAACATTTCCCATTTTTCTCCTAAAAGCTTTTAAATAAGATATACCCAGAGCACAAAAACCAAACAGGAGCCAATACAGAAAATGACAGAAAAACAGTACAACTGCCCAACCACTGAACTTACCGACTTGACTTTGTACGAGTTTGCACGGTTACTGGACGTTCCCGAAGAACAGCATCCCGAACCTCTCAAAGAGCTTACGGCTTTTGGAAATGATTATCAACAGGTGACTGGTGCTGTCTTTGCCCATTTAGGAAAATGTCTTACCTGCTTAAACACCTATGATTCCATGAATCGGTTATACCATTCGTTCAAACAGTATAGAGAAGAAGGAGAACAAGAACACAGAGAGATTGCTGTCCATCTTACTGGACGCATTATGGAACTGGTCAGAGCATATGGAAAAAAGTATGCTTTACAAAAACAAGCTGCAGAATATGATTCTGCCAAGAGGAAACTTCACTGAAAAAAATGCAGCCTCTCTATCCGATTAATGAACAGGAATTTATCGCCCTCGTTGAGAAAGGCGTCTCTTTAGAGAGATTAGAACGACGGTTACGGCCAAGTGATTACCTTGCCACCATCACTGTTGAAAACGAAGAACAGGATACTTTCTTGGACTATTCTTGCGGAGGCTTCTTGGGGGTGCAAGAAAGCTTATTGGAATGTATCCATGCAGACTGGGAACTAGTCCTTGCTCGAGGAACTTCGCATACCACTATAGCTGACGCCTTAGAAAGAGTAATCTCTGGGGCGTATAAACTCCACCCCAACTATGAATATATGAAGCCCTTTTTCATGACTGCGGGAGCCCAATCTTGTCCTTGGGGGTGTAATGTCTGGGGGAATGGGGCTGGTACTATTCTTAGAAAAGGGCTTTCAGAAGAAGAGAAAAGAGAGGCAGAACTTTCACAGATGGGGGACATCAATAGAGTTGAGGAAGTAGTAAATTCTATTGCCAAAGAGCGAGGTGAGACTGATGCTACTGTTCGATTTTTCAGAAAGGGTCAAAGAAACGCAAAAGAGAGAAAAGAACCATTTTATGCGCCCCTGACGAGACTTCTTCCGCATCTTATCAGAGAGCATTATTTCTTCGAGGGAAGAGAATCGCCGTACCGAACCGACCCGGAATTTTTAATTGTGGCACTCCAGCTGGCAGACTCTTAACAACTGCTTTTCAGAGCGCTCGTTTTTCACTTCCGTTTAGCAATCAACAACTTTTATAAACAACCGTATTCTTCGAACAACCGGGCTCGCGAGAAAAACTCTGTTTTTCCACACGCTCTCTTCGGAGGGTGATGCAAAGAGAATCCTCGATTCTCAGCGCGGTGGTCGGCAAGTTCTCAGGGACGAGCCCGAATTTTTCTCATCTTGTTTCTGGCTATGGCCACCACTTCTGCACTCCAACCTGTAAATCCCAACCAAAACACCCAAGAATGTATCTCTTAACAACCATGACGAAGCGTAGAGTTTCCCCCCGCTAAATGCTTAAATACGAATTATCATTCGAAAATACTCACAAATAGCCGTAAAGAGGGGGTGTATTACTATGAACAAGAATATGAACAGAGTCCTGATTATCAGTGTTCTTATGCTGAGCATCTTCCTCGTCGGATGCTTGGACTATAAAGCGTATGATCTGCAAAAAGAGAATGCCGATGATGAAAAGCTTCTCAATGAATTAGCACAGATTGAAGAAGAGCTGGCTGCAGGAGATACAAAGAATCCTACAGACGTGAAAGAGGCTGCTGGGGAGCAAGAGGTTACGGAGGACGTGGTCGTCGCTGAGCCGAGCGAAGAAGCGACAGAAGCTCCTGAAACAGAAGTGCAGACGGTACGGATTAAAGAGAACGAAGTGGTCCGCCTGCGCGTGAAAGTTGCAGATCCGGACGGCGATAATGTCACCTATCAGTTCTCTGCACCCCTCGATAAAGAAGGCGCCTGGAAAACGAACTATGGGGATGCCGGTGAATACCTGGCTACGATCACGGCGACCGACGGCCGCCTGAAAACGGAGAAGAGCGTAAAAATAGTCGTAGAGCGGGTAAACGTGCCGCCGGTCATCGAGCGGCTGGTTGATTTGCGCGTGAAGGAAGGCGAACGCGTTTCGTTCCAGCCTAAAGTGAGCGATCCGAACAATGATCCTGTTACGGTTACCGTTTCAGAGCCTTTGGCAAAAGGCACATTTACCACTGACCATACGAGCGCTGGTGAATATCTGGTCACCATAATGGCCAACGATGGCGAATTATCCAGCGAAGCCACTTTTAAGGTGGTCGTTGCTGATGTCAATGTCCTGCCGGAAGTGAGCAATGTGCCGGAAAGGATGCTGGTGAAAGAGGGCGAAGTGATTACCATCAGCCCCGTCGTCAGTGATCTGGACAATGATCCGCTCACCATAACCATCAGCGATCCCGTGGGCGATGATGGCACGTGGGAAACCAAGTACACTGACCACGGTGATTACACGGTGCTGGTAACAGTTAGCGATGGTAAAGATACGGTGAAACGAAACGTTGCACTGACCGTAGAAGACATCAACATGCCGCCGGAAATTGTTGAGATTTCCCTGGCAACGGGATGAGCAGAAGCTCATTCTTTTCTTGTTTATAGTCTGGAAAAATGGGAGCGAGAAAAAAACTGATCATAGGAGTCCTTCTTCTCGCCCTCGTGCTCCAGGGAGCGTTAGCTTTCAAGACTTTTCTGGTCCAGGAGACGGATCTGGTAAAAATTTCTGCCAAAGTAATTGATCCTGATAATGATTCGGTGACGGTTACCTATTCCGAGCCGCTCGATGAGCGGGGAGAATGGCAGACAGAATATGGTGATGCGGGCACTTATACAACAACCATAACGGCATCGGATGGCGTGCTGGAGAAGAGGGAGGATGTCAGCATTATTGTCAGAGAGAAAAATCGGCCCCCGGTGCTTCTGGAAAAGAAGCTGATTGTAAAAGAGCAGCAGACTCTTGACCTTAAGAAGTTTGTCAATGATCCAAATACTGATTTCCTGACGTATACGTTTGAGCGGCCTTTTGACGAGAGCGGCATCTGGCAGCCGGATTTTGATGACGAAAGTGCGTTTATAACGACATTCACCGTAAGCGATGGAGAATTCACGGAAACTTTTGGCGTAGAGATAGAGGTGCTTTCCACCAACCAGCCGCCGGAGATAAAAAACACGTTTTCGGGAGAGGAGGAAGTAGAAATATCCGAAGGAGAAACGCTGAGCTTTTTTGCCGATGGTGTTGATTATGACCGAGAAGACCGGGATGAGCTCATATACCAATGGCTGCTCGATGGGGAAGTGTTGAGCGAGCAAGCAGAAGATGCAGCATTCTTTGACTATGACCGCGCAGGGGATCATACGCTGCAGGTGAAGATCAGTGACGGCGAAGCCACGGCGGAAAAAACCTGGCAGCTGCTCATTAAAAACACCAATCGCGTGCCGGAATTCCTGCTTGCGCCGATGACCGTAAAAGAAGGAGAGATGATCCCCCTCGTTGTGCCAGAGAGAGATATCGATGGAGATGCCTTAACATACACGTTTCCCGCGCCGTTCGACGAGCGCGGCATCTGGCAGACGTACTACAATGAAGCAGGAGAATATGAGCTGGAAGTAGCTGCTTCCGATGGAGAGCTCACCGGCACGGCAAAAGTAAACGTAACGGTTCTCAACGTAGACCGTGCGCCAACTATAGAACTGCCAGAATACTTTGAAGCATGGGAAGGCGAAGAGGCGGTGTGGGAGATCACCGCAGCAGATCCCGATAACGATGAACTCACCATCACGCTCAAGAATGCTCCAGCTGGTGTAATCGTAAACCAAACCACCAGAACCATAACCTGGAAACCAACCTACGAAGAGCTCAGCAGAAGCCGGGGCTTTTTCAGCAACCTGCTCAATGCGGCCCGGCTGGAGCATTTCTTCCTCAAAAAGAAAAAAATTCCTTTGGCTGTTGCAGTGTGCGGGCTGGAGCTCTGCACCGAGCAAGAGACACAGGTTATTGTCTATGATACAAATCGGGCGCCGAATCTTTTTGCGACAAAAAATCTCACCATGAGGGAAACCGAAACGATACAGATCGTTCCCCAGACGTCTGATCCGGATGGGGACTTTGTCTCCTATGAGTTCTCTGAGCCCTTGGGCAGGCATACCGGAGAATGGGAGACCTCGTATGAAGATGAAGGCACGTACACCATCGATGTTACCGCTACTGACGGTAAAGCAGCCACGACTGTTCCTGTGACCGTTATCGTCTTAAAAAATAACCGGGCACCGACGCTGAAGATAAAAGATGATGATCTGGTCGTCAACGAAGGGCAGGAATTCACCGTGGCCCTGGAAGCGGAGGATCCAGATGGAGATAATCTGACGGCAACGCTGCGGAACCTGCCGGAAGGCGCTTCATTTGACAGTGCCCGTTTTATCTGGACGCCTTCTTTTGGGACGGTAAAAAGCAGAACAAACGGCTTCTGGAATCACCTCTTGCAATCATTCCCTTTGTGGAACAAATATTTCAGCCCGGACAAAACGGTAGTGTGGCTGGAGTTCGTCGCTTCTGACGGAGACATTGAAACCGTGCATCCCGTTAAAGTGACGGTGAAGAACGTTAACCAGAAGCCGGAAATCGTTGATTTCCTCCCGGCGGAAGATATGACTATTGGTGTGCAGGAGCCGATGCTCTTCCACATCGCGGCTAAAGATGTGGATAATGAACCCTTGGAATACCGCTGGGACTTTGGCTGGCATGAGACGGATGTGGGAGGCACGGACACCATAGAAAGGACGTTCCTTGCTCCCGGGCGAAAGAAAGTGACGGTAACCGTCAGCGACGGCTGGGAAGACGTAGAAAAGACGTGGAATGTGCTGGTGGAAGAGAAGCCGCAGCAACGAACATCAGAAAAGAATATTAAAGTGTATGTGATCAAAGGATGAAAAGAAAAAATGGGGGTATTACCGATGATAAAGAATGTTAAAAAAAGTATGGGCGGATTGGCTGCTTTGCTGACCGCTTGCAGCACAACGTCAGCCCTGGTTCAGGAGCCGGAGGAAGTGAATCCAGAAGTGCCCGTTGAAGAGCCGTGCTACTGCCCGCCCGGCGGCAATACGGGCCTTGCAGCAGGCCAGATTAACGACTTGGCTTATATCCTGGTGGGTCACGATCACGATTGTAATGGAACATATACGACGGGAGAGCTGCACTTTACTTTTCCTTTAACCGATCCGGACGGTTCAGTGGTTGATCATCTCATGGTCATGACGCCTTTCGGCCTCTGGCTTGATGCTAATGGAGATGGCCAGCCGCAGTATGAAGAGTTGACTTTAAAGAATAATGGGCCGTTTGCGGAGGAGTGAAGAGAAGAAATTTAAAAAGGGAGGTTATACTATGAGCATAGATACCACTGTAGAAGTATCAGAAAGAGTAAGAGATGGCTTCTTAGAGGAGAATATTGCTGGGAAATTACCCGTCGAGCAAAGGACATCAGCAATAGAAAGAGCAAGAAGCATCATTGAGGGTTATAAGAACAGAGAAATAGATGCTCTTTCTATTCTTGCCTACGCTGCCGAGCAAGGAAGATTCGATGAGTTTGCCAAGAGACTAGAAGAGCATTATAAAAACAATCTACAATATGTGCATCCGGAAGCGAGAAAAACCGCGCAAGTTCCCGGAACACTCCGAGCTGAAATATTTTTTTTAGAATGTTATGGGACCTTAGGAATAAAGCCAAGACAGTGAAAGTACCAGTCGTTTGCCAAGAGGGGTAAATAGGAGAAACTGGCTCTCATTGGATTATTGTAAAAAACTCTCCCAATACCTTAATAAAACTCCTTCTTTCTGAGCATCCATGCTCGACGAACTGCAGCGCTTAGCGCTGGAAACCGTGCAGCTGAACAAGCAAGCGCTCATTTTCTTGCCCAGCCGCGCCAGCGCCGAAAAAACAGCGGAAGATATTGCCAAAATCCTCCAGTTCCATCTTCCAGAACTAGCAGAGACCGTCGAGAGGGCGCTGAGCAATCCCACCAAGCAATGCCAGCGCTTGGCGTCCTGCATCAGGAAAGGCGTGGCGTTCCACCATGCCGGCTTAGTGGCCAAGCAGCGCGAGCTGATCGAAGACGAGTTCCGCAGCGGAAAAGTGAAGATCATCTGTGCCACGCCCACCTTGGCAGCCGGCGTCAGTACCCCGGCGTTCCGCGTCATCATCAAATCCCTAAAACGGTTTTCCGGGAATTGGGGTATGGACTGGATTCCAGTCCTTGAATATCTGCAGATGGCCGGAAGAGCCGGTCGCCCCGAATACGAAAAATTCGGAGAAGCTATTGTTATCGCCAAAGACGAAAAAGAAAAAAAAGAAATTTATACGCGCTATATCTGCGGCAAGCCAGAAGCGATTTATTCCAAGCTGGCCGTCGAGCCCGTGCTCAGGACGCATCTGCTTTCTTTGATCGCCACCGGCAATATCCGTGACGAGCAGAGCATGACGGAATTCTTCTCCGCAACTTTCTGGGCGCACCAGTACAGCGATTTTACGGAACTGGAAAATATCATGGGACGGATGCTCCAGCTATTAGAAACGTGGCAGTTTGTCATGACTGGAAAAGCTAAGAGCGTAACCGGCGAATTCATTGCTGCCAGTAAGCTGGAAGAACGAAAAACGGCCCTGCATGCTACGCTGCTGGGAAAGCGCGCGTCAGAATTGTATCTTGATCCCTTGACGGCCCGCCACCTGCTGGACTGCCTGGCTGCTTTTCAGAAAAATAATCCAGGAGAAAAAAAACAGGAAAAGAGCGATGCTTTCCCGTTGCTCTTCATGATCAGCCACACGTTAGAGATGCGGCCTTTGCTGCGCATCAAAAGCAAAGAGGAAGAAAAAATCCAGCAAGAGCTGAACCAGCGTTATGAAACCCTGCTGGAAGATGAGCCTTCAGCGTATGATGCCGAATACGAAGACTTTCTCTTAGCCTTCAAAACCGCCCAGTTCCTCGACGCCTGGATCCAAGAGCGGGATGAAGAGTACCTTTTAGAAACGTTTGACGTCCGTCCGGGTGAAGTCCGGGCGAAGCTGGAGATCGCCGACTGGCTGCTCTATGCCAGCGAAGAGCTGGGAAAGCTGCAGGATTTACGAGAAGCCGTCCGTGAATTGCGCAAGCTCCGCCTGCGCGTAAAATATGGCGCCAAAGAAGAGCTGCTGCCCCTGCTGAAGCTGAAAGGCATTGGAAGGATTCGTGCCAGAAAGCTCTTCCTGCACGGGCTGCGTGATTTGGGGGATATCAAGAAAGCGGATCTCGCCACCGTAAACCAGCTTTTGGGAAAAGCGTTAGCTGACGACATCAAGAGGCAGGTGGGAGAGGTAATCATCGAAATCCCTAAAGGGACGCGGAAAGGGCAGGTGAGTTTGGAGAAGTTTTGAGCAGGCAAAGAGCAGAGTGAGTGGGTAATAATTGGTCAGTTTGCCGAGCGCAGCGACGCCAAAGCGTGCACCCAAATCTTTATAAATAGCCCCTCACTTTTCGCCAGCATGGTCCGCTTGCGAAAATTTGCCGCCTATCAGAACTTGGAAAGGCCCTATACCCGCATCAGTAAATACACCAAAAAGAACTATGTCCGGGGCGGCTTTCCGCATATGAAAATCACCCGCTTCGATATGGGCTCGCCACAGAAGCAGTATGATGCCGTCGTCAAGCTCAATGCCTGCCGCAGCATGAACATCCGCCATAACGCCATTGAGGCGGCCCGCATGTCTTCTAACCGGCATCTGGAAACTGCGTTGGGAAAAGATTATCATCTGCGCGTTAAAATATACCCGTTCCACGTTCTCCGGGAAAATCCTTTAGCTTCCGGAGCAGGCGCGGACCGTATGAGCACGGGCATGCAGAAATCCTATGGGAAGACTATCGGCTGCGCTGCCCGCGTGTTTGAAGGGCAAACCATATTTGAGCTGAGAGTCAATAAGCAGAACGTCAGGGTCGCCAAAGAAGCGCTGGTTCGAGCAGCCAAGAAAGTTCCCTGCTCATGCAAAATCCTTGCGCAATAAGTTCTTGATCTGTTCAGCAAGCGCATCCGCTTCCAAGAGCGCTTCTTTTTTCGCTGCAGGCTTAGCTTTCTCTTCCCGTTCTTCCAGCCGTTTTTCTTTCTTTATTTCTTCCTTCTTCTGCGATTCTTTAGAAAACGATGGGGCAATCTTCTGAACCAAAACGCGTTTCTCCTCTTTCTTTTGCTCAGGCTTCAGCGGCCCGGCCTTTTTCTCCCGATCCATTTTTGCTTCTTCTCGCAGTATCGGTGCTGGTCCTCTTTGTCCAAAAATCGTGCGCAGCCACGAGGCTTTTTCCGGCTCCGTGCGCTGAACAGCCGCTAATTCCCGCTCGACCGTCTCCAATTCTGCTGATAAGTTCTGAGGCTTCGCCAGCACTGCAGGGACACGAGAAATCGGGCGCCCCATGGCTTTCTTCTTAGGCTCGACAAGAATGCTTCTTATCGGTTTATTAATAGGGGGAGAACGGAAAATGACCGTTTCAGGGGCCTCACGCTGAGGCAATCCTTTTGGCCGAGACCTGGGGGGCTCAACTACCCGTCCTTCCAGCGCCGCCAGCTGTTGGTTTACCAAAGCCAGCTCGTCTTCGAGAGGAAGGACTGTTTTGCCTTGCCAGCGCCTGAGCGGCGACTTTGCTTCATCATTATTTTTCTCCAGAACTTGCCGAGAACTCAAAGGAGGAGCAGCTCGCGCTCGCTTCCCGGAAAGTGCATCTCTCACCGTAGGCTTCATCGCTTTCAGAGAAGAAGGCATCGCTGGCTTTAAACTTTCCGCTGGCGCTCCCATTGATTTTCTCTTGAACAAATGCCGCAGCAGAAAAAGCAGCAGGATAAGCAGAAAAAAGCTGATGGCTCCCAGCACGTAAGGCAGAAACGTTCCCGAAGACTGCTGCAGCCACTGCCCGAACCCGGAATCTGCACGTTCACCAGAAGCAAAAATGCTGTTTCCGGTGAGCGTCCCAGAAACCCCGGAAAGCGCTGCCAATGGTACACCGCCCAGCATCAGGACTACAAACCCTAACAGGGGAACCAGCAGCCAGCGGCTCTGCACGGTAAAAATATGTTCGTCGGCCATCCTATCACCTATAAATCACAGAATATTTTACCTCTTTTTAAAGGTTTATGGGGCGCTTTTTTCGGGTATGGCTTTCTCTTCGCTCTCCCTCTCATCCCGTTCTTTTCGTTCCGCCCTTCGCAGAATCTCCTGTTTCAGCTCTTCCGGCTCAGAGTACGCATGCGGATATACAGCAAGCTGCTCTTTACTCAGAAGATCTTTCTTGCTCACATATAATAAAACGTCTTTTCTCTTTTCCGCTTTTGCCAGCAGCAGCTCTTGCCGAGCTAAGGAATAGCCGCACTGTTCGCTTAGGTCGAGCACAAAAACAATAACATCAGCCAGTTCCTGCACCACTAATTCCGCTTGCTGCTCGATCAGGTTCATTTTATCCGGCCGAGCAAGAGTGCCAGGAACATCCAGAACCTGGATTGTTTTTCCACCAATGACCATAAACCCAGAATTGATCGTCAGCGTCGTAAAGGCATACGCGGCCGTCTTCGCTTTTGTTTTCGCCAGGAGATTCAGCAACGTTGTTTTCCCCACATTGGGAAAGCCATACAGGCAGATGGTAAACAGGCCTTCTTTGATATCCGGATAGGTGCGCAGGATTTTTCTGGCAGCTTCCAGCTCTTTCAGCTGCGGATCAACCTGCTTCAGCACAGAAGAAACCCGGCCATAGAACTCTTTGGTTAATCCCTGAAAGCCTTTGAGGTTTCTCTCCCGGGACATTTTCCGGACATAGTGTTTCTGCAGGACCGTTATCTGCTGGGAAGCCCAGCGCAGCGCTGCCAGCGATTTCCTGAAGAGAGAAAGGTCCAGAGTAACGCTCAGCAATTTTGCATAAAAAGGAGGAAGCTGGTTCGCTACGGGAAATCTTTCCACCAGCTGCTCCAGGCGCTCTTTTAAATTTCCGGTAACCATATCCACTTTCAGCAGCTCCCGTTTCTGCAGCCGCTGCCAGAGCTCGCCGGAGAACTGCTTGGCATTCGCCCGCTCCCGGGATTTACGAAACGCACTATTCAGAAGCTCTTTGGCAGAAGGCACCGGAGGGATGGTTTGGAAGTTCATGGATAAGCAAAGAGTCGAGTCATTAAAAATGTTCTTGTCGTGAAAATGAAAACTAAAACTTAGGCGGGAAGAATAAATCAATTGCTCATTTTCTTTGACTTATCAGCTGAGTCAATAGATGAGTGAGCTGAGTTTGTGGATCTCCTGACAACATATCTTTTGCTGTTTCTGCCATCTTTGGTGCTAATCTCAGAACTGATTCAATGCCCACCGCCATATAAGATGGATCAATTTCCATTGTTCTTTGAGCATACTTTAAAGCTTCGAAAGCATAATCTTTTACTTTATGCCAATCACCTTTATTTTTTTCTTGAACCATTTCACAGAAATACTCATAAGCTACATCTGCATGAAGCATAGCACTTTCTGGATGTTGTTCAAGACCAATTCTTAGAGTTGAAATTGTTTTATCAAAAGTCTGTTCACCTATTTCTCTCCAAAACTGAACCAAAATATGATATACTTCTTCTGGTGCATTTGGTCTTTCACGTACTGAATCATAACAGAAATGAATAGTTGGCTTTACTAATCTTTCCAAAACAGCTTCGGGACGACATTCAGAAAGCATGATTTGTTTCATTGCGTTCTCTACAGAACCAGCTTGGTAAATTTGACTCAAACGTCTTTTTCCAAACTCGTTAAGATTCACACGCAGATATGAAACTGCACTTTCAAGCGTTTCCATCATTTCTTGCATTTCTAATTCTTCACTCATTTTTCTTCTGAGAAACGAGGAGTATATAAATGTTTTCTACAAAAAAGTAGTAGCATACTCGCGCCCGCTTTTCATGACACTAAAAAATATAGCTTCTTCTCGGAATTTGAGGAAAGATTAAAAGCCTAAAAGTTTATTATTTGTTGGTTTTAACGCTTGTGAGCTCAAAATACGCTTCTTAAAATTGCTCAAGCATGCGCCGGATGCTCATGCCCTTCTGCTTTCCGCCGCTGCAAATGCTCCAGGTGCTTTTTCCGCTCTTCGTGGAGCTTCACTTTCTTGGCCCGCACTTTAGAGATCAGCTGGGCCACATGCTCGCCGCCGAGGAAATGCGGCAGGATTACGTAGTCTGCGCCGGCATCGTACAGCTTAAACGCTTCGGAAATATCGGAGGCGCTGACGATGATCTTCACGCTTTTATTTTCTTCCCGCACTTTGCGGATGAGGAACAGGTTGTCTTTCATATCAGGGACAGTAGATACGAGCAAAGTTAAGCGCTGCATATTCATGCGCTCGAGGATCTCTTCGTCCGTGACATCGCCGTAGAGGCAGTGGTAGCCCTCTTTGGCAACTTTGGCAATCACTTCCGGATTATAATCGACAATCAGCACCTTTTTTTTCACATCTTTCAGGCTTTGCAGGATGCTGTAGCCAATGCGGTTATAGCCGCATAAGGCAATCGTTGGCGAGGACTTTGTCGGCAGGTATTCCAGGCCTTCTGTCGTAAAGAGGTCAAATATCTTCAGGGGCTTTTGCAGCAGCTTGTAGAGAGAATTGCCCCATTCAATCGTGTATGATGAGAGCGTAATAGAGAGCAGGGTGACCAGCACGATCAGTGAAAAGACGCCTTGGGAGATATGGCCCAGCAGCAGCCCCTGTGATGCCAGAAGCAGGGAGAATTCCCCCATCTGCCCCAAAGCGGTAGCGGCGAGAAATGCCGGCTTTTTGGTGTACTTGAAGAGCGAGCAGATGAGCATGATGATCAGGGGCTTCAGGATAACGACGGCAAAGAGCAGCACCGCGAGCGGGATCAACAGTTCCCGAAATGCCCCAAAAGAGATGCCCATCCCCAACGCTACAAAGAACAGCAACGCAAAGAAATCGCGCAGGGAACGCATTTTTGCGACAATCTCGACATTATATTCCAAATTCCCGAGAGTGATGCCCGCCAGAAACGCCCCGATGACGATGGAAAATCCCAACGAGTAAAAAGCGAGCGAGAAGAGAAAGCAGACCGCTAAGGCGCTGACGAGCAGCAATTCCTGGCGTTTGGCAGCAAAGCGGAACACCCGGGGAAAAAGGAACTTGCTGCAGATGAAAGCCACGGCAAAAAGCACCAGGAATTTCAGGAAAGCCAAGCGAAACAGTGAAGGAGAAAAATCCTGCAGCGATGAAAGGAAAGATAAGGCGAGAATGGCCACAACATCTTCGACAAGCAGGATGCCCACGATGATGCGCCCATGCAGGGTCTGCAGCTCGCGCTTGTCGGAAAGCAGCTTGAGCACCACCATCGTCGATGAGAATGCCAGGAACAGGCCGAGATACAAGGCTTCCACGTGCAGGAAGCCCAGCATGATGGCCAGGACATAGCCAATGGTGACCAGCAGCAGGATTTGGATCAGGCCGCCGAACGTCGTAACGAGAGCGACACTTTTCAGCGCTTTCAGGTCCATTTCCAGGCCGACCAGAAAAAGCAGGAAAGCGATGCCGATGATGGACATAGATTCAATGATGCTAGGGTCCGTAATGATGCCCAAAACCGGTGTGAGCAGGATGCCTGCAATCACGTACGCCAGAATCTGGGGCTGGTGAAGCCAGCGCAGAATGAAAGCGATAACTGCTGCTACGACCACGACGATACCCAGCTGCAGAAAAACATCACCCGTCACCCCGATCATAGAAAAGAAGACAATAAAAATAAGTATATAAAACTTTTTAAATCCAGAGATAAAATTGCGATTTTATGAAGATATTTGCTTTTTCGGATTGGAGAGTGCAAAGCATTGGTGGGCTAATTGACTATGTAAAATGTCTTGAGCACAAACCCGATGTAATATTATACGGTGGTGATGATGTAGATAGATTTGGTTCAATTTCTGGTGATATTAATGAGAATAAATTTGAAGAACTGGCAAAATATTCAAAGTATGGCGTATTTGGAGTTATTGGGAATGATTGTTCTAAAGAGCACAAAAAAGAACAAAAAAAAATCTTGAGTGGTAAAAAAGTTTTTGATTTACACGATTGCCCACAAAAAATAGAGGATTATTTATTCATTGGTGTTGAGGGTGCTGACGAAATGAAAATTAGAAAACATTTAAAAAAATCAACAAAGTGGAAAAAAAAACATAAAGTTATCTTAGTTTCACATTGTCCACCATACGGGGTCTTAGATAGAGGAGTAAGATTTGGTAATGGAGAAAGTATTGGTTCAAAAACTATTAGAACATTTATTGGGGACAACAACGTTGTATTAAACATATGTGGCCATTGTCATTCTATGGGGGGAAGATCACAAAAGTTAGGCAATTGTAATGTTATTAACATTGCATCTCATGATAACATTGGTGCTAAAGGAAGAATCGCAACAATAGAGATTGATGAAGAAAAAACTAACATTAACATAAGCGAGCTGATGTTATCTAAGTTAGAAGAGATATATGGCATAGGACCTTCTTATTCAAAAGTTCTAGAAGAAAACGGCATTACAACAATTCAAGAGCTCATATCACAAAATAAAGAAGAAATATTTTTCTCAACAAACCTTCCATTAAAACTAATCGATAGATGGCAGATTCATGCTAGATCATTATTGAATGGAGAAGCTATTTTGTTTAATGATATTAACCTAAATAAACCAATTTTTGTGGATATAGAAACAGACCACACTCAATCTCATCTCTGGATGATCGGTATTTTTAATCCTTCAAACAAAGAGTTTAAACAATTTACAGCCTACGAAAAGATAGAAGAGAAGAAAATATTAACAGAATTTCTTAATCACATCTCAAAATATCAAGACCAAACATTATATTGTTACAGTGGTACTGATTTTGATAAACGAGTATTAATTGACAGAATAAAAGAACATCACTTGGATGAAAGTGCACTCGTAAATTTTAAAGACTTACTCTATAAAATTAGGGATTCTTTAATCCTTCCCATATCAACATATAAACTAGCAGAACTTGGTGATTTCTTTGGATTCCAATGGAAACATCAAGACATCAATGGTTTTGATGCACCTTTCATTTATAACGAGTATATCGAATCTAAAAATAAAGAAATAATTACAAAACTTCAGGAATATAATAGAGATGATGTTTTTGCATTACAGCACATCATTAATAAAATCAAGAAAATGCAAAAAGAAAAACCATATACTCCCGAACAACTACAAAAACTGTAATTTAGCCTCCCCAGCACTTTTCAGAAGCAGCTTTTTTGATCGTTGAAAGAGCTAGAAAAACAGAGAGAAACCCATAAATACCAGCACTTTCCCCGCAGCGCCATGGGTATCGAATTATTCTTAGCGCTGTTTCTCGGCATCGCCGCCGGCATCATTACCGGCTTGACTCCCGGCATCCATGTCAATCTGGTTGCTGCCCTGGCGGTCTCTTCCGGAGCCGTGCTGTTTGCCATCGCTTCTCCGCTCGCTGTTGCCGTATTCATCATCAGCCTGGCGATCACCCATACGTTTCTGGATGCCATTCCGAGCATTTATCTGGGCGCTCCGGATGAAGCGCAGGCGCTGAATGTTCTGCCAGGCCATCGGTTGCTGCTCCGGGGCGAAGGGCATAATGCCATCACCTATACGGTCATCGGTTCGCTGGGCTGCCTCTTCTTGAGCCTTGCCATTCTTCCCCTGTTCATTCTGGGTGCGGAAAAACTCTATCCTTTTTTTCAAGCTGTCATCGGCTATGCGCTTATGGTCATCATGGCGTTCATGATCTGGCGCGAGAAAGGAAAGCGGCTTAAAAGCCTGGCCACATTTCTGCTGGCCGGCAGCTTGGGCTTGCTGGTGTTTTCTGTTCCGAATCTCAAACAGCCTTTGCTGCCGTTACTCTCTGGCCTCTTTGGAACCTCTTTGCTGCTCCTGAGCATCGCCCAGAAGGTGAACATCCCGCGGCAAAATCTGGAAAAAAAGCTTTCTATTTCTGGAAAGAATGCTGTAAAATCCGTCGCTGCGGCCACGGGCATGGGCAGCGTGGCAGCT
>CAZOPZ010000021.1:5369-18867 GCA_964582035.1 uncultured Methanosarcinales archaeon | reverse complement strand
TTATAGGAGTAATAGGGGTTTTTGGGGATCATGGGCTGCCGATTTAAGAAGCGCTTTTAAAACATACGCCCTTTTTTGCCATTTTTCTTTTTTCGGGGCGATTTGCCGCAGGAATATTTATATAGGTCTTTTTCTTTTTTCTTTAAAATAATGGAAGACATAACTATTGCAGAATAATGCTATGTCTTCCAAACTTTAGTTGAGGAGAAAATATATGCGAAACTAATGTCCTCAACTAAAAGATAATAATCTTTAGTCTGTAATAAAAACGAGGTGGAAAAACATGGAAAAACGGGGGCAAGGCCTTTCTTTGAATGTCATTATCATTGCCGTGTTGGCAATAATTGTGTTAGTGGTGTTAGTAGCGATATTTGCCGGCCGCATCGGCATTTTTGAGTCGCAGCTGGGTGGCGAAGCGCAGTCTGAACTGCGGGCCCTGGAATCGTTCTATGGGCAATGCCATCCGAATGCCGCAGCGGAAACCGCTTTTGTGACGGCATATAATGGGGCCGCTGCTTTAGAGAATGCCCAAGAAGCGGCTCAAGGGAAAGGAGACGCTAAAGCAACTTTTGAACGGGAGATCGACCGCTGTAATGGCTACAGTGATAAAGCCGGCTGTGATGCGGATGAATTCTGCGCCTGGTAAGGCTTGGAGCTCATGATGAAGCGGGGCGATGCCAATATCTGGTGGATTATCATCGGGGCGATCATTGCGCTCGTCGTCGTGATCGTTCTCTTGGTGATGTTTACTGGGAAAAGCCAACTCCTGGAGCGCGGCTTAGGCGAATGTGAAGGGAAAGGGGGCATATGTGTTTCTACTCCGAACTGTCCGAGCAATACGCTGAGTGCTGGGGCTTTCAGTTGCCCGACTAGTGCAGGCGAAACACAGAAGTGTTGTGTGGGCTCTCCAAAAGTCTGTACAACACCAACTGATTGTGGTCCGGAAACGGAGTGGAGTTGCTCTGGAAGCCCGCGAAGTTATTGTTATGAAAACTAAAAGTTTTCACGGAAAGCGATGATGCAAAGCCTTTTACAATGGCAAACAAAAAAGGAGGTGTCGATTTAAAAGCGTTAGCTGTTCTTATTTTGGGCATCATCGTAGCTTTTCTTTTTATTTACTTTGTCTTTACGAGAACCAGGGGAGCGTTAGCGCCATGAGCTTCATCACGAACAAGAAAGGCATGGAGTTCTGGCAGCTGGTGCTTATCATTCTGGCGGCTCTTATGCTGCTGTTTTTTATCGTCTGGTACGGGGTTCTGGGCGGGAACATCGAAGAGCTGATCGACAAGTTCGGGGGGCTGGTCTGATGGTGCAATGGGGCTGGGAAACCATTGGGAAAATTGTCTTGGCAGTCGTCGGTGGCGTTGTCCTTATCGCTTTATTGTTTCCCGGTTTTGGTCCGGTGAAGAGCGTCGTGCAGGGGTTTGTAAATTTTACGCTGGGCTTTATTGGGGTGGAAGAACTCCCGCACCGTTTGGAAGCCCCCATTCAGCCGGAACAGGGCCAAGCATTGGAACGCTTGCAGCAGGTCACTCGAAGTGTAGTTCAAGCGCGCGTCGATCCGGGTCTTGGTGGCTGCTTTGCCAATTATTATCAATTTCCTCCTCCCCGAAGGGACACTTTCAGCGGCTTTCCGAATCTCGGCGGAGATACTCCCCAACAGCTGAGCATGGAGCTGATTTTTAATGATGGCGGAACAGCAGATGATCGGAATGATGACCAAACCGAAGTCATTGTGTTCGGTGGCCCCGGTGGTGGGCAGTATCTCGAAGAAGAGAGTTTTGTTCTTGAAAAGGTACGGCCTTGTGTTATTGCCGGGGAAGCCCGTTCTGCCGATGGAGTTTTGCCGGCAGAGAAATTTTATCAGCGTTTTCTCTCTCAACAAGTTGCTGCTTCCCAACCCCAAATTATAGAACCGTATCCCTATCATTTCACGCCCGTTGATTCAATACGCTTCACCTGGCTTAACGGAGATAATGCCATCCGCTGGAGCCCGGCAGGAAGTGTTGAAATTGATGAACAAAATAATCTTGAAGATGGTGGCTGGGTATACACGCCGGATTCGTACCATCTCTGTTTTTTTCCCACGCTGGACAATTTTTTCGATGCACCGAGGAATGAAGAAGGCATTCGCGGATACTTTATTTCCCGTTCCGGCTGGACCAATAGCCTCTCTTGGCAAGGGCAGCGGTACTTGTTAAATCTCTGTGAGCCGCCCCAATACGAGATGGTTTCTGGGACATTATATGGGCAGGAGATAACCGCTGACTGGGGCAGTTATCGTATTCATTACCGGTACAATCGGATGGAGGAGCGCTGGGAATCCCGTTCGGAAAGCGAAGAAGAATGGAGTTTTGTACGGCCCCAAACGATTCGCGGTCAAGAACGTCCCATCCCTACGCGCTTAGCTTCTCTCAATGAAATTGCCGGGTATGATCTCTTCTATGAGATTACTACCAGAATAATTCCTGCGGCGTTAAACCCCAATAGTGAGCATCACGAGGAATGGTTAGAGGACTATGACATGATCCAATCTATTGAAAATTTACCCGGGCGCATCGCATACCTCCCCGGATCTTGCGTGGGAGACCTCGCCGAGTGCCACGAAGCCGTTTCTCCTGCTGTCGACGATCCTCGCCAAAGTTCGTTGGCGATTCAGTTGCTGGTTGAGAATTGTGACAACGGCTATGCGGAAAGCTGCCGATTTTTAGCTCACTATTATTGGCCTGATGATCAAACCAAAGATACTGCCCGCGTTTATTATGCCCAAGCCTGCGATTTAGGGCATGCCGAGGCTTGTGAGGAATTTGCTAATCAATGGCTTAATTTTTATCATAACGATGAACAGGCTCGGGTATATTACGGACGGGCTTGTATGGGAGGAAGACAGACCGCTTGCGATCAGCTTGCTGCCTTGGCATCATGAAACCAAAAAACAAAAAAGCCCAGCTGGAACATAAACTGGTTTCTATCATACTCATCGCTCTCACGCTCCTGATCCTTATCGGCGTCATCCAGCGGGGTTTTAGCAAGTTTCAAGGGAAAGATGCCGAAATCATCTGTCAGGAATCGATTGCAGCTCGAGCCACGACGGCCATCCAAGCTGGCGGTGCGGAGTTGAAAACTCTCCCTAAGCTATGCCAAACTGTTGATAAAGATATTTCCGGCGATGAAGAAGAAGTTAAAGAACAAGTGGCTTGGCTAGCGTCCCGCTGCTGGTGGATGTTTGGCGAGGGCCGCTATGAAGAGGTGATTGGCGAAAATTGGTATCAAGTATTCGGCTTCCGGCGGGAAGAAAATGCCTGCTTCTTGTGCTACGCTGCCGTTGTTCCTGACGAGGGAGTTTCCATCTCCAAAGTCGAACTCTTGCGATATTTGAGCCGAACACCGCATCCCCGAGTTCCGGATACAACGTATCTTCAATATCTCCAAGGGCAGGGTTCTGAAACTGGCGGACCAGGAAATGTGGTTGTTGCCAGTGATATCGAAAGTGGCGGTGCCTATGGCATTCTTTTTGTTTCCAAAGCCACGGAAGCCTCCGGGCCTTTTGGGGCAGTACAAGGATTGATTGCTGATGCCGGTGAAGAGCTTGGTGCATATTATCAGACGGTCAACACGCAAACAAGTTCCATCCTCGTCGATAATCTTAATGCTATTGAGCAATACGGCTGTGAGTCCGATATCGCCGGCCGATAAATATCATAAACAATAGAAAGTGAGAATCATGCAGAACAAAAAAGGGATGTCTGAACTGTGGTGGATCCTGGCGACGGCAGCAGTGGTCATGGTCGTCGTTATCGTCGTCCTGCTCTGGTTCAAAGGGGGCGGAGAGAAAGGAGTTGGCGTCATTACCAGTCAATTAGATGATGATGACAATGATGGCGTAAAAAATGCTTTTGACCGCTGTCCAACGGTTATAGGAACAGAAGAGGATGAAGGCTGCCCTGCGGAACAAACGGCCGGTTCCTGATGATTCCAAACTTCCAATTTTTACCATGAACAAGAAAGCCATCATGCTCAAGTTTCTCGTCACCATAGTTCTGGCTATCATTATCTTCATTCCCGCCTGCGCTTTTGTGACCAAATTCTTTTTCCGCCTGAGCGCGCAGGGGGAAGACAGCTTTCGGGACTTAGTTAATGAAGTGAAAGATGTTGCCGAAGCGGCTGAGGGAGAGCAACGGACCTTTGTGCTGAAGATGGATGCGGAGACGGTTGTCGCAGCTTTTAAGCCGGGGACGATCAATATTTTTTCTGTGGAGCAAGAGGGAACAGCTCTTTCTAGCGATGAACTAGCTGCTCTTCCCGAGTGGGCGAGGATTGATCATTTGGCGGAGAGTGCTATTGTGGGCATCAATTATGATCTTTCCACGCCACCGCAATGTCTTGGAAGTGCGTGTCTTTGTTTGTGTCGCAATGTTGAAAGAGAACAAGACGAAACCCAGTTTGAAGAAATAGGGGCTTTTCCTGCCCCGCCCGTTAATCGGTTGGTGGGAACAGTTCGTCTGACGTGTGGAGAAGATTCTCTTTGTAGGGTGGCATCCCCTGCTGAGTTTTCCCATGGTTGGGGCTCTCTGAGAATTTCAGAAAGCGATCCCCGTCGCATCCCTCTCCGCATCACCAAAGAATCAGGCAAAGTGGTCATTGAGGAGCTTTCCTGAACATGAACACGAAAGGCGCCAGCATCGTGATGATGATCTTTGAACTGGTGGTCGTTCTGGGCATCAGTGCGTTACTCGTCTTTGCCGCGAAAGATTTCGCGCAATCCGAACGGGTGCACAAGACTATCATTGCCCAAGACCTCGAAATGATGCTGAGCATCCTCAGCGGCGTTTCCGGAGATGCCGTTGTTGCATATCCCCAAAATCTTTCTGCATACACCATTGCCGTGAGTTCCGAAGCCAGCAGAGGCCAAGTTATCGTCTTTAAAGAAGGCGATGGGGAAGGGCAGAGAATCGCTCAGGAATTCCCGCTGCCCAGCGATTATACGCTGGATGGCTTTGTAGAGAATACGGAGCAGCTCTGCCTGGCGAAGAACGGGAAGAGCCTTTTTGTTCGCGCTTGCAGCGCTGAAGAGAGTTTAGGGGTGGCAGTGCCGTGAACAAGAAAGGCGAGAGCGCCTTTGACGTGGCGCGGAAGAGCATCTATTGGATGATCGCTGGTGTCGTTATTACGATGATTGCTTTGGCCGTAGGCGGCATCATGGCTGGCTATCTGAACTCGCTGACCAGTGTGCCGCCGAAACTGCAGGCAGAAGCGCTGGCGTACCGCTTTTTGCATAGTGCGGACTGCCTGGCATATCAAGATGCGGAAACCGGGCGGGTGTACAGCAATGTTATTGATGTGAACAAGTTTACCGACGAGCAGCTCGCTTCCTGCTATACGACAGCCAGCCGTAAAGAAATGAATTTTGGCATAACTGTAGAGAGGGCCGCAAAAACCATCATCACGAATAATTACTTTAAGACAGATCACTTCAACGTCACTAGACTCGTGCTCGTCTGGGACGGCATGCAGTTTACCAAAGATACTTTAGAGATGGGCATACAGGAGAAGATTTAAAATGAACAAAAAAGCCATGCTGGACGACCTTTTTGATTTTCTGTTTACCGTCATGGTATTCTTCTTTATCCTGCTCTTTGTGCAAGGATTCATTGTGGGTGGAGCCGAGGCACGGGAGCGGCGTACGAATACGCTGGTCGAGCGGACGGAACTGGGTGAAGACTTTTTGATAGCGCAGCAAGCGCGGCTGCCGCAGGGAGAAGAGATTCAGCAACAAGAGCTTGATGCAAACCTGAGAACTATTCGCACTATCGCTCCAGAAGAACAGCCAATTTTCCGGATCATAGAGGGTTTACGATGAACAAGCACGGTGCTATCTTTCATTGGATCCTTTTCGTCGGCGTTTTCGGCGGCTTAGGCCTGTTTTATCTTTGGATCGGCACCGATCCTGGTGTGGGCATCCGCGGTGTCTGGCACAACAATTTTCTCTGGGGGCTGCAGGAAGCGGATAAAGACCTGCTGCTGCTTGATGCGGCGGCCCGCGCAGTGCTGCAGGAAACAAAAGACTGGATCAACAGTGCGGCGTACACGCCAGCTGACTTTGGCTGCGGTTTTCTTGATGAGAGCAATCCTGCGGAACGGATTCCGCTTCTGAACCGCGAAGGAAGATACTGCACTCTGAATATTCACGAGCCGTTCCAGCAGAAGTTTGCCGAGCTGTGGCAGGCACGGCAGCCCCTTTCTTATGAGATAACTCTTTCCGGTTCGGATGTCGTCGGCAAAAGCCAGGAAAAGAAAGCCATTACTTCCGCAGCTGGTACAGAAGAAAACGAAATTGCTTTCTCGCGGGACAATTTCTTTATCACGCCCCATCGCAGCGGGGAATCGGTGGCTGCTGCTCCGCCATTCTACTTCCGTTATGCATACAACCCCAGCTTTCGGGTTCCCAGCGGGACGGACTTCTCTGAATTCTTTCAGGCCCGGCAGCAAGCTCCGGCTTTTGTGGAACAGTGCCAAATGGAAACCGATCTGCAAGCCTGCATTCAAGCCAACTTGCCCAGCGAGCGCTGGGTTCCGTATGTGAACTGCTGGCCCTGTTTACGGGCGGATGCAGGCCTGTCAGCTTCAGCGTGTTTCTATCCGATTGCGGAACGGGAGAGGAAAGTTTCTTTCTGCTATCAAGGGGAAGGGCTGCGGGCGAGCGTGGCGCTGGATTTCAGTTGACACTGAGTTCTTCAAGCCCTACTACTCCATCATCCAAATCCTTATAAATCTCCTTTTGTCTTCATTTTCCATGTTCAAAATCCCTTTGGCTGATTTAAAGCAGAAGATTCTTGGCACCGGAAAAATCACCCGAGACGAGCTGGAGCTGCGCATCAAAGCCAAGATCAACGACCTTTCCGGCCTGATCAGCGAAGAAGGGGCTTCCCATATTATCGCCAATGAGCTGGGAATTCCGTTAGTTGATCCGCAGAAAGAGCGCCTGAAAATAAAAGAGATCTATCCCGGCATGCGGCAAGTCTCGACCGTCGGGAAAGTGCTGCGGAAGTTTGACGTGAACACCTTCCAGAAAGAAAGCCGGACTGGGAAAGTGTGTTCAGTGATCATCGGCGATGAAACCGGCAGCATCCGCCTGGTGCTCTGGAATGAGCAGGTGGATTTAGTGAGCGCCGTCAATGAAGAGGATATCATCCGCGTGAAAGATGCGTATGTCCGCGAGAACCGTGGAGGAAAAGAGATCCATTTGGGAAAATTAGGAGAATTGGCCATCAATCCGGAAGGAGAAACCATTTCAAACGTGCGCGCAGCGATGCTGCAGGAACGCAAGCAGATCCAGGAGCTGCAGGGCGGCGAAGAGCAGGTGGAGCTTCTCGGCACCGTCGTGCAGGTTTTCGATCCGCGCTTTTTCCAGCGGGCAGCGGCCGAGAATGCGCCGGCGGAAACTTCGTATGTCTTGAATCTGGTGCTGGATGACGGCACGGGAACGATTCGCACCGTGTTCTGGAAGCAGCAGGCGCATCATCTGCTGGGAAAAAGTGAAGAAGAGATGCTCATCTTCAAGGAAAATATGGCCGCTTTTGAAGACGTTAAAACTGATCTGCTGGGGGAACAGCTCAAACTCACGGGCAGAGTAAAGAAAGACGATTATTTCAACCGCTTGGAATTTCACGTACGGTTTGTGGAGAAAGCCAAGCCGGAAGAGGAGCTGGCGCGGCTGGAGCAGAATACTTCGATAGTGGGTTGAGCGTTCTCAATACATCGCTTCTTTTTATTTCAAAAAACAAAAAATTTAAATACATTAATGATATAAATACATCTTATGGGGACAATAACTATTAGTGTGGACGATGAAATGGAAAATCGCTTTCGGGAAACGGTCAAAGAAGAGGTAGGCGTAGGCAAAGGAAAACTCGGTGCAGCTGTCGAAGAGGCCCTGAAGCTCTGGGTTGCTAAGAAGCAGGAAGAAGAAATTGCGGAGCGGCAAATCGCCTGGATGGAAAAAGGCTTTCAAACAGGTAAAATATTCTTTGAGAGGGATGATCTCCATGAGCGAAAATACTAGGCTCTCGCTAATAGACACCAATGTTCTTGTCCATGCCTATAGCTCTAGTGATGTGGTGAAACACGCTCTCGCGCAGAAATTGGTTGCCAAGTGTTGGCAAAAGAAAGTAACTTTTGCCCTCTCTGTGCAAAACCTTGCGGAATTTTTGGTGGTAGTTACAAAAAAAGTAAAAGTTCCCCTTAGCCTAGAAGAAGCAGAACGAATAATTATGGACATAACGGTGTTTTCCCATTGGAAAATTCTGCAGTACAACGAGAAAACCCTGCAAAGAGCGATTCAATTGCACAAGAAATCCAAGCTGCATTTTTGGGATGCCATCCTTGCAGCTACCATGCAGGAATCTGGCATTTATCATATTTTTACGGAAAATAGGGATGATTTCAAAAGATTTGCAGGAATTGTTGCTGAAAATCCTTTGATAGCATAGAGTTTATACATCTCCAGCGTCAAAAAATTTCCCGCACAACAGGGGAAAAAATCTCCTCTTCCGACGACCGTAACTTTTCCCCATAGTTTTTAAATATCTTTCTTTTCTTCTCTCTTTTCCATGCTTTTCCACACCCATATTCTCGCCGGCATCGCTTTCTTCTTTTTATTAGATCCTTTTTTCCCGTCCGGCAAACTCCTTTTTTTCCTGGGCATCCTGCTCGGCAGCATCCTGCCGGATATCGATGAGCGGCATAGCAAGATCAATCGCTGGAGCGGCTTTGTCGGGCTTTTCATTGCTTTTTTTGCCAAGCATCGGGGCTTCTTTCATTCCTTGCCCTGCTTTCTGGGCTTGGCCTTTCTGTGGCGGTTTCTGGGACAGCCCGCTCTCGGCTGGGGCTTGCTTCTGGGATATGCCAGCCATATCATTCTTGATGGCCTAACGTTGCAAGGCGTCGCTCCCTTCTGGCCTTTTTCTTCTTGGAAAGCCCGGGGGCCGGTGCGCGTGGGGAGCTTTGCGGAACATTTTTTTTTCTTAGCCTTGGCCATTTTTGTCGTCGTGGAGGTGCTGTAATATGAAAAGTTCACCCAGAAAAATTGCGGCTTTCCGGCACTTTCTGCTATCCTGGTACGCAGAGCATAAGCGTGATTTGCCCTGGCGGAACACGACGGACCCCTATCACATTCTGGTTTCGGAAGTGATGCTCCAGCAAACACAAGTGGATCGGGTGATTCCGAAATATCGGGCTTTCCTGGAAACGTTTTCTACCATAGGGGCGTTGGCCCAAGCTTCTCCTGCCGACGTGCTGAAAGCCTGGTCAGGCTTAGGCTACAACCGCCGGGCACTCTATCTGCAGCAGGCAGCGCAGCAGATTGTTGCGCAAAGAAATTTCCCGCAGACTGCAGAAAAGTTACAGCAGCTGCCGGGCCTGGGTGCATACACGTCACGGTCTATTCTCATCTTTGCCTTCAACAGGGATGAAGCGGCTATTGATACAAACATTCGCCGCATTCTGATTCATACATTTGGCTTATCCGAAGAAAGCAATGCCAAAGAGCTTTTAGACCTGGCTCGCAAGCTGCTGCCGTCCGGAAAAAGCCGCGACTGGCATAATGCGCTGATGGATTATGGGGCTACGGTCCTTACTGCAAAGCAGTCCGGCATCCGGCCGCTGACCCAGCAAAGCCGCTTTCAGGGATCACGGCGGCAGTATCGGGGAGCGGTGCTGAAACAGCTGGTTGCCGGAAAAAAGCTGACGGTAAAAGAGTTATCAAAAGCGTGGAAGAAAGAAAAGCCGTGGGTCACTGAGCTGTTAAGAGAGATGGAGAGCGAAGGATTGTTACGAGTGGAGAAATGGAAGGTGTTTTTACGTTCATGAAACAGAAAGCGTAGCGTCAGTAGAGCACATCCGCCACAATAAAGTTTTTAATGTCTTCGTTGATTAACAAATAGGTGGCAGAAACAAGGATCATCAAAGAAATAACATATTTTGAATTTAAAGAGCTTATTGATAGATTCAAATGTAAGATAAGAGTTAATCCTCATGCCTCTTTCAGATTAAATGAAATGCAGAGAAAGGTATATAAAACTGAAGCTCTTATAGAGTTATTAACTGAAGAAAAGCCGGCGTTTATTGGAGTTCAAAAGAATCAAAATTATGTAACATTCTTCAGCAAGAAACAAGGGTATCTTAGGCTAATATTCAAGGTAACGAAAGAAAACATCGAGATAGTAACATTTTACATAACGGAGAACATACCAAAGATCTAAAATGAAAACAAAACATCTTGAAGCAAAAGGAAAAGGGGAAATGAACTATGATTATTCCAACGATATTTTGTTTTTTAAAGTAAAAGATAGAGCATATGATCATTCAATTGAGTTAGAAGATGTCATTTTAGATATTGATAAAGGAGGATACATCACCGGAATCCAGATTTTTGGTGCGTCTAAGATGTTTGATGTTGACAAAGACACTTTACGGAATGTTCAAAAATGGGAATTTAAAGTCAGAGCAGAGGGAAAGATAATCTTCGTTCAGCTCATGTTTGAAATGCTCCGAAGAAACCAGATTGTAGAGCGTGGCCAAAATTTAGTGAGGGAGTCCTCATCTTTATTAACTGATTCTGAAGTACTGTGTGCAGCAACAGCTTAAATAATCTCTTCTCTTTGAACCCCGAGGCTGTTTCATACAAATTCATTTAAAGCCTCTTTGTTTTTGTTTAGTCATGGGGAATATTATTCTTCCGAAGACGTACGTAGCGAGCCTTGATGTGCCACTTATCTTCTTAGCGGGGCCAATCGGAAGCGCACCAAACTGGCAGGATGAGGCTATTGAGATCATTCTTTCAGAAGATTCGGAAGTGATCATCGCTTCTCCGCGACGGGGTGTACGGGAGAACCTTAAGAAATATCTTCTCTCCGGCGATGAAAACTTCTTTCCGAGACAGCGAGCCTGGGAACGGCATTATTTGGACATCGCCGGCTTGCCCGAGTCCGAAAGCGGCGGAGCTGTCCTCTTCTGGCTGCCGGGAGAAGCGGAGCATAATTGCCAGAAAGTATATGGAGCGATGACCCGGATTGAATTAGGGCAATGGATGACCAATTACCAGCATGACAAAAGAGTGCGGTTCTGCGTCGGCAGCGACGGCAATTTTCCGGAACTGCGTACAATAGCATACGACTTACAATTAGATGCGCCGGACAAAGATGTCAAGAAGACCTTGGAAGAGACGTGTGCGGAAGCGCTGCGGTTGGCATCGAAAGGCCGAGATTTCCCGCGGAGATTTACACCCCAAACCCCTTTCGAGAGCGGAGAAAAAGTTCTTTACCTCCCCGAAAATAAAGTCTATGATTTCGGATATATCGGACAAACGGGCCTAGCCATCATTTATGAAGAAGGCGAAAGAAACATGCAGGATTCTTGTGCGGTGGATGTCCGGCAACTGAGAAAAGTGTCGGAAGACGATTCTGAGTGAAGCGGTGAAGAGGGCGTGCTGGAGCTTTTCGGCGTTCTGAGATGGGGGGAGTTTAACTCCCGTTAAACTCATTTCATCCCATCATTTGAAAAATTGAGGTTACCGGGATCGTAATAAAACCCCTAAGAAAGATGTTCTGAAGTCCCCTGTTCAGCCGCTCGGACACTCCTCCTGTCCAGTGCTCCTGCCGCCTAAAAACTAAAAATTTCCCTGTTACAGCCATTTCTGAACCGCCACTGGACACACTGGACAGCTGCGGGCAGAGTTTAAATAGGAGCAGCTCCCCGAATACCCTAGCAGCTGAAAACAGTTGCGCCTCGCCGTTGGCCAATGGTGAAATAAAATGCGAAAGCAAAGCGAGGAGAGAACAAAAATGAAAACAGAACAAATAAGTACAGAACGTGCCGGCAATCTGCCGGAGAAAAAGTTTAGAGCAGGAGGAGTTGCCGCGACCATCTGGCAGAACAATGGAAAAAGCGCCAGTGGCGAGCCCACGGAATATCGGACTATCGCTTTAGAGCGAAGCTACACCGATAAAGAAGGGAAATGGCAATCGACCAACTCCATGCGGGTAAATGACCTGCCGCGAGCGCAAGTGGTCCTGCAGAAAGCATACGAGTTTCTCGTATTGCAGGAACAACGAATCGGAGGTGCATACTGATGACCGAAACAAAACAAGTGGTCGAAGTGAAAGTGCGGGATTTTTCTGTTACTGATCTTCCTGGTGTCGGCGCAGCGACGGCTGAAAAGCTGGAGTCCGCCGGATTCCGGGATCTTCTGGCCGTTGCCGTGGCCACGCTCGGCGAACTCGTGGAAGCGACGGGCGTTTCTGAAGCCGTAGCGCGGAAAATGATCCAGGCCGCCCGGGAAAGCATGAAGATGGGCTTTGAGACGGGGGCTGATGTGCTCAAGCGTCGCCAGATCGTTTCCAAACTCTCGACGGGCAGCAAGCAATTTGACCTGCTCATGGGCGGCGGCTTTGAGACTGGAGCCATCACCGAATGCTTCGGGGAATTCGGCTCGGGAAAGACGCAGATAGGCCATGCTTTGGCTGTCAACGTGCTGAAAGAAGACCCGGATGCGTTCGCCGTGTACATCGATACGGAAAATACCTTCCGCCCCGAGCGCATTATACAGCTGGCTACTGGCGCAGGAATAGATCCTGAAGATGCGCTGGATAGGATCATGGTGGCAAGAGCATATAACTCAGACCATCAGATGCTGCTCGCTGAGAAAGCGGAAAGCCTCCTTACGGAGCAGAAAAAGAAAGTGCGCCTGGTGGTCGTCGATTCGTTGACGTCCCATTTCCGGGCGGAATTTATCGGTCGTGGAACGTTGGCAGAGCGGCAGCAGAAGCTGAACCGGCATATGCACGCCCTGTCAAAACTAGCAACGACCAATAATCTCTGCGTGTACGTCACCAACCAAGTGATGGCTAAGCCGGACCAGTTCTTCGGCGATCCGACCACCGCAATTGGTGGCCACGTCGTTGCGCATGCGTCGACGTTCCGCATCTATCTGCGGAAGGGCAAGAAAGGCTCGCGGGTAGCGAAGCTGATTGATGCGCCGAACTTGGCGGACGGAGAATGCTGCTTCATGGTAACAGAAGGCGGCTTGCAAGACGTGGAATAAACGTCTTGTTTTTATTATTTTTTCTTCTTCTTCTTTTCTAACCGTTCTTTTATCAGCCCGTGATAGGTGTGCCAGTCCATGACTTCATTGATGGTCTGCCAGGTTTCCGGATAGTTGTGCAGAAATCCTGCTTTCTGCGCTTTCTCCGGGCTGGCAGAATGGTCACCGAAGCCGTATTTGATGGCACGGGGATCAAGCTCCGGATGCCAGATGTGGCCTTTGCCGGCTTTTCCTATAGTGGCATTGTACATCTTCGCAACAGTATCAGCCAGATGGGCCACGGGAAGGAGCCACCAGCTTCGTACAGGGATATGTTCGGTGATTTTCCGTGCGAAATTATGCTGCAATTCTTTAGGAATCTTTTTCCAAATTCCGTCCATCAGCTCTTTGCCCGTTACC
>CAZOPZ010000021.1:2010-5291 GCA_964582035.1 uncultured Methanosarcinales archaeon | reverse complement strand
TAATCTGAAGCCAAGTAAGAAAGCACTTGCGGGTCATTGCTGTCATGGGTGATATCCACATGCATCAGAAAATCACACAGCCGCACGACGTCATAGGAATGCACCATCGAGGCCCGATGCTTTCCGCCATCGGGGAGGAGCATCATGCCGTCCAGCAGCATTTTGATGATGCTAACGTTGCCATATCTGCTGTGTGGGCCAAAAACGCCGGCTGGGTCAACAATAAAGACACTCAGGTTATTCCAGTTATTATACCCCGCAGCGATTTCCCGGCTCCGCTGCTTGGAAAAGGCATACGGATCCGCCGGATCCGGCTTTTTCTGCTCGGTAATCGCATACTTGGCACCTTCCTCCGGAACTTGGTTGTGGCCATAGATAGTCATGCTGCCGACATGGACGATCCGTTCGAAATCATTTTTCAGGGCAGCAGTACAGATATTTTTTGTTCCATCCGCATTGACCCGCATCAGATCATCAGGGGATGCCGCATGATGGAAAAGCGCACCGATGTGATGCAGGTATTTAGTGCCTTTGACTACCCTTTCCAGGGAAGGCGCATCGGTGAGATCGGCCGCCACAAACTCCAGCTGGCCGCTTTCCCGTTCTTTTTGATGCGCTTTCAGCCAAGATGGCTCTCGGATATCCGTTGCCCGCACCCGTTTTTTATGGGTGAGCAAGTGCTGCACCATCTGCGAGCCGATAAAGCCGGCGGCGCCCGTAACAACGTACTCGGGAGGCTGATAATCGGTTTGGATGAGCACCATGCGATGCGGAGAACAGCCATCCTTAATTAATTTTGTGGAGTGCTATCCCCCTTCCACGACAAGCATATAAATGCCGGCTTCTTTTTTCTGTTTATGTCCTACCCCCTCCTGCGCAAGATTTTTTTAATCATGCCGGAAGTGAAAAAAGGCTTTCTCTGGGGCGTTTTCATTGCTCTGATCTTTGAAATTATCAAGTTCATCCCCATCATTCTCATCAAAGAGATTATTGATGGGATTGTGCAGGGCCAGACCATCTTTGCTACTTTTCTCTTCCTGCTGCTGGGCGTTTTAGCCGCTTACATAGCCATGGCGGTCATGGACTATTTCACCAAAAATTGGGAAAATGACTGGATCATCGGCTATGAGGTAGCTTTGCTGCAGAAAGCCAAGCAGAAACTCTTGGACTTGCCGTTAGAATACCATGAGTCCAGAAACACGGGAGCCCAAGTTTCCAAGATCACCAAAGGGGCCCAGAAATTAGGCGATCTGCTGTGGTTTGCTTTCAATGAATTCCTTCCCTCTTTTGTGCAGATGTTCCTGACGGTGGGATTGCTCTTGTACGAACAATGGCTTTTGGCAGCCATCTTTGCCGTCTTTCTGCCTTTTGTGGTGGGCATCACGTTATACGAAGGAAAAAAAGTCCAGCCGCTCCGCCAAAAGTATCATTCCATCTTTGACCATGCTGTCGGCGAGTTAGGGGAGTCGCTCTTCAATATTGCCACTGTGAAAGATTATGTACAGGAGAAGAAGCAGCTGCGGGCGTTCCGGCAGCTCTTGCAGCGCTATCGGCAGACGGCTCGGGTGCGAACCCAATCGACGCAAAACATCCTTATCTGGCGGGATCTGCTGGTAGCCTTGGGAAGGATAGCAACTTTTTCGCTGGCTGTTTTTATGGTGGTCAAAGGCACGATCACGCCGGGATCGTTAGTGCTGGTGTATACTTTAACCGAGCGGGCGTTCTTGTCGACGTTCCGTATCGGCCGGCTGTACAGCCATCTGGGCGATGCCATGGAATCTATCGATCGCCTGGCGGAGTTAGTAAAGCTGGAGCCGGCTTTGAAAGATGCTCCCCATGCCTGGCCCGTCCGGCAGTTAGCGGGGAATATTGAATTCCGCGATGTCACTTTTTCCTATGGCAAGAAAGAGCCGGCACTGCACCATGTTTCTCTAGCCATTCCCTCTGGTAAGATCGTGGCTTTGGTGGGAAGATCCGGTTCGGGGAAGACCACTTTTGTCAAGGTATTGCTGCGCAATTATGACGTGTCTTCAGGCGCCATACGGGTTGATGGGCAAGACTTGCGGGCGTATAAGATGCATGATTATAAAAGCCGCATTGCCGTGGTTTCCCAGCAGGTCGAAATCTTCAACCGGACAGTGCTGGAGAATATCCGCTTTGCCAAGCCGTATGCTTCGCAGAAAGAAGTTGTGGCGGCCGCCCAGAAAGCGCATGCTCACGAATTCATTAGGCAATTTCCGCAGGGCTATGAAACTCTCGTCGGGGAGAAAGGCATCCGCCTCTCCGGCGGGCAGAAGCAGCGGATCAGCATCGCCCGGGCTTTGCTGAAAGATCCCGACATCTATATTTTTGATGAGGCGACATCTTCTCTGGATTCGGAATCGGAGCGGTTTATTCAGGAATCGATTTTTTCGCTGGGGAAACGGAAAACGACTATCATTATTGCCCATCGCTTATCGACCATACGGCGGGCGGACCTCATTGTGGTTCTGGACCAGGGAAAAGTGGTTGAGACCGGTTCGTATACTGATCTGCTGAAGAAGCCGGGGCCTTTTGCCCGCATGGTGCGCTTTCAGGAGACCCATGAGCTGCGGGAGTGAGTTGCAAGGAAGAGCCTTTACTTTTCAATAACGCTCCTACTCCAAAACGTATAATCCCCCACCAGCACCTTTTTATAGGAGCAATCTTTTTCTTTCTTTATTAAGTAATGGAGGTAATTACAGCATGTATCCCGAACAAGAAGTCCCCGTGAGAGAGGGGGAAACATATGAAGTCACCATCGAAGGCGTTGGTGGCAAAGGCGATGGCATCGCCAAAGTCAAAGGGTTTGTGTTGTTCGTTCCAGGAACCCAGAAAGGCGATTTTGTGAAGATCCGAGTCACCAAAGTGCTGCGGAACATGGGCTTTGCGGAAGTCGTGGGAAAAGCCGAAGGGCAGCCCCGAGAGAAAAAGTACGAAACAGTCAATCCCGAAGAGCTCCAGCAGCCTGCAGAAGAGCAGGAGTCCTACGAAGACACGGAAGACTTCGGAGATGACTCTGAAGATGACGGGAAAAATTCGGAAGAAGAGTAAACCTCCCCGCTTTAGCGGTGGAGTTTCTTTTCCATGAAAAAACGGTTGTTTGTGGGAGTTCCGCTTTCTTTGGAAGTACGGCAGAAGATAGCGGAACAGCTGCTTCAGCCGCTGCAGCAGAGCGGCGCGGACTTGCATCTGGCTACGGCGGAACAGCTCCATTTTACGCTGAAATTTCTGGGAAAGGTTGACGAGAGCCAGATTGAACG
>CAZOPZ010000021.1:0-2000 GCA_964582035.1 uncultured Methanosarcinales archaeon | reverse complement strand
AGATTCTTCGGAAAGTTGCTGCTTCCCGGCAGCCTTTTCTGGTTCAGGTACAGCACGTCGGTGTTTTTCCTTCGCCCGAGCATATGCGGGTCATCTGGGTTGGCGTGGAAAACGGCGATTTGCTGGTGCTCATGACAGAGCTTGATCAGCAGCTGGGCTTTATTCGCAAGAATGAGCAGGAGGAAAAGCCGCATGTGACGCTGGCGAGGGTAAAGTCGAAGAAGAACAAAGAGCAGTTGCAGCGAGATGCCGGTTACGGAACTGGTTCTTTATGAAAGTACGGTAACGCCGGAAGGGGCGCGGTATGGAGTGATGGAGAGTTTTCTGTTCGGAGCATAATTGGGGTTCCGTAAGAATAAAAGCTCACCCTGTAAGATTTTTTGTCAAAAGTTACTTTAACGTTCATAACATTTAAATTTCAATGAAATAATCAAATAATCATGGTACACCGCGATCCGGAAGAAAGATTATTTCTTGAAGAACAGCGGGAATATTTTAATACTTTGAGTCTAGACGAGCTGAGAGGATTAAAGGCAGATTACCAAAAATTGAAAGATACTATGGACCCTATTCACTTTCGCCTCTTGATGGAGGAAATTGATAAAGCATATTGGAGAGGCGATAGCCGATAGTGCTTTAGTTCTTTTTGAGATGGAATATCGCTTTGGAACATGAAATAACTTTTCTTCTTTCTCTCATCCCCCACCACAAACCATAAAAGCTCCAGCTTCCTCTTAGAAACCAAAAGAGGTTCCCATGAGCACATACGTCGTCTGGTTCAAGGACTTGGATAAAGATGCCCTGCCCCTTGCTGGCGGCAAGGGCGTCAATCTCGGCATTATGTATAATCTCGGCCTGCCCGTTCCCGGGGGATTTGCCGTCACCACAGCGGCCTATAAAGAATATCTTGACCGTACCCAAATCCGAGAGAAGATTGCGCAGCTGCTGCAGGGGTTGAACGTCGAAGATACGGACACGCTCCAGAAGATTGCGGAGCAGGTGCAGCAGCTTATTCTGAGAACGCCGATTCCGGAAGATATCGCTGAAGAAATACGGCTGAATTACGAACTGCTGGGTTCTGAACGAAAAAAGGCAGCGGAGTTGGTGGATGCGAAAGACGTCTTCGTGGCGGTGAGAAGCAGTGCTTCTGCGGAAGACTTGCCCACCGCTTCCTTTGCTGGGCAGCAAGCGACGTTTCTAAACGTGAAAGGGAAAAATCAGGCTGTGGCAGCAGTGTTAGCCTGCTGGGCTTCGCTCTTCACCGCACGGGCTATCTATTACCGGGCCAAGCATGGGTTTGACCATATGAAAGTGTTCATCTCGGCGATTGTGCAGAAGATGGTGAATGCGGAGCAGTCCGGGGTCATGTTTACCATCAACCCGGCGACGAACCATGCAGATGAGATTGTCATCGAGGCCATCTACGGCTTAGGCGAGCTGATCGTCGGCGGGGAAGTGAATCCAGACCTGTACATCGTAGAAAAGAAGACCCGGGAAATTAAAAAAATTGAAGTACGCAAGCAGGATATCGGCCTGTTCCGCAATGTATTTGGAAAAAACGAAAAAAAAGAGATTCCCCAAGAGCTGCAGGCCCGGCAGGTTATTCCCGACACCATTATCCAAGAACTGGCGCGGCTGGGAAAGAAGCTGGAAGAGCACTATGGCAAGCCGCAGGATGTCGAATGGGCCGTCGAGAAAGGGCAGGTGTATATTGTCCAGACGAGGGCCGTGACGACTTTTGCTGCTGAAGCCCAGAAAGAAACCGTTGCTGGGGAAGAGGAAAGGAAAATTCTTCTCAGGGGAGAAACCGCCTCTGCGGGCATGTCCTCTGGGCCGGTACGCATCGTCCTGAGCGCTGGCGAGCTCAGCAAGGTGCAAAAAGGGGATGTTCTTGTTACTAAAATGACTATGCCGGACTTTGTGCCGGCGATGCAGCGGGCTGCGGCCATCGTTACTGATGAAGGCGGCGTGACGTGCCATGCCGCAATCGTGGCGCGTGA
>CAZOPZ010000020.1:0-19069 GCA_964582035.1 uncultured Methanosarcinales archaeon | reverse complement strand
TCTCCCGGCAAGCATTATTGTTATGGATGGGGGTGATCTTCACCATAAACTTCTCCCGGTCAAACAGGGAGGCAACCTTTCCGGCATCAATCTCAAAATCTGTGGAGTAGGCAAAGTTTAAGCAATATTTTCTGCTGACGGGCGCGGGCAATCGTTCCGCAATGCGCGCGAAATCCTCTAAAGGCAATTGCTGGCCGCTGAACATCTGGGTCCTTTGCGCTTCATTCGTTGAATTGATGCTAAACTGGAGCCCCGCCTGCCCATGATAAACATCATTTTTTATGCTGCACCATTCCTGAATCCTCTCTTCTAATTTTCCAAACTTCCTGGGCAGAGAAGTCGTTAAAACCGGATGCAAGACTTCTATTCGTAACCCGGTATCCTCCTGGATCTGTCTTTTATTGCCATGAAGCCATCGGGAGAAAGCAAAAACCTGCTCATTGAAGATAGGATCACCCATCCGTGCATAATGGAGATTGAGCCTTTCTGTATAGCTGACTTCTGGGAACAGGCTAAGCGCGTTATAGAGTTGCTCTCGTAAATCTTCAAATGAAGCATTCCCGCGAAACGGCACATTCGGAACATCACAAAACGTGCATTTCATGGGACAGCCGTATTGGGTGCTCACCGTCACCACCCACTTATCACTGAGCGGCATACAATGGGTATTAGGAACTCCTTCGATTTCTTTCGTGTATCCCAAAAAATCAGCTTTGACATTTCTGGCTTTTCCATAATCGCCGATGGACAACGTTTCTAACGGGCCTTTGGAGTAATCGCCGACAAAAAGATAGCCGGTAGGGATGGGAAACGTTCTGACGATGCCGTTTGGTGTTCTGCTCAGGTGTTGATTCATGGATAGCGCACCTCCTCGTTTTGAATAGGGAGCAAAGAACCAGCGCAACACTTAAATATTGCCTCCCCCCATGTGGGGAGTATGCACGAAAAGCTCCTGGAAGATGCCGGACTGACGAAGAATGAAGCCAAGGCCTATCTGACGCTGCTGAGAATAGGCAAATCACCTTCTGGAAAAATCGTCAAAGAAGCCCAGATAGCAGGAGGGAAAGTCTATGAAACGCTCTACAAGCTCGTCGACAAAGGGCTCGTGGAAGTCGTCGTGGAGCAGAATGTCAAGCAGTTTATTGCCGCAGAACCCCAGAGCCTTTTGTTGTATCTGGAAGAGCAGAAAGAAAAGATAAGCGAACGAGCCAAAAAGCTGGAGCAGCTGGTTCCGGAACTGCAGAAAATAAAAGAGTTTACGGAGCCCGTCGAGAATGTCTATCTCGTGAAAGGCTTCCGGGGCATAAAGCCTGTAGTGTATGATGCGCTCCACAAAGCATCCGGCGAAGTTCGGATCATAGGCGTGCGCTCTTCGAAAGATAACGTGTTTAACACCTTCTGGCAGCACTGGCATCACGAACGGGTACGTTTGCACAAGCCGGCGCGGATGATCTTTACAGACCGCGGGACGGACTATTGGAAATTTTTTCAAAAACTTAAACTCACGAGAATACGAAGCGTCACCGAACTCAGCCCTTCAGCTATCATGGTTATCGGGGATAATAGCTTCATCTTCTCCTACCAAAAAGAATTCACCTGCATCCATATCCGCTCTGCAGCGATTGCCAAATCATTTTCCAGCTTCTTTGAGGGGCTGTGGACGATGGGGAAGGCGTAGTGCAGAGAACTCAAAAAGAATCTCTACCCAATATATCCCACATCTTTCTTCTTCCCCTTAGCGCCAGCCTGCTGCACCGCCACTTCGGAAAGCCATTCTTTCGTCTTCTTCATGGTTTCCCGCTCGGCTTCAAGAATTTCTTTGCCCATTTTCTTCAGGTCAATGCCATAGCCGAATTTCTGCTCCAGAACCCGGATGATTTCCTTTGCCCCTTTGACGCCCAGGTAGAGCGGATGCGCAAAAGTCTCCGCCAGCAACGCCACACCTTTGACACCACGCTTCTTGCCGAGGCCGAGCAGAATGCCGGAAACGCCGACAATAGGGCCGACGACGCCAAAAATATCTTTCTCGACCAGCAGCTCTTTCGTGGCATAGTGCTTGAATAATTCCGTATCATTGCTGGTGCAAAATACGCGGGGCTGTTCGGGAATAGCCTGCAGGCCGATGCCGCCGGTGGTGATGACTTCCGTACAGCGATATTTCTTGGCGAGATTCAGAATCTCTTCACAAAAAGCATAACAGCTCTCCTCATCGATGGGCTGGATATCCCCTTGCAGCAGCAGCACATCCCGCTTCTTGCTGCCGGCAGGAAAAGACATGTAATACATCTCGATCTTGGGCATTTCGACGAGATTTTTCTCATTAACAAAGACAGAATGCGGAAAGCGGTAGGAGAAGAACGAATAGAGCTTCTTGGCGCCCAGCTCTTCGATCAGGAAATCGATGGCAATCTTTCCCACATTGCCGATGCCGGGCAGGCCTTCGATGAGAATCGGATTTTTAAGTGTAGGCGGGGTCTTTAGGTGCGGCGTGACTTCCCAGGGGCTGGCCATGGGAGAACAGAAAGATAGGGGATTTAAAAAGGTTTAGGAAAGAGTTAAAAATTAAGGAGGTACAATCTTAAGGTCGTATCTGTCTTTTACCGTCTGAATAAACGCTTCTCGCTGGAGGATGTTTTCTTCAAGGGTTACAAATCGTCTGGCTTTTTTCTCGATTGCCGTCGCGATATGCAACATATCCATCGGCTCGGCTCCCCACCCCATCACTTCTTTCAATTCCAAAGCAATTTGAAATGCCTCAAATTGGGGGGAGCACAAGTCAATGCCATTTTCCAACCAGTGTTTAACAGTTTCTAAGGCATTAAGTTTGCTCTGGGATTCCCTCACTTTGTACATTATTACTTTCTTTAACTCTCCCAAATTCAAGAGAGTAAATCGAGCTGATTTGTATTTGGTAAGAACAGTATAAAGATATTGCTGGCACTTCTCTTTAGATTGCTTAGACTTTGGTTTATCAGTCCAAATCTCAGCAATTATGCTGCTATCAAAGTGATCCTGAATCAAAAGCAAACACCTATTTTAACCGTATAGACCGAATGATTTGAGAACCAGTTTCTCCTGTTTTAATGATACCAGACAACCGAACTATGCTCTCTTTGATGGCTTGTTTTTCTTTTTCAGACATTGCACTCCCTCCTAAACATACCCTCTTTTTAGCCATCTACAACACCTCTTTTTCTCTGGGATCAAAGAGTTTATAACTGTTTAAATGCTTTTCTATTAAGAAACATTCAGATTGTACCCCCAGCTTTGCCAAGCCAAATAAAACTGAAAGTATAAACCAAATGCGGGGGACGTGACTTTCGAGCAGTAACCTCGTTCGTCTCGGTGGGCTTTATGCCCGCCAACTTGCATAGGTTACTTGCATTCGAACACGCGAACCCACTAAGGGACTAGCCCCTCAAGCTAGCGGATTTGGCCACTCTCCCACCCCCGCGTGAGAATGGGAAAAAGAGGGCTTTTTTTATTAAGGTTTACACGAAAAAGCCAGAAAGTTCAATAAAAGCATATATAGTGGTAAAAATTGTAAAGAACAACAATGGAAAAAAAGCTAAATATTCCTAACTTTCTCACGTCAGTGAGAGCACTATTAACGATACCTTTGGTTTATTTCATCTTACAAGAAAAAAGCATTTTAGCTCTTAGTGTGTTTGTTGTCGTTATACTAACGGAGTTGGACGGAACTGTTGCAAAAAAGCTTCATCAGGAAACAAAATTTGGCGCAGTTTATGATCCGTTGGTAGATGCCCTATTTATGGGTAGCGGGGCTATTGCTTTGATTGTCATGAATAAAGTGTCTCTTTTTTTGATCGCTTTATTCGTTTTAGCTAATATCCCCAGAGCGGCATTTATGTATTTGTTTCATAAAAATCAAGGAAAATTCAAGTCTACAAAATGGACTAAGCTTTCTGGTTTGCTTGGGATGCTCATCATTCCTCTGGCAATTCTCAATTTTCAATATCTAAAAGGGTACATTATTACACTCATCATTTTTACAGTATTACTAATGGTTGGTGTAGGCAAAGAGTATTTTGCTCCCAAAAAGAGAGCCTGACTAATCATAAACCAGACAGAATTTGCCCAACTGCCTGTTCTATCGGCCCTTCGTTTGCAATAAAACGATAAGGAATCCCCGATGCTGCCGCATCTGCTTCCCACTGCCCAGCATTTTGCAAACGCCGAACAATATCCTCTTCAGTATCACCGCGCTGCCTGAGCCGTTGTTCCAGAACTTCCCGCGGCGGCGTCCTGATGAAAAAAGGTTCCACATCTTTCGTATAAGAATAAAGGATGGGAAGAACTTGGGGGACCAACAGCATAAGCGAGTATCCGGAAGAGGCCAGAGCAAGGTCGATAGCAGCATAGCGAGTTCCATAGTGGTTACCTGCATACAGAGCTGTCCAGATAAAGCCATGAGCAGTTTCTATCGCAGAAAAGTCATCAGGACGGATGTATTCATACTCGTTCGGTAAATCTGAAAGCCTCTGCTTTCTGGTGGTGGTGCTGGTGACCATGGAAAAATCCGGGGACGTAAGCAAATGCCGAGCAAGAGTGCTCTTTCCCGTTCCTGATTCGCCGGTGAGCGTAACGAGCACCATTTTTTAGGCTAGGGGAAGAAGCTCTTATATCTTTTTCTGTTCACCGACTCACATAGGCATTTTCTGGAATGAAAAAACGCCATTCCAAATGCCGGGCATCCGTAATGCCGATGCGAGAGCTCCTGCCGATCCTCCCGACCGCATAGCCGTCGTCAAAGACTTTTACGCGTTTTCCCAGCGGCAGGCCATTGAACTGTTTGTCGATGCCCAAAGCGGAACACAATTTTCCCGGCCCGCTGCAGAGATTTCTCTTTTCTTTCGTCCCCCGCCGCTTCTGCATTGCTGCTAGGCCGGAAAGCGGCTCCACTGCTCGGATAAGGACCGCACCGGCTTCGTCTTTTTCCGTCGTGAAATTCAGGCACCAGTACATCCCATAAATCAGGTACACGTAGACGTACGCACACGTATCAAACATCAGCGCGCTGCGTTCCGTCCGCTTGTAGGCATGCGAGGCCGGATCTCTGCCGTAGGCTTCCGTTTCCACAATGCGGCCAGAGCAGCCATTGACGGAGATGATTTTGCCGAGCAGCTCCCGGGCGACAATTACCGTATCGCGGGCAAAAAAAGAAGAAGAAAGCTCAGGCATATCTCAATAAAACAAAGGATAATTAAAAAAGGTTTTGACTACATCTGAAATTCTACGACAGAAGGATCTTCTTTTTCCCCATCATCATCATCATCGTAAATCTTAATGACCACTTCGCCCCGCCGCTCGCCATCTTCTCTTTCTTCTTCCTCAGGATCCCGCTCTCCGGGCCGGTAGGGCAAAGGAAGCGGAAGCTCTAAAGGCACCTGCACTTCACGATATTGCTCTTTCTGCCTCTCTCTCCTCAGAAATTCTTCTACAACTAGCCTATCAATACTATCGCCCATCTAACGGGAAGGAAAGGCATTTGAATATATAAATATTGTGCGGGTTTTGAGCTTATTTTACAATTATTCTGTCAAAACGACAGTACACTCCCCACGAACACATTGTATCTCTCCCTGCCCGCAGTCCAGCGTCCGGGGCTCGCAGACGGCCGTGCACAGGGTCTCAGAACAGTCCGGCTTATACTCTTGATTCACGGCATTCTGCGCATGGCAGCACGCTGCCGGAACACAATCAGCAGCCGTCGTGCAGGATTTTTCTGGAGGGAGGGGAGCACAACTAATAACCAGCAAAAAAACGGAGAGGATGCATGTAATAAAGATTTTTGTCATGGTATCAGAGAGCTAGCAAAGCAAACATCGCAACTAAAGCCACGAGTGAAATACTATATAGTATAACCCGAACCGTTTCACGCGTCCGTTCATTCATTTTTACAAAATGGTCTGACATCATCTTTTCAACTGGTTTTTCTATGAAAGCTCAGAAACAAACTCCCGTTCATATCCCAGCCGTTCATTCATCTCCCCCCGCAGATTCTGCTGCAGGAGCTTTGGCACTTCTTTCCGCGGATAATTTCCCAGCAGCCAGGATAACTTCACCAGTGCCGTATTCGCCAGCATATCTTTTCCGGGGATGACACCCAATTGCAGCAAGTCCCGTCCTTTGTCGTACACATTCATATTCACACCGCCAAAGAGGCATTGCGTCGTCATGACGACCACACAACCGGAATCAATCACTTTCTGGAGCGCAGGGTATATCTTCTTATGGATCGCTGCTTGCGGATTCGGCACCTGTCCCGGGGTCTGGCCTAAGCCCGTGCCTTCGATAATCAGCCCTTTATAGCCCGCGAAGAAGCTAAATTGCTCCGGGAACATATTCACGTGAATCTTCAGCAAGCCGACTTTGTCTTCCATCTTGGGCTTGAGCATGAGCTGCGCAGCACGTTTGGGATAGCCTTTCTCCAGAAATTCTATTTTTCTGGTTTTGTAATCCACCCGGGCAATTGCTCCAGCATTGACCGCTTTGAAAGCATCCCGTCGGGAAGCATGCAGCTTGTAGGTCTTGCATGCCGGCAGAATGACGCAACCGGCGTCCTCGGACGATTCGTGCATGCAGATCGCGACGCCGCCAAAATCGGACTTTGCTGCGAACTCTGCTGCGCAAATGAGATTCATGGCCGCATCGCTGCTGCCCCTATCAGAGGAGCGCTGCGCACCGACGAGAACGATCGGCACCGGACTTTTCTCGACGATAAATGCGAGGGCAGCAGCCGCAACAGCTAAATTGTCAGTCCCCATGCCGATGATGATGCCTTTGGCGCCTTTTTTGACGTGTTTCTCGATGGCTTTGGCGATCAGAGAGAAATGGGCAAAACGCAGGTCATCACTCCACATCTGGGCTACCAGTTCCGATTCAATGTTGGCGATCTGCTGCAGCTCAGGGAACATGCCCACAAGCTCAGCGGGGGCGAAACTCGAAACCACGCCGCCAGTGCGGTAGTCTACTTTAGAAGCGATCGTGCCGCCGGTATGGAGGATGGCAATGGTGGGAAGCCCCGCACGTTTTGCCAGTTTTGCAGGAGCAGCTTTTTTTGCTGAAGCTTTCTGGAGAACAGTCATTTTTGTAACCTCTTTCTTGGGGAAGCCCAGATTATAGCCATTGTCCAGCTTAATAATAACCGTATCCGGAGCAGGGCTGGGCATGAGCAAGCCTTCTTCGGTTCTTTTTTGGGTTGTTATCGTAACGCGATCGCCGGGCTGCGGAACCATACGGGGACTCAATTTCTTAAGATTTAAATAGGTTGTGATTGTAGAAGAGCAGCAGTGGCAGAGGTCATGGGGCATAAAAAGGAGAACGGCGAAGAGCATCTCAAAGAGCTTCTGGCAGCACTCTCTACCCGCCAAGCCTTTCCCCACCCTACCGACAATATCTCTTCGATTACGACGGCAGCATCTTTGGTTTTTCTTACGGGAGAGAGAGCTTACAAGATCAACAAGCCTGTCAATTTCGGCTTTCTGGACTTTTCAACGCTGGAGAAACGCAAAGAGCAATGCGAGAAAGAGGTCCGGTACAACTCCCTCATTTCTCCAGAACTATATCTAGGCGTTCTGCCCATCACCAAAGAAAAAGGCGGCAGCATTCGGGTACAGGGCTCCGGAGAGATTATCGAATATGCCATCAGCATGAAACAGATGGATCCGGAAGCTACTCTGGACAAGCGACTCAACAAGGGGAACATCGGAGCCAGCCAGATGAAACTCTTAGCGCAGAAAATCTTCGCGTTCCACCAGAAAGCCCCCGCTGATGAAGAGATCAGCTCTTTTGGCAGCATGCCGAGCATTCAGTTTAATTGGGATGAAAATTTCCAGCAAACCGCGAAGTATACGCCGCAGTGCATCCCGGCAGAAGATTTCTTTTTCCTGCAACAAAGAGTGAACCATTTTATCAAAGGCCATACGGCGCTATTCAAAAAACGGGTGCACCAGAATAAGATCAAGCACTGCCATGGCGATTTCCATTCGGCAAATGTCTTTGTGACCCCTGATGGCATGCATATCTTCGACGGCATTGTCTTCAACCAACGCTTCCCCTGCTCGGACGTCATTGCAGAAATTGCCTTCATGGCGATGGACTTAGAGTTTCATGGAAAAGAAGAGTTGGCACAGCTGTTTATCGAAGAATATGAGAAGCTGAGCAGCGATAAGGACATCCCCAAACTGCTGGACTTCTACAAGTGCTACCGGGCGTACATCCGAGCAAAGATTGCCTGCTTTACCTCGGATGATCAGAATCTGAGCGCTGAGAAAAGAGCTGAAATGATACAATCCGCGCAAAAATATTTCCAGCTGGCAAAACAGTATGCGGCAGCTTTTTAGGCGAAGAACTTTTTCTACTCATATCTCTTCATCTTTTCTAAAAGCATCTCTTTTACCTGCGGGTAATTCTCCGGCGTCACGTCATACTCCAGCGTAAACCCGCCGCCATTCCCCCGGCCGCCGCCGCCCAAGCTCTGCACAAAAGGCACGACGGGAAAAGAAGAATCCTCGCAGATAAATATCAGATGGTTCCGCACCGGCGGCTTGAACAGGCAAATAAAAATCTCAGCGATATCCCGGTACTGCTCGCGGAGATAGCCCGGCCCCGGCTTGGGAGAGAGCAGCGGTGAAGCATAGCCAAAAACAATCCGCCGATCACCCTGCGAAATCATCTCCACGCTCTCCGTAAGCTCGGCATACGCCTGGCTTTCCCGGAGAGTAAAAGCTGCAACATGCTCCTGCCACGGAGGAGAGAGTTGCAGATGCTGATCAAAACACTGCTCATCGCGAAGGTCGCAAGCGAGATCCAGAAGGCAGCGATAGTCCAGGGTCTCATTGGCGAGAGCAATAATTCTTGTCAGATCGTTGCCTAGGCGAACCGCAGCCGGCTCATGGAGAGGGCCGGGATAATCGCTGGCTTGGGCAATTCTCGTCAGCATTTTCTCATAAGGATGGCTTAAACAGAAATAGTGAGCCACCAGCAGGGATGCACACTGGTCTTTATGGTACTGTACGGCTATTCCCTGCTCGTTCAGCTCTTTTTGGTGCGCTGCCGTACCGTCGTGATGGTCAAACCAATGCAGGGTTTTTCCGGCAGCTACTTGTTCCAGAAGGGAATTATCCCCGTCCGCTTGCAGCAACCGGTCATTGACGGACAGGTCTGCGACAGAGAGTGCCTCGTGCGTCCTGGCTTTTTCAACTGCTTCCTGAAGGCTTTCGACCAGCCGGTCATAGCGGACAAAGACGTGGTCTTGGGGATCTTTATCGTCGATAAAGAAAGCCCGCATCAGCAAAGCGCGGGAAATCAGGCCGTCCGGATCCTCCGCATGGGCAATGAGTAAAGGGTTCATGGGAGTTTGGGAAAGCGATGGAGATGCAAAACCGCAGCACAGAACTCATCTATTTCTTCTTGCTCTTCTCAACCTGCTTCGCAAGCTTCAAGCGCTTGATCAGCTCTTTATACCGATTTCTGATCGTGACTTCCGTTACTCCAGCGACGTCTGCCACTTCCCGCTGCGTGCGCTTCTCGCCATGCACTAAGCTTGCTACATAAAGAGCCGCAGCAGCAATGCCCGTGGGGCCTCTTCCCGACGTTAATTCGATGTCCCGGGCCATTTCCAGGATCTCCACAGCTTTGGACTGCGTTTCTGCCGTGAGCTTCAGCGCTGAAGCGAAGCGCGGGATGTAATCAGCCGGATTGCTGGGCTTGACGGTGACTTCGAGCTCTCGCGTAATAAAACGATACGTCCTGCCAATTTCTTTCTTCTCAATGCCGGAAGCTTCGCTCATCTCATCTAACGTGCGAGGAACTTCATGGCGCCGGCAGGCTGCATATAATGCGCCCGCAACCACGGATTCCATGGACCGGCCGCGGACGAGGCCTTTTTGGACGGCAGCCCGGTAAATTCTGGCCGCTTCTTCTTCGACGGACTTGGGCAATTTCAGGAAAGAGCTGACGCGCTTCAGCTCAGCGAGCGCTACTTTCAGGTTCCGCTCAATAGCCGTGCTGATGCGGATATTCCATTTCCGCAGGCGGAAGAATCTGTCTCGCTCTCTTTCTGAGCCGAGCTTGTAGAAATCTGAGACCGTGCCGACTTCGGTGCCTAAGCCTTGATCAAATTGCGTCGGCGATGCAGGCGCTCCGGTACGTCGCTTGCTGGCTCCGCCTTCATCTTCAAATTCCCGCCATTCCTGCGAGAAATCGACCATGCGGTCTTCGATGACCAGCCCGCACGTCCGGCAGACGGTTTCCCCTTTCTCGACGTTGCGAAAAATGTCCTTGCTGCCACACTCAGGGCATTCTTTGAGGGTCTTGCGGAGCATGGTAGGTGATAGAAAAGCCTCGCTACTTTCCAGAGTTAACATTTTATTAGTTTATAAATCTTTCGGAAATTTTTAAAGAAAAAGAAAGATTTTTAAATGTTGAAGTTTTTCTCAGCACCTATGGATAAAAGAGGGCAGCTCGGCATCATCGAATTCAAGTACTTCTTTGTGGGTCTAGTGATCGGGATAATTCTCGGCCTACTGCTGGTCTGGCTGGGAACTGCCGGAGTATTGCCGTTCCGGATTCCCGTGTGCGGGGCAGCACCGGCGGGATAAGAGTTCCATTTTTTGAAAGAGGCAGATAGAGATCTTTCTCATTACCTAAATGGCTTGCTTTTTTCTAGGGAATCCACTATTCCATCTAAACTTCCTTTATTTATCTCTACTGAAAAAGCACCATTTCTCGTCACTCTCGGAAGATATTGCGATCGATCCATCACAAACAAGGAATCAACTCGCACTCTATGAAAAAAATGCTTTTGAGCTTGATTGCGATATCTCCCGCTCTGCTTCCGCTGCCCATGTTCAATAGCACATACCGCTAGTTCTGCATCCGATCGGCTCTCTTGCAAAAATCTCCGGAGCAGAGAAGCATGAGCCAAAATAGTTCCTCCATGCATAACTTCATCTACTAACAAAACTTTTCTTGCAGGAGCATGGGCTGCAAAATAATCTTCCAAGTCGAGATGGATAACTCTCCGTTTCTCTTCTTTCGTTAATCCTCGTTCGGTTTGGGTATGGATATTCGTAAATGTTCCCAAAGGCAATAAGATACTGTCGGGGATCAGTTCCTGCTGCAATCCAGCTATTGTTTCATAGCAAACATGAAAAGGATACGCTCCTCGCAAGGGGAAAACCACAAGGTCGGGAGAGCTCCTTCTCGCAAAATGATACATTTCCCACATCCCTCTGCAAAATGAAGCGAGTTCAGTAGTTGTCGGTTGATATGATACCATGCTCTAGCTCTTTTCGAGCACTATTTATAAATATTTCTTATAATTATCACTAGACAGTTGGAGTTGTATTTAGAGCCTCGAGTGCCGCCTAAAAACCATTTTCTATTATAGCCATACCAGAATAGAAAACGTTATAATACAAAGAAAAGTTCAGACCGGACGAGGAAATTCACATGGACGTCGATCGCATTCAACGGATAAACGCTTTGGCTTTGAACCTGATGAAGCAGGGATTGGCACAGGATCGGGAAGATGCCGTCACCCAGGCCGAGCGCATGGTCCGTAATGAGACGGTAAAAGACTATCAGAGCTTCAAAGATACCATGCAGGCGGTGAAATCTGAAGCCCAGCCAGCCCCGGTTGCGCAGGAAAGCGCCGTGCAGGATGACCTGCATCCGGAAAAGATCAAAGACATTCTCCAGCAGAATACGCAGTTCATGGTCAAGAAGATAAAAGAATTCCAGGAGAAAGTTGATTCGCTGGAGAAAGAGCTGGCGGGCTTGCGCACCCGGATGACGTACGAGCGTTTGCCCACAGCGCAGGATGTACGAGGAAGTGCGCAGGGTACAGAGGAATCGCCGGGCGCGAGTAATACCCCAAAGGGTTCTGCAAATCCCCCTGCAAACGCTGTCCATCCCCGTTCCGGGAACTATAAAGAAGGGGACGTTTCCATCGAGAAATTCTTCTACATGGGGAATAAAAAGTAGGTAGTTGGAGATTTTTTAGTCATTTAATTTAAGCTAAATGTAGTCTTTTTCTTCCGAAAGGTATATATAGAAGCGTTAGAAATATTGACTACTTTAAAATAGAAAATAGATTGTGCACTAAAATTGGAAGAATAATAACATGGGAAGAAAGCTTAGTTTGGGTTTAGGATATGGATGTTTAGCTCTGTCTGGTCTTAATTTTTGGTCGTATTTTTCCAGACCGTCTGACGAAGTTGAAGCATTAGAATCAGCTTCCACCTGCGTTCAGCACTATCAAGGGAACGACCCCCAAGAAGCATTGGACTGTGCTCAGCAGTATTTAGAAAACGTGAGCGAAGAGCGTATCCCTCAGATGTCAGAACTGGAACAGGGAATCGCAGTAGTTCGCGTACAGCTCGGAACTAATCAAAGTGCAAATCAACATCTTCTCGATAATTTAGGAGAACTCATAGAGAATGTTGCTGATAAGTACGATAGAGAATTATTTTTATTTACGGGGGTAGTCAATATACTTAATGTTGGTCTTTTCTTTTATTTAGCTAATCTTTACCGAAAAAGTGAAGAACTTAGTAAGTTATTGGGAGATTGAAGAACTGAAGAACCAAAACCACATGACCACCCACCGCCGGTTATTCATCATCTTCTGCATCTTTTTACTAGCTGCCAGCTTCGCGACTGCAGCGCCCTCTTTTGTCGAAACCAGAGCCATTTTTGATGTTGATTATCAAGCTTTTAACGAAGACGAAGAAACCATTCCCGAATCCGGAAAGATTACCATCAAGAATGATGCTCTTAGCGAGAAGACGTTCAGCCTGACCTATTCCGGCCTTCTGGTCGATTACGATGGAGATGACGTCACGGGCATCAGTGTTCCCGCTAATGACCAAAAAGAAGTCTCTTTTACCGTGCACGTTCCCCATGCACAGGATGCCGGAGAAACAACCATCGGCTCCCTCGTCCTCAATAGCGCCGGAAACCCATCGCAGACCATCCCCCTCATCCAGCGCACCAAGTCCATGCTGGGCTTGAAAGAGCTGGAAATAGAATATGTCAGTGAAGATAACCAACAGGAGAAAGATGCTTTTGACGACGATGATGAGCTGAAGACCTCAGAATTTGCCAAGCCCGGCACCAATGTGACGATCCGCTGGACGCTGGAAAACTTTTTTGACAACAGCTATGATGATGGAACTCTGGAAGATGTGCAGCTTACTATTGAAGTGGATGACGACGACCTCTTTGCAGAAGCATTTACCGAGGAGTATACGATCGGAGATATTGATGCCGATAAAAAAATAACATTCTATCTTACGTTCAGAATCGCCGACGAGGCCGATGCGGGAGATTATACGTTCGACGTACGCATCGCTGCGGAAGATGAAAAAGGGAGAGATCACCTGCTGGAACAGGACATCGAGCTCAACGTCCAGCGGGAAAGCGATGACGTGCGCATCGTAAAAGCAGAACTCACGCCAAAAACGATTACCTGCGAAGAGGAATTTGTCCTGAATCTCGGAATCAAGAACTTCGGCACGGACGACCAGGATTTGGCTGCCGTCAGCATCTACAGCCGAACGCTGGAGATAAACAAGCAGGTAAAAGACATCAAGCTCGGGGAATTTGACGATGATGATAACTCCTGGGCGCAACGCTTCGTGTTTCCAGTGCCTAAGAGCGTAACTGCCGGGAAGCACCTGCTGGAACTGCGGGCTTTTGTCAACAGGGATGACGTAGAGATGATTACAAATGTTGAAGTGCCTGTTGGCGCCTGCACACTATCGGAAGAAGCGCCTGCGGAACCGGCGGAAGAACCTGCGCCTGAAACCCCGGAAGAAATGGTAGAAGAAGAAGCTGTCATTGAAGAAGCTGAAGAAGATAATATTAGCGAACTCTTCGCAGAAGGCACGCAGCAGATCTCCTCATCCGCCATCATTTCGACGGTGGAAAACCCCTACACGCTGCAGGATGTCCTGGTGGCAACTTTGCTGGTTTCCATCGTGCTGGCGCTGGCCATCATAACTTTGCTGTTTACCAACCTGGTGGCTCCAAAAAAGGCTGCCAGAACGATGATGAAGGCTAGAGCTATGGAAAAAAAGGCAGAAGGGCTTCAACCAGAAAAGAGTGATAGACGAAAAGTGAAACAAAACAATCGCGAGGTTAAACGAAAATGAAACTGAACAAATGGATAAGCATTATCGTGGTGATAGTTGCTTTGCTGGTGACGGCGAAAGTGGCGCTGGGGGCGACCGGTGAAGATGGAACCGTAACTACTGATGAAGACATAGATAAAGTCTTTGCAGTTGCTGATTTTGTTACACTAGATACTGAAGAAACTTCTGAAGATGTAATGGTGAGAATTACAGATCTCCCCGATAAAGGAACTCTGTTATTGGCGGGAGTAGCTATAGCTTTAGGCTCCGAAACAGACTATGCTGATGTACCGGGGACTGCTATTGAAAGTGGTAGCCTCAAATTCAGGCCGGTTCAAAATGGATTTGGTGCTCCTCATACAATGTTTAAATTTAAGGTTGTTGTAGAGGAGGTAGAAACCGAAGAGTATACAATGACCATCAACGTCACTCCCGTCAACGACGCTCCGGTCGTTACCTTTACCGGCGGCGACACGAGCCTCTTTGAGGGAGAGGAGTTTAGCTGGACAGTTAGCGTGAGTGACGTCGAGAATGACGCTTGGGCAGTTGATACCAATGCTTCTACCGTTGATGGGAAGAAATTGTCGGAAACGAATTGGGCAACCGTGAATGGAGTGACCACGACCGGCTTTACTCTCAAAGGAACCGCTCCAGAAGCGGGAGAAGCCAAGAACTACGTGTTCAGCATTGTGGTGAAAGAAACGACGACGGCTCCTCCGATAGACCCCTCTTTCCGGTCTTCCGTAGCCAAAGAACAAACCTTGGCTGTCAAGCCGTATTTCGCCATCAAGAGCTTAGAGATCAACGGCAAGAGCTCCGGCGACCTTTCTTTGGAGGAAACCAATGAAATAACCGTCGAAGTGCGGAACGACTTCACGGAAGATTTGGAGGATGTAGCGATTACCGCTACTCTTGAAGACCTAGATGATGACGAATCAGATGAGTTCGACCTTGACGATGGCAAGAGCGAGGAAGTTACTCTTGAACTCACCCTCGATAGCGAAGACGTTGAAGAAGACAGCTACGAGCTGGAGATCCGGGTTGAAGGCGAGGATGAAGATGGCAACACGTACACCACCGTCTTCACCAAGACCGTCGATATCGAACGGCCCCGCCATCGGGTGATTGTTTCCCGCGTGGTAGCCAATCCCGAAACGCTGCTGTGCAGCTTCCAGCAGACCAGCCTGCAGGTAAGCGTTGAAAACATCGGGAAGAGTGACGAGGACAACGTCGAGATCCGCGTCCGGAATGCTGCTTTGAAGATCGATGAGCGCAAGAGCAACATCGAGCTCGACAAGTTCTCCGAGCGGGATAACGATGCCCGGGCGACGTTCGACCTGTCCGTGAAAGGCGCTGCCGCCGGGGATTACGAGCTGAGCGTTGAAACGTACCGCGATGGCGATCTGGATGACAGCCAGAAAGTGGCGATTACCGTCGAAGGCTGTGCTGCTGCTCCCGTGGAGCAGAAAGATGAAGGCCTGCCGATAACGGACGAGTACATCCAGCAATTGCGGGAAAAGCTCGAAAAGAGCCTGGCAGAACCACAGCAGCCTTTGCAGCCGCTCAGAACTGTCGAAGGCTTCCGGCAGAGCGACACGTACGTGGCATTGTTAGCGGTGCTGACGGTGCTGCTGCTGATTGCCGTGCTGCTGGGCTTAGTGACAATGGTCGTGAAGAAGAGATAATTCTCTTCTTTATTTTTTTCTTAGTTTTTATTTTCTTTGAACCAGAAAGAGGGGAAAGCTTTATTAACAAAAAGGTTACAACGAATAAAGATGAGAAGAAAAGACCAAGATTTAAATGAACGCCTAATAAAGCACAGATCTGACCTTGAGGACAGTCAATTGAAGCAGGAATTGATCTCGTCGTAGAAGCACTGCAGTACATTTACAATGCTAATGCTTGCGCAGAAGAATTGCCTCCTAAAGAACAATTGGTAGAAAAAGTTACGAGAGCGTATGAAACAGACGATTACCTAAAACGGAGACGCCAGGAAGAGCGAGATAAAACAAAGAGAAAGAGTTCTGATTATTGTGCATTAGTCCATAATATGAATATCTACTTCAATTTTAAAACCATACTGGATCATTCCCCGGAAGTTTCTACTCCGGAAGATGCACGGGAATATGCCCATGCCGCAAAGAAAGATATGGCAGAATGCGTAGAGGAGCTAACAGCAGCGTTCCATGAATCAGGGAAGAGCTTTCCAGGAGCGAAAAGTCTATTACGAGCAATACGAAAAGGCGCTAAACTATTCACCAAAAAGACCGACGAAGAGATCATTGCCGAAGCCGCAGTTCCTTTCAAAGATACTGAAGAAGGAAAAAAACAGTTTGAATCATTAAAAGCGGTTGTGGATTACGTTCTTTATCGTAAATAGGGAGATGCATAACTTCTTTGTTGATAGTTTTTTTTCTTTTGATCTTTCATTTCTCTTTCTAACAATTTTGTAAACTTCTCCAGCCCAGAAAAAATAGCCGTTAATTTCTCATTGACCAGAGCAGTCAGAACAGAGATCTCTGCAGCAAACAAGTTTAGTCCCTCTTTATAGAGCGGCATCTCTACAAACTCCGAGCCGCGAATCTCAACCACCAGTTTCTTGCTCAAGCTGAGCAGGCACGTTTTCTTGTACTGGGTTCTCGCCACCGTCACTAAACGATTTGCTGCAATGATGTCCCGGCAGGCCACATGCAGGATGAAAGGCTCTACCCGCAGCCAGACCAGGCCATGGGTATTCTCCAGAATGAAGAAATCGTCGTTAACAGGCTCGTGGCTGAGGTTCAGCCATTCCGTTTCGCACTTCTTTCCGCTGCCCCGCCACAAGTAAACGCGGCCGGAACAGGAAGAGGTCGTATAGTAATCTTGGTGGGCATTCAGAACTTTCAGGACCGGAATAACCCGAGCATCAATCGAGCCTTTCTTGCTTTTGTCTTCTTTCTCCAGGCAGGTTTTCTTTTCGTTGTCGAAGGTCATGGTCATTGGAAGTGGTCAGAGCCAATTGATTGTTGTATTCAGCCGCACGCCACCCCAACGGCAGCAGACGGTCTTGCTATGCAAGCCCTACCGACCACCCCGGAGGGGTCTTCCCCCGGTCGGTCTGCGCCGTTGTGGCGTGCGGCGCGACAGGGGATGCGCCCTCCGGGCTGTCGCGCAAGGGTGTGGAGCTTGCGACACACCCGTCGCACCGCCACTGACGGCGCTAGATAAATAGTTGAGATCCAACACCATCGTGAACAATAGCTTTAAAAATATTCTCTCTTTAAACTGGAGAATGGCAGAATGGAAAGTCCAGAAGCTCCTCATCGAAGAAGCTACCGGAAAGAAATACCTCGTCAAAAGCCTGAAAGAAGACTTCCATACCGCTGGCGGAACGATCGCCAAAGCTGACCTGCAATCTGATAAGACTATCATACGGTCGAATCGGGGGAAACACTTTCTCTGCATCGAACCGACGTTCGCCGATCTATGGGAGCTGCTGAATCGCGGGCCACAAATCATCCTCCAAAAAGATATCGGGCTCATTCTGGCCAAGGCTGGCGTGAACAAGAATTCGTTGGTCGTTGACGCGGGCGGCGGCTCCGGCTCTCTGGCTTTCTCGCTGGCCAATGTCTGCAAGCACGTTTTTGTCTACGAGAACAACCCCACACATTTTGCGCTGCTGGAAAGAAATGCCATACTTTTTGGATTGAAAAACATCACTCTCCAGCAGAAAGACGTCTACCAAGGGATTGCGGAGAAAGACCTTGATCTTGTTACTTTAGACCTGCCCGAACCCTGGCAAGCTCTTGCTCCTGCGGAAAAAGCACTCAAACCGGGAGCATTTCTCGTCGTCTACCTCCCTAATTTGCATCAGGTGCACCAATTTATTCGGGCGACAGGAAAAACCACCATTCGCGTCCTGGAAACGCTGGAGCTGCTGGAGCGGAAATGGCAGATCAGCGAGAAGATCATGCGCCCGGAATTCCAGATGCTGGGGCATACGGGATTTTTGACGTTTTGTAGGAAATTTTAAGATGACCATCCGCATAAAAAAACTCCATTCCGAAGCCGTCCTCCCAAGATATATGCGGGAAGGCGATGCCGGCCTGGACCTTTCAGCCGTCGAAGAAACAGATATTCCCCCCCAGGAAAGAAGAACCATCTCGACGGGCATCGCCATGGCCATCCCTGCCGGCTCCGTCGGATTGATCTGGGACCGTTCCGGATTGGCGGCAAAGCAGGGCATCAAAAGCATGGGCGGCGTGATTGACGCCAATTATCGGGGAGAAATAAAAGTCATCCTCCACAACCTTTCAGATACGCCATTTACCGTCGAGAAAGGCATGCGCATCGCCCAGCTGCTCATCCAGCCAATCGAAAAGAAGAAAATTGTTGAAGTAGAAGAGCTCGATGCGACAGAACGGGCTGAACAGGGCTTCGGCAGCACGGGAACCCGTTAACGGACCACATACCCATTCTCTTTCTTCAGAAACTCCAGCGCCTGATCCAGATTAAATTTGCTCTCGGCATAAATCGTATATAACTCTTCGCCCCGCTGCACCGTCTCGCCAACTTTCTTGTTCAGCAATAATCCTGAGCCTTTATCTTCTGGCGCTCCGGCGACGCGCGCCAATTTAGCGATGAGCGCATTATCTATCCCGCTCACCTTGCCAGAATTCCTGCTGCGCACCGTGTAGGTATATTTTCCCAGCATCGGCATTTCCCTGCGGCCCTGGGCATTGATGATCTCATGCATCTTCCGCAGCGCTTTTCCGGATTCCAGCAGCTGCTGCGCTTTCTTCTTTCCCAGGCCTTTTTTGTACTTGCCGGTCATTTCCAGCAGCAATCCCGCCAGCAGTAAGGATTTCTCCCGCAAATCAGGGGGTGCAGCAGGATCATTGTTGAGAATGGACAGCACGTCTTGGGCC
>CAZOPZ010000019.1:16958-19806 GCA_964582035.1 uncultured Methanosarcinales archaeon | reverse complement strand
CACTTTATGAGCTTAATATTTAGCTAAAGCACCTCTATATAAACTCTGCCCGCACCTGTCCAGTGTGTCCAGTGGCTGCTCTGAGCTTATTTTTCGTTGGCTACAATATAACAGTAATATTAACTTGGGGGGAGTGAAAATGCAAAAAGCTTATTAAGGCGAAGAAAATACTTTCTCGGTGGGAAGTGAGGATTTTCATGCTTATCATTTCCTAAAAACCAAGAAAAGAGGTGTTTATCATGGCAGAAAAAAGTAATATGCCCTATCTGGCCATCGTGGTGCTGGTTGCGGTGGTGGCGGTGGTGGTGTTAGTGCTGAATTTCAGGCCTTCATCGGATGAGGCGGTGGCGGGGGAGGCGACGAGATTTAGTTATTTACGTGCGCCGGAAGTGTTAGGTATGCTCGAAAATGCCATCGTTGTTACACGAAATAGGGGTGTGCAACCTTATCTGGATTGTAATGGAATCTGTGGTTTGGAGCGGGAATGCATAGATGCATACGCAAGTTATAAAGAAGGAGATTTAAGACCAATTGCGTGTAAATTACCGGACGACGTACCTGTCCCTTTAGAAACACCGGCAATTATTTGTCGTTGTGCACGAGCACTCCAGACCATCTCTGTTAAGTAATCAAATACCTCTTTGAGGTAAAATTTTCTTTTTTTCTTTTCTTCTAACCAACAAAAGCCCCCCAATACACTTTTAAACAAAAACGCTTTTCTCTTCGTTCATGGCTGTCTTTACCGGCGTGAAAAAAGAGGCAGGAGAAAAGCTGCTGAAGCAGGGCTTCAAAAAAGAAGAGCCCAGAACGCTGTACGAAGAGCTGCGCCTGTCAAAGAACGGAGTTATCGCCATTCTCTATGCGACGGGAACGCTGCTGCTGCAAGGAAAAGCCGATGCCGTCGAGAAAGCCGCCAGACAGCTTACCGCTCTCCATATCGGCCAAGAAAAATCAGCACCTGCTTTCAACAAAGAAACTGGCTGGGTCATTGGCAGCGATGAATCGCTGAAAGGGGATACTTTCGGCGGCATTATCGTAGCAGCAGTGAAAGCAGACAAAGCTATCCGTGAAAAACTGGCAGAGATCGGCGTTGCTGACAGCAAGACGCTCCGCGACGAAGAGATCCTTCCTTTGGCCGAACAGATCAAGCATCTGGCGCCCTGTGAAGTGCGCAGCCTGCTTCCCGAAGAATACAATCATGAGCACGGCATCACCCACCTGCTCAACAAGCTGCATCAGAGTGTTGCCCGCAATTTAGCGCCCGGCAAGCACATTGTAGACAAATATCCCGGCTGTGCGGTTGGAGATATGGCCACAGAAAAAGCCGAAAGCAAATATGTGGAAGTGGCGGCGGCTTCCATTCTGGCTAGGGCGGCAGCATTGCAGCAGTTGAACCAACTGAGCGCTTTGGCGGGATTTCCGGTGCCGAAAGGCAGCACCCACGTGCAGGATGCCCTGAAAAGGCTGCAAGAGAAAAAGCTGGATTTCGAGAAATTTGTGAAAGTGGATTTTAGGAACGTGAAGGAGTTTTTAGAAAGCCTGTAAACATTTCTTATTCTCTTTAGACCACTAGCGGCGGTGCGACGGGCAAATTCTAAGAAAATTTGCCCTACTCAGCACCCCGCAGGGGGCGACCCCCGCTTCGCCGCACGCCGCCGTGGCGCAGAGGCGCCGGGGGTTGCCCCATACGGGGTGGCGCCTAGGGCGCGAACAAAGTGAGCGACCGTCTGCTGCCGTGGAGGCGGCGTGCAAACGCAAGAAAAAAATTACATTGAATAGAACCCCCAAAGTCTTTAAAAGACCACAACAAACCTTAAATAATCTTTCTTCTTTCTCACCGGCATGCTCAGCAAAAAGGCTGCACAGCGGAATCAGGATACCACGCAGCAGTTTGTTGCTTCCATGCTGCAAAGCGCCCAGGAGAACAAGCAGACACAGCCGCAGACCCGCTTTGGTGATGTCAATCCCCAGCAAATAGAAAGGGTAATCGCCAATCTTAAAAAAGGGAAAGTGCGGCCAGGAGCGTCCCCATAGTACTATAAGAAAAAAAAGCGTTTCTTCTCCCCTCCATTTCTAGATTTCCTGACGCCCTTTCTCCCCCATTATGTTTATAAACTTTCTACCCCCTCTCTATCCCCATGCAGCAGATGACGGAAGAACAGCGCAAGCAGCTTGAAGAGAAACTGAAAAACATGTCTCCCGAAGAGCTGCGGGAGTTCCAGAAGCAGAACTGCATTTTCTGCAACATCATCTCCGGCAAGATCCCTTCCCGGAAAGTGTATGACGACGAAAGCTCCCTGGCTGTCTTGGACATCCGCCCAGCAGCCAAAGGGCACATCCTGATTCTACCAAAAGAACATTATGCCATCCTGCCCCAAGTGCCGGAGAAAGAGATCGCCCATCTGTTTTCGGTGGCGAAGCATCTCTCGCAAGTGGCATTGCAATCCTTACGCTCGGACGGAACGACATTGTTCATCGCCAATGGCCCGGTCGCCGGCCAGCAGGCCCAGCATGTGATGCTGCATCTCATCCCCAGAAAAGAAGGCGACGGCCTGTTCGCTCCAGAGGAGAAAGTGCTGCCAAAAAATCTCCTCCAGAAAGTGCAGGCAGCCCTGCAGGAGCCGCTGCAGCGGGCGTTAGGCGGAGCACAGAAAGAAGGGCCGAGCGCCAAAAAAGAAGAAAGAGCTCTCAGAAAAGAGAAAACGCCAGAGCCGGCAGCAGAAGCAGAAATCCCCGTCGAAGAGCTGGGGGAAGAAAGCAGAGAAGAAGTGGAAGAAAAAGAAGCACCAACAGGAGAAGAGCCGGAACAGCAGAGAGCATTGGAAGAGATGACGGAACACGAAGAAAA
>CAZOPZ010000019.1:10229-16919 GCA_964582035.1 uncultured Methanosarcinales archaeon | reverse complement strand
GGATCATCAAAAGCTGATGAGGGAGAGGCGCAAAAGAAGCGCCGGAAAAAGCAGCCAGAACCTTCCGAGCATGATGGAGAGCATATCGACCTCGAAGAGATTGCTGAACTGTTTCGATAGGAGGAATGAGAAAAAGAAATCAAAAAAATGACTGACAAAAAATCCTGCGAATATTGTACGTTCGTGGAAGGAGAAGGAAAAGCAGAAATCCTGCACGACGGCGAGGAGCTCCTGGTCGTCGCCAAGGATGTTGCTTTCATCCCTGGCCAGCTGACGGTGCTGCCGAAAGAGCATTGCACGATTCTGGAAATGGTGCCGGAAGAGCTGCTCGCCGCAGCAGCCAGTACTGCTAACAAAGCCAGCACCATCCTTTTTGAGCAGCTCGGCGCGCAAGGCACGAACATTCTCGTGCAGAACGGCACGGGCGCCGGGCAGAAAGTGCCGCACTTCGCCATCGAGGTCATCCCCCGCCGCGAAGGCGACGGGCTGAAGCTGAACTGGACGACTTGGACATTACTGCTGCGCAACTCAAAGAAGCCAGCGACAAGCTTATCGAGCAGAAATTCAAGAAAGAAGAGCCGCAGAAAGAAGAAGTGACGATCACGAAAGAGGATTACCGGCTGAAGGCGCTGAGAAGGATACCGTGAGAAAGTTTATAAAAGAACGGCTCTCACGAGAACTAATCACTTGAGGGGGTGTCGAATAATGCTAACAGCAGCCTATATCACAGAGATGGAAGTTTTACTGCGAATGTATCAATTTGGAGATGGAATTGCAGAACGTTACTTTGGGGATAGAAGCATACTCAGGAACATGCCATCGCATGAGACTTTTGCGGATCATATCGCTAAAAAATATCTCAGCCCAAATAATGTTGACTTACAACTAAGAAACCAAGTAATAACCGGAGATTTAGTTCTTCCCCCTCGAGGCAAAATCATCGGCGAAATTCCGTTCGATAGAGAACAAGCTGGTTATCTCCCTAAAGATGACAGTCTTTTAGAAGATAAAAAATCCGGCATCCACGTCCATGATAAGAAACCTCACCCCTACCGGAAAGATTAAACGCGCTTCCCCTTTTTCTCCCCATAATCTTTAAATAAGAACCTTCTTCAAAAGCCTGCATGAAACTCCGCTTTTACCCGTACGATTTCGACTATAAACGGCAGGACGAAAAAACGATAGTCTACCTCTACGGAAAGCAGGAAAATGGAACGAAAGTGTGCGTCCTGCATGCCCATGAGCCGTTCTTCTACGCCCAAGTCCATGACGCCGATAAAGCTGTTGTCGAGAAAAAACTCAAAGAGCTCATCATTACCGAAAGAACTGAAGAGCCCGCCCGCATCATCCGCTGGGAAGAAGTGGAAAAAGAATTGCTCGGCAAGAAGCAGAAATTCTGGAAGATTTTTACAAACTATCCAAAAGCCGTCCCTCTGATCGCTGAAGAGCTGCAGTCCTGGGGCTTTTCCTGCTACGAGAAAGATATTCTCTTTGTCCATCGCTATCTGCGGGATACTGGAATACTGCCCGCAACTCTGGTAGAAGCCGAAGGCGAGTTTGCTGACGAGCTTTCTGGACGAATTCCGGCTTTCCATGCTGAACAGATCAAGAGCATCAGCCCGGACTTGTTACACCGCTGGAAAATCCTGGCAATAGACATTGAAACCTATGCCGAAAAGAAGGAAATAGATCCGTACAAAAATCCCATTCTTATGGTAGCATTTTCCGGCGTTGATGAGAACAATGCTTCTTTCCAGAGAGTCATCACCTGGAAACAGTTTTCCCACCAGCTGCCGTTCCTGGAGCACGTAAAAGATGAGGCTGCGTTATTGCGCCGCTTCCGGGAGATAATCTTAGCATACGATCCCGACATCCTGACCGGCTATTTCAGCGACGGCTTTGATCTCCCCTATCTAAAAATCAGGGCAGAGAAGCTCAACGTGCCTTTTGCTCTCGGCTTGGATGGCTCCCCTATTCTTACTGCGGCAAACTTCCGTGACGGCGAATCCCGCATCAAAGGGCTGCTGCATCTCGATATGCTGAAGTTTATCAAATATATCTTTGGCAAAAACCTGAAAACCGATACATATTCTTTGGATGCGGTCGCCAGCGAGCTGCTCGGCCATAAAAAGCATGTGGTCAATCTCGATAATTTAGCAAACGTCTGGAACAACGAGCCAGAGAAGCTTGCCGAGTTCTGCGCCTACAACCTGCATGATGCCCATCTTACCTTACAGCTGTGCCAGAAACTCCTGCCGGATATGCTGGAATTCACCAAGCTCATCGGCCTGCCGACGAACGACGTCATCCGGATGCGCTTCAGCAGATTGGTAGAGAATTACATCCTGAAACGGGCTATGGAGTTCAGCGTTCTCGCACCCAACAAGCCGCCGCGCTATGAGTTAGAACAGCGCATGGACGAGCACGTGCAGGGCGCTTTTGTCTATGAGCCCACGCCGGGATTGTACGAAAACATCGCCGTCTTTGATTTCCGGTCCCTATACCCATCAATCATCACCGCCCATAACATCGGGCCGGAAGGGTTCCGCTGCAGCTGTTGTAAAAGCCAAGAAGAATCCAGGGTCCCGGAACGGCCGGAATACTGGTTCTGCGGGAAAGAAAAGAAATTCCTGCCGACGGTGCTGAACGACATCATCAGCCGTCGAGCTGAAATAAAAAAAATCCTCAAAGAAAAGAAAGCGGCGGGAGAAGATGCCCAACTGCTCGAATCCCGTTCCTATGCGCTGAAGCTGCTCGCTAATTCTTTCTACGGCTACCTGGGATTTTTTGGCGCCCGCTGGTATTGCAAAGAATGTGCCGATGCCACGACGGCGTATGCCCGCAATTATATCAAGGGCACTATCGGAAAAGCGCAGGAAGAAGGGTTTGGCGTCATCTATGCGGATACGGATTCCTGTTTTGTAGTGCTCGGAGAAAAGAGCGTGAATGACGCCTTGAGCTTCATGAGAAAAATTAACGAGAAACTGCCCGGCCAGATGGAGCTGGAATTCGAAGGCCTCTATCCCTCCGGTATTTTCGTTGCCGTAAAAGGGCGGGAAAAAGGCGCCAAGAAGAAGTACGCGCTCCTCTCGGACAAAGGCAAGCTGAAAATCACCGGCTTTGAGACCGTCAGAAGAAACTGGAGCCCCATCGCCAAAGAGGTGCAGGAGAAAGTGCTCCGGCTCGTGCTGGAAAAGAAAGTGGATGAAGCAGTTTCATTCGTCAAAGAAACCGTCAAAGAGCTCAAGCAGGGAAAAGTTCCGCTCCAGAAAGTGCTTATCAGGACGCAGATCAGCCGGGAATTATCGCAGTACAGCGCTTTGGCACCCCATGTCGCTATCGGCTGGCAGCTCCGCAAGCGCGGCGAGAACATCGGCCCGGGGACGATCATCACTTATATCATTGTCAAAGGCACGGGCTTAGTGCGGGACAGGGCCAGGATCCCCGGTGACGTGCGGGAAGGGGAATACGATTCAACATATTACATAACCCACCAGCTCATTCCGGCAGTCGCGAGCATCTTGGCGGTGCTGGGCTATAACGAAGAAGCGCTGTTTGCCGAGAGCAGCCAGAAAGGATTGGGGAGTTTTTTGTGAATGGGGTTGACAATCTACCAGGCAATTCGGAGAAGCATCATTCTATCTCCACCCCATACAGCGCTTCTGACACAAAGTTGCTGGCAGTTCCCGTGACCATGCCCGTCAGGAAACTCTTCTCTTTTGGCACAAAAGAAGAAACGGCAACGAGCTTTCCGTCATAATACAGCCGCTGCTCGCCGTCTTTCTGGAACGAGTATGCTAAATGATGCGCCTGCCCGTCAAAGAAACGGATACCATCTGCCACCAGCGGCGGCATTCCGGCCACCAGCTTCTGCTCTTCGGGATAATAGACTAAAGACAAGCCAGATATCTTCTCAGAAACAAAAAACACGACCAGCGGATCCAGCTGCTCTTTGTAATACTGCTCCCGCACCCAGGCGCTGAACGTGCCTTCTTCCGTGGATGGGAAGTCAGTGGGGGGCGCGGTAGCAGGCACGGCTCCCGTTTCTGCTGTTCCGGCTTTTCCTGCAACGAACTGCTCTTGTTCAGGATCATCACGGGATGTGAAAACGATAAAGAGCGCAAAACTCAGCAGCAGCACCGCCACACAGAAAATCACTTGCCAGAGATGCAAACGCTGCTGGTCAGGGCTTCTCTGTGGTTCGCTCTTGTTTCTCCCCATAGCAGAAAGAAACCCAGAGAGATATAAAAAGATATTCGTCGGAAATAAGAAAAGCTTAAATATAACATAACAATCACATTAAGAAGTGAAAATGATATGGACCTTAGCGGCTATAAACTCCGGCCCAGCAAACATTTCATCCTCACTTGGATGCGGAAGTGGGAATATGAACTGAGCACGGTACGAAGCGCGTTGGAAAATGCGTACAAAACGGAGCATGTTGGAAAACAGAAATACGAAGCCTACGTGCGGCATCGGGGAAAAAGCCGGAAGTTCATTTTCATTAAAGACGAGAGGTACCAAGAACTCTTCATCATAACGGGAGCGGAAGGAAAATAAAAATCCAAACCACCGCCAGCGGTTGGTATTTTTAATGTTTAATACCCCGCTACGCTATGGCAAGAAAAGTTAACCCCATCGCCCCCAGTGGCGGGGCATCAAACAAATGAGAAAGTGTCCAGTTTGCGAAAAAGGAACTCTGGCAGCAGTAGAGGACATTACGCTGGAGATTAGTGGGTATGTGTTTATTGTCAAAGGGGAGCGCTGTGGCCAATGCAAAGAGGAATTCCCTTACGAAGCGGAAACGGAAAAAACCATCGAGGTAGCAAAAAAGCTTGGCGTCTGGCCTGAACCTTTAAAACTCTATCGGCACTTATCCAAGAGCGGAGGGGGATTAATTTTTAGAATCCCTTCTGACATAGAAAGACAGCTGGAGCTGAACGAATCGGTAGAGATAACGATAACAAAACTGGGGAATAAAATAGTAATTGAACCTCTTAGTGCTTAGGCAAAAAAAATAAAGCTTTTAAACTTCCATTGCTTTCTCTTGAGACATATGGCCGAAAAGAGGTTCACTGGAGTATCATTTCTTCTCCTGCTTCTGAGCACCAGTTTCATCCCTGCTGCCGGAGGCGGCGGTGGCGGAGGAGGGGGGGGGGGGGGGGGGGGGGGGGGGGGGGGGGGAATTTGGGGGGGGGGCGGAGGCGGTATTTCCCCGTATGCTGATTTAACGTGTGACGATTCAGGAAAAATCAGCTTTACCCGGGGAACCGCGTTGGAGAAAGTCGTCTTTACCCGCGTGAAAGATGGTGTCGAAATTACGCTCCCCGGCACGTGGGACGATTCAAAGTTTACCTCCGCAGAAGCTATCCTGCGGGAAGCGGGAACGTATCAGATCGATGACCCCAAATACGGTAAGAAAAGTGTCGAATGCCCGGGGCTGAAATTCAGCTGCACGCTTGTTAAACTCCAACTCCAGGACTGCCGGAAAAATGGCGACATTACTTTCCTTTTGGAAAATGCCTCCACCGACGACCTGAAAGTGGACTTCTCTGGAGCAACCAGCAAAAAGCTCACCTACAGCCAAAGCTCGTATTCGACGGATCTGAAGAACCTGTCGTTCAAGAAAGGAAGTGGAAATTCCTACACCGTAAAAGCGGGCACTCCCCTGAGCGTCGATGAAGTGCAAGTATCATTGCCGCGCTGCGTGGGGCCACAATATGTGTATGCCAAGCTCGCCTGCGTCGCTCTCGAAGAAGCAAAAGCAGAAGAGCAGTCCGGCAAAGAACTGAAATGTGGCGGCTATCTAGATTTAGAAGATCGCGTGCGCTGCCGGCTGCGCTTGCGGGAAGAGCAGCGTGATGACTACGAAAACTTCTTCCCGGAAGAATGCACATCTTGGAAAAACCAGGATCAATGCGTGGCTCTCTATCGGAAAGTGCAGGAGTGCTGGGATCAGGAAAAGCCCTCACGAATAGCCTGCCTGCGGCAGAAAGTTGGTGTGCTGAACGTCCAACAACAAAAAGCAGCTTGTGGAGAGGATCAGGCTTGTCATGATAAACTGCGGCTGGATGTTTATACGCTCATCAAATTGCGCCTGTATAATCTCGAGGAAGAAGCGGAAGAGCTGCTGGAAGCGGGAAAAGTTACGGAAGATGACGTGGCTGATTTTGTGATAAAGATGGAGCAGAGCAAGCTCGCTTTTAATGCCGCGCAGAGCAAGCAGGAGCGGATTTCCGTCATTGTCCAAGCACAGCGATACTGGCAGGAGTTTGTGCGGAAGGTGAAATCATGAAGAAGATAAGCAGAATGAGGATGATAATCATCGGTTGTATGCTGGCAGTCTTGCTTCTCTTCGTGCTCAGTGCCTGTGCTCCTCAAACGCCGGAAGTGGCGGAAGAACGTGCTGGCGGAGAAGAACTGACTGATCAGGCATTAGAAGAACAGTATCCGTCGGGATTGGATGAAGCGCTGGAAGAGTTAGACATCATAGAGTGAAACGCCAAAAAGAGCAGATCAGGACAATTGAAGTCACGAACACCGGTAAGCACTAGCCTTAAAAGTCTCCCATGATTACCCCCCTCTTGTTTCTATTTGCTTTTTTTGCAGAAGTTATCGGCACAGCCATCGGCTTCGGCTCCTCGACCATTTTTCTGTCCTGCTTGAGGACGTGAACCGGCGCCATCATCA
>CAZOPZ010000019.1:0-10215 GCA_964582035.1 uncultured Methanosarcinales archaeon | reverse complement strand
GCCTTGTTCTTCGTTGATTTTAAGACGGCGCTGCTGCTCGTGGCTTTTCTCCATGTTTTTGGGAATCTGGGGCGGCTGGCGTTCTTTCGGAAGGGTTTGAACAAAAAGCTCTTGCTGCTCTTTGGCGTCCCCAGTGTGCTCTTGACAGTAGCGGGTGCGCTTCTCGTAAACTATACTCCGCAGCTGACATTAAAATTCTTCTTGGGCATCTTTCTGCTGCTCTTTTCCGTCGTCTCGCTCGTGAAGCCCGATGCAAAATTCAAGCCTTCGCAGCGGAATGCCCTTATTGGCGGCGGGTTGTCCGGATTTCTCGCCGGCTTAATCGGCACAGGTGGCGCTCTCCGCGGAGCTTTTCTGACAGCTTTCAGCCTGAAAAAAGGGACATATATTGCGACAGCAGCCGCAATCGCGCTGGCTGTGGACATTACGCGAATTCCTATCTATCTGGGCAGTGGTTTTCTCCAGCCGCAGTTCTATACAGCAATACCGCTGCTTTTCATCATCGCTCTGGCTGGCTCGTACACCGGCAGAAAGATGGTGGATAAAATACCGCAAGCGCTGTTTAGGAAAATCGTGCTGGTGGCGATTGCTGCCCTCAGTATGAAATTTGTGTACGAGGGAATTCGCCTTTTCTTTTGATGACAAAAAACACTCCCATATGTTTATATATCGCTTCTGCCCCCTTTTCTCCCATGACCATCGGCGGCCAGGCAGTCATTGAAGGCGTGATGATGCGCAATCGGGAAAAGTTTGCCATAGCCGTGCGCCTGCCGAATGGCAAAATCAAAGTCAAGAAAGAAGCGCATACGCCGTTCTCCAAGCTCATCGACGTGCTTTTTCTTCGCGGTGTCCTGAGCTTGGGCTACATGCTCGCTGACGGCATCCGCGCCTTGATTTGGAGCGGCAACCAGCAGATGGGCAAAGAAGAGCAGCTGGGAAAGAAGGAAGTGTTTGGAACAATTCTCTTTTCAAGTCTACTGGCGCTCGTGTTCTTTGTGGGCTTGCCTTTCTTTCTGGCGTATCTCCTGCACGGCGAAGGGTGGCTGTTTAACCTGCTGGACGGGCTATTCCGGGTAGCGCTCTTCATCGGCTACTTATTAGGGATCTCTTACATGAAAGATGTGAGAATCCTGTTCCAATATCATGGGGCAGAGCACAAGACCATTGCCTGCTCTGAAGCAAAGCAGCCGTTAACACCAGCAAATGTGCAGCACTACTCCCGCTTCCATCCCCGCTGCGGCACGTCGTTCCTGTTCATCGTGCTGCTGCTGTCCATCATCCTCTTCTCTTTCCTCAGCGGACCGCTGTGGTTCCGGCTGAGCGGCAGAATTTTTCTCTTGCCGGTTGTGGCCAGCCTGGCATATGAGGCCATCAGATTCAGCGGTACACGGGTGCAGAATCCCCTTGTCAGAATCTTCATCGCCCCCGGCTTATGGCTGCAGCGCTTGACGACCAAAGAGCCGACGCTCAAGCAGCTGGAAGTGGGCATTGCGGCGCTGAAAGCGGTGCTTCTAAAAAAGGAGTGAATCTAAAAAGAACAACACGAGTATGAAAAAAAAGGCCATCATAGCAATAGCGGTCATAGCACTTGTAGCCATACCGCTTATCTGGTATCTTGTTTTCCCCGCATTCACGGTAATAGAGATGAATGAAGGATCTCCCAAAACAGGCCAAGGAAACGTGACGGTAATCGCTCGGGGAGAATTTATGCCGGGGGATCATGATGTGGCCGGGAGAGCGATACTTTTGGAAAGTGACGGGAAAAGGATATTACGTTTTGAGGACTTTGAAACAATCAACGGCCCAGATCTTTTCATTTACCTATCAAAAGACAACTCTAACAAAGATTTCATAAATCTTGGAGAGATAAAAGCTACAAAAGGCAATGTAAACTATGATGTTGATAGTTCTATCGACATAAGCCAGTATAATCATGTGCTTGTTTGGTGCAGGGCGTTCAAGGTTCTCTTCAGCTATGCTGAGCTGAAGTAAAGCTTTTCTGGGTAGTAGGCTCTGTAGGACTCAAATCATCTTCCCCTGAAAAATAATCACCAGAACATTCACAAACAAGCCGCTTGATACTGCTCCATCCTCCGCCGCACCTCCCCATAAAACTCCTCCCTCGCCATCCGCTCAAACCCGATGCGGAAGCGCGGATAGTTCCCCTGCTCCAGGAATTTGAGGTGATGCTCAATCGTCGTCTGCAGCGGATCGGCACCCGGCATGATCTGGATAAGCCGCTTGTGCGACGAGCTGACGACATACTTGCCGTTGCCTTTCGCTGCAGAGTAGATGAGCTGCATGATCTCTTCATCGCTCACTAAATCCGGCAATTCCTCACGGAGCTGCAGCGCCAGCAATTCATCATAGCCGCCGGTAACGGGATGCAGCACGCATTTGTCATACGTATCCAGGCCGTCACCGATGGCAATGCCCAGCAAAGTAGAACGTGCTTGTTTCTCTCCTTCCTGCTGCATCATCACTCCGCCCATGATCATCGCCGTGTCGTCAGAGGTTCCTAACCCTGCTTTCCGGCGGACATAGATAACTTCGGCACTCGGGCTGCTGTCTGTCGTAAGCGTGGGCTGCAACTGCAGCAAGTCAGCGTCCGTATGCCCCTGCAGCCCAAGCTGTTCTATATAGAGTGAATTCTCCTGCAGACGCTCCCACAGCACCTCTGCCTCAACCAAATAGGTCTCGCCGCCGCCGATATCGAGAGGCTTTCCTTCTCGAGTCCTTCCGCCGAAACGGTCAAATGTTTTCATCCGCCACCCATAATTATCCATGCAGCCCGCTAACGCCAGCCCTTTAAGGACAAACCAGGGATCGACCTCCATATTCTGAAAAAAGCCAATGCCCAGCAGCGGTTTCCCTTTGAGAAGAAGCCGATTCGTTTTATCGTCCTGGGCTAACTCCGCCCAATCAAAAACCTCGTCGATGAGCCTCTGCCGCTTGCTTTTGATCTTTTCCACATCCAAATCGGCTGCTTCGAGAATATCAGTAATAGTAGCAGAAGGATACCGCACGCCGCCCTGAAAGAAGGCCTTATGCCCTTTCTGCGCATGGCCGAGCACGCTCTGCACCAGCAGCGCCTCATAGAGGTCTCTTTGCAGAGAAAGCTGGCTTTCGATCACCATCTGAGAAAGATCCGTCTTAACAAGGCTCTTGAATGAAGGATCCTGAGCATCGGGGATGCAAACCTGATCAAGCTGCATACCGCTTCGAAGAGGGGGTTTTATTTAAATGTGGTGGCGGGATTTTTTTGCAAAGAAAATCTATTTGAGTGAAACGCCGCTTACCGGCGCATACACTATGCCGTTGAATTCAAATGCTTTTCCAGCATTAAGAGCAGATTGCACGCGGGCTTCGAGTGATTTTTTGCGCGCGACGTGCGCTCCAGTCACTCCGCCGTGCTCCGTTCGTGACTTTCCTGCGGAAAGCTCCGGCGCAAGAAGGGATCCACCTTTCTGCGCAGAAGGACTCCGTCCTTCTTGCGCTACCCCGACTAGACGGCCACCGCTAACGTTAAGGCAGCAGTGACCATAAACGCCCGAACTGCCATCAACCCTATCGAGCACCAAGGACCGCAAAGTTTGAGTGTTTTGTTCTGATCGATCAAAGTATACTCTCATAATATTGTTACTCTTTGAAGTTCTACTCACCATCTGAGCATAAGATTGAACATCGTTTCCTCTGTTCAGATGATCCCAGGCTTTGGCAACTGCTCGGTTAGCGGGAACGAATTTTCCATTTTCCAAAACGTAGCCTTTTCCGTGAGCAGCTTCAACTTCTGTGGGTGTCAAATAAAGAGAATGTTCTTTATCCGCTCTAAGTTCTGTCCACTGTTCTAATGTTAATCGCAAAGCGCCATCTAATAAGGGGCTTTCTGCAGTAAGCTCTCGGAGAAGAGGTGAATCTACCGTAAGTAACGCTCCGCCGTTTTTATCAGTGCCGGCACTGTCTCCGGTCCAGAAGTAGGTGTTGAAATTAGCTCGTACTTCTTCAGGCGCATGTTGGCGCCCATCAACAAGAGCCGCAATACCGGCGGGATGATACCCTGCTTTAACAAGTTCAGGCATCAAATCTACAACTCTGCCGTTTCCAAAGTATTCATACGGAACTACTTTTTCTGTTGGTGCGCTTAATTGAAGGGTCATAGTATTTTCCTCTCATATTATCATTCGGTTGTATCGCCGATGATTATATAAACTAAAAAGAGAGATTATATTTAAATATTTTGCTATTTCAAAGTAACATTTCACTAGTTATGTGATAGTGCCCATCTTATCCCACCACCCCGCTCCCTTCCCCTCCTTTCTGCACGCGAATGACGTGATTCACAAAACTTTCCACTTTCGCTTCATGCGAAACGAGAATGACCTGCCGCAGGGCTAATCGCTCCAGAACATCCCGCACTTTGTCCAGCTGCTCGGAAGAAAAGCCGTCCGTAGGCTCGTCTAAAATCAGCAAGTCCTTCGTCTTTATCTCGTGCACCACGTCATTAATGACCCGGTTCAATGCTAACCGATACGCCAATGCTGCAGAAGTCTTCTCGCCGCCGCTAAGGTTCTCGAAGAACAGCTCATGGCCATTCTGCTCGACGATCGGCGTGAACTCTTCATCCAGCCTGCTGAGAACCCCGGCATCATCGATGAGCAGCGAAAACCATTCTTGGAACAGCTGGTTAAACAGCCGATGGATGCGCACCATGACGTGCTTCTCGATCGTTCCCGTCAAAGGCACAAAGTGGCCTTCCAGCCACTGTTCCCGCTCTTTCAGACGAAGCAGTTTCTGGTTCTCCGCAGATAAAGCCGCCACGCTTTCCCGAAGCCGGATTTCTTCCCGACAGAGCTGCTCGTGCAAGGTCCGCTGGCGCTCTTCCCGAGCAAGAGCAATCTTTTCCTGTTCTTGCAACTCACTCAGAAGCTGCTGCTGCTCAGTAATCTGTTTACCGAAATCTTCTTTCCCCTGCAGCTCTCTTTCAATGGCTTGCAATACCGACTGCAGAGCAGCCATCTCCTGCTGCAGAGAATGCTCTTGGTCTTTGATGGCTTTTTCCTGCTTCTCCAGATGCTCTTTTTTAGTGACCTGCTCGAGCTGCTTCTTTCGTTGTGCTATCGTTTCTCCTAAAGCCTGCAGCCGTTCGGTTTCACCCTGCTGCTCTTCAGCAAGCAAAGCATTATTTTCTTCTAGGAGCTGCTGCAGCTCTGCACGTTTTTTTTCAAGAGAAACATTCTTCTCTTCCAGATGCGCCAACTCCAGCTCCAGCCGGGTCACCATATTTTTCTGTTCATAATACGCTTTCCGCTGCTCCTGCAGCTCCTGGCGATGCTGCTGCATCTGCGTTTTCTTGTCCGTAAGGTCGGCTAGCAGCTTTTCGGCGCGGGCGATCTCTTGCGCTTTCTCTGCCGTAATCCGCATCTTATGGAACGATGAAACCTGCTGTAGGCAAGTGGGACAGGTATCTAATTGCTCGATGCGCTCGCGCAGTTCCTGCGCCTGCTGCAATAAAGTCTGGTTTCTCGTAAAGAGGACATTGGTTTTTTCCAGCAATTCCAGCAGCTGCAGGTCTTTCTCTTCGCTTCCCGCCAAAGCCTGCACTTTTTTTCGCAGCTCCTGCAAAAACTCTTGTTTTTTAGGAATGAGGACGAGCAATTCTTCTCCAAACTGCACTTCTTTTTGGCAGGCAGCCAGCAGCTTCTGCACGTGGCGAAGCTGTTCTTCTTGGGTGGCTTTCTTTTTCAGCAACAATTCTCGCTCCGCTTCTGCGTTCTGCAATTCTTGAAGGAGCTGCTCTTTCTCTCCGGATAGCGAGCCGAGCGCCTGCAGCTGTTCTCGCAGTCCTTTTTCCTGCAGAGTAAGCTTGTGCTTCTGCCGCTGCTTTTCTTCGCAGAGCATCTGCTTTATCTGGTGCTGCTGCCGCATCTCCCGAAAAGCCTGCTGGGCTTTCTCCAAGCCGTGGAGAGCTGCCCTCTTCTGCTGCAAAGCATCCCCCAACTGGGACCGCTCTTTCTGCAGAGCTTCCAGCTGCCCCTGAGCTGCAGCTTTCTCCCCGATTAACCGCTGCAGCTGCTCCTGCTGCTCTGGCAGCGGCGCGATTTTCGCTTCCAATACTGCTGTTCTGGTGCGCAGTATCCGCGTATACAGCTGCACATTTTCCCGGATAACCTTGTACTTATCAATGCCAAATATTTTCCGCAGCACATCGAGGCGGCTTTCCGCTGCTTCCTGTAAGATGAACTTCATCTCTTCCTGCGGCGTGTAGACGGTATAACGGAACAAATAATTCTTGTTCTTGGTGATCATCTCTTCCGGATAGCCCAAGAGAGAAAGCACTTCTGCTTTAAGTTCAACCGGAGTAAGCTCCTTTTTCGCATTATTCTTGAGCACAAAACCCGCGGTCTGCTGGATGCCCAGCTTAGTCTTCTTCAGGTTCCGTTGAATCAGGATGTCCTGTCCATCTAAAGAGAACGTCAATTCCACGCTGCCTTGGGTGCTGCCTTTCCGCAACAGGGACTCGGCAGGCAGATCCGGTCGGGAAGCGCCAAAGAGGGCGAATTCGATGGCCAGGAGCAAGCTGGACTTTCCGGAGCCGATATCGCCCGAAAGCAGCAGCGTCCCTTCGGGAAAAGTAACGGTTTCTTGCTGATAAGAACGGATGTTCTCTAAGCGCAATTGGCGGAGAAGCATGGCTGGGCTCTTGAGAACAAGCTTTATATGGATTTTGGGGGTGGAATGATGGCGTTAGGTGGAAAAATAAAAAGTGTCCCAGCCAGAGCTTGACTATTCCGACAAAACGGCCATTATTGTTGAGATTATTGTTGCCGTTGAGGCCGTTATTCGTATTATTGACGAACAGCAGGCGGCCCCCAGAGTAGCCATTCCACTTTCCTGAAAGTTCCTTGACAAAGGAACTCCAAAAATCTGTAAAGATTTTTGTTAGCCACCACCACTTCAGATACAAAAAGGGGTTAGCCATTTTGCACCACCCTGAAATTGTAGTTTCAGGGTTGGCATTAGCTGTCGTGGTTGTATTTTATAACAGCAAAAAGCAGATGCTTTTTGTGTGCCAGAAATTATTCATCTCTGAGCACAGCGATGCTGCCCTAGTGAAATGGCGTGTAGTTCCAAGCTACTTTTTGTCCATCCGAGGATGGGGCAGCTGGGACAATGCTCCGTGATGAAGAACTAGTATAAAATACTTTTTACTTTTGAGGCTATATTTTTCGCGCCCCCTGCGGGGCGCTTACTTACGGTGCGCCTCCGGCGCTACTACCCCGACAAAACGGCCATAATTGCCGAGATAACCGCCGCTGAGGCCGCCACCCGCATTATCGACGAACAGCAGGCGGCCCTGTGGACTTGAAGCATCCCTGCCGTTGAATGGATGCCAATTGCCGACAGTCCCGTCGGCATGTTTGGCTTTGGTGAAATACGTTTCCAAATGCTCTAAGCCCCCAACTCTAGCAACGACCAGTGGATTCTCCAAGAAAGCTTTTTTTTTGTGCCATCCTGACTCTGTTGCCTGCGCAATCTGGTACGGCATAACTACACCAAATTGATGAGGCAATCCTGAAACGCCTGCCCGTATTTCTTCAAGTCGGTACAATGGAAAACCTGTGCCATCAAGAAGCTTTCCTTCAAGCAAAGCATCGAACTCTTCCTCTCGATACTTTGCACTGTGATTAAGCAGCCCTTCATCATATGCTTGCCTAATGCGATCAGGCGTTAATATGCCACCGCCATTGACGATGACCAACACGGGCTCACCTTTCCGGTAAAATCTTCCTTTGGCATCGATACCAATATTCTCTTCCGTGTGAACCGTATACCACTCCTGCCAAAAAGCATGGCTCTTGTCAGCTTTTGCTTTCGCAGCGATAAAGTCGGGCAAAGTCGCTACTATCCCCGTCGGATTGACAAATTCCAACGCTTGCTGCAGTGCTGCGGGAACGCCAACAAATCTGCCGCTGGCATCTTGTTCTGCACTGTAAAAAGTTTCTCCCCGAAGAATATCGTCGACACTGTATACCAAATTAGTTTTTGGTGTGATTATGGAAGGAGCCTTTGGCAGCTCTGGCTGGGGCTGTCTCGGAGTCCATTCCAAATGCCGGATTAAGTCCCTAGGGATGATGCGAATCATTTTGCTAAGAGGACCTCCAGGCCCGTTTGGAGCATTTTTTCTTTGTCATGAACTTGATGGTAAACAATGCTTGGATCATTTCGGACTGCATTTCCAAGATCGTAGGTGCCTCCCATCTCAAACAGGACAACTGCAGAGGTATTTTGCTGCTTGGCAAGGTGTCGCATATGGGCCGCTTCTGAATCGTAATTGCCTAATTCGCCATCAGTACAGACCACATAGGCCGTTCGGCGCGAGGGGGGAGTAGTCTGAATACGTAAGCCCGAGGAGCCATATCCATTTTCCGGCGTATAGAGTACGCGCAAAGCAGCCGTGTCCCCCTGCCAAAACTGATCAACGGGCATGAGCGCCGAATTTTTCTGGCCATCGGCAAAATTGTGGAGTCGTATGCTGCTCTGTTTCCCAACTTTTTTCCCCCCTTGCCGCAGGGCATCAATGAAGCCATATAAAACGTGGCTGAGCATATCCCATCGGCTGCCATCGTTCACCTTGAAAGAGCCATTCGTGTATCTAAACATTGATCCGGAGCTGTCCAGATAGAATTCCACGACATCGGGAACATCAAGATGAGCGTCAACGTACAAAATATCTTTTATATCCCGCTGCTTCAGTTCGTATTCGTTCAGCCGGAAAGTTCCATTGCTCAGATCAATAAGCCACGGCAAGCGTGTTCTTCGCTGCAGCAGGCCGATTCTTCTGAGGTTCACTCTGCTGAGCTGGTCTTCAGTGAGAATCGTGCTGTTTTTCAAAGCCCAGTATTCTTGTTTACCGACAACCACGCTCTCACCAATTTTGTTTCCACCAACGACCGTCACTCTTGGATGGTTCCTCTTATAAAACTCGTGAGCAGCCAAAATATCAAGATGCTTCATCTCATCAAGGGATGAATTGCTTGTTGCTGGGCCGTTCTTTGGTTTCATCTGGGCAGCGGCCTGGTTCAGGGCATCAGAGCCTTCCTGAGCCAGGCTTTGGACAAACTGCTCTTGTTCTTCGGGGGCCATGTCGTCAAGCAAGTCCTGCAAAATGGTCTGGGGAGAAACACCCGCTCCTTCGCCCTGCATGTCCGGCCGCCCTTGGGGCATGTCTTTTTCTACGTAAGGCCCAAGAATGGCCATGAATCGTTCAATGCCGCAGTACCTATCGTCCCCAGCAAATACTTCCCGGATAGCATGCACATATTCTTGAAGCCGTTCCGGGGCTTGCTGATCAGAGCTAGCGCCAAGCAGGGCTTTCACTTTTCCGCGAAAGGATTTTTTCGTTTTCGGCAGCTGTACGGGCCGGCCCGATAGTGCGGCAAGAGCCTTTTCGGCAAGGCTATGGCCATCTTTTCCCGCTTTTCCTTCAAAATAATTATGAATGCTGGGCGGGCCGTACAGCAGGCCGTACAAGAGTCGTGTAACAGTGTAACAATTAGTTTTTGCTGGAGAATCCTGTAATTCCAGAACGTCCCAAGTTGGGATTATGTCTTTTCTAACATAGCCATGCTGGGCATTGTCCAAAGCAAAGCGGTTGTCCAAGATGAAATCTTTCACGATGTTCTGTGATGCTTGTACTTTCACAACCTGTTCCAGAGGGCTCAAAGCCGGCTCTGCTTTCAAGAGGCCTCGACGTATAGCTTGGTGGATTCGTTTATTGTCGTTATCTTCTCCAGCAACGCTGAATGGCGCTTCAATCGGATGATACAACTCGTGAAACAGCAGATAATGGAGTGTTTCTCGGGCCAGTTCTTCCGGGTCACTGCCCCAGAATGAGGCAATAATGGAGGAAAATTTTTTCTGCAAGGCTTCCTCATTCCCAATGTGCGCAAAAATGCTCTTCAGGTCTGTTGAAAAATCCCAGTCTCTGCCATTGGGCTGGGTGTTGCGAATAATCGGGGTATCACTGCGCAAGGGAAAGTCTTCTCGGACTTCTTCCCTCCAGTCCTTTTCCGCTTCATTCAGAAGCACCTGCATGCTTTTCATGGTGAATTCTCCATTTTTTTGCGCCCCCTGCGGGGCGCTTACTTACGATGCGCCTCCGGCGCTTCTACCCCGACAAAACGGCCAACATTGAAGAGATAACCGCCGCAGAGG
>CAZOPZ010000018.1:0-20018 GCA_964582035.1 uncultured Methanosarcinales archaeon | reverse complement strand
TCTTAGCAGGGAATTTCAACGGGGCGGCAGTCGGTTTGGACATTGTCTCTTCGGCGGTGGAAGATATTACGGCCGACTTGGACCATGCCCAGAAGCAGAAGCAGACTATGATGATGTGGCTGAAAGACAATGCACTGGCTATAACTGCCATCATCGCCGCGTTGGGAACGCTCAGCGGCATTATCGTGAAAGTAACCAGCCATACCAAAAAGCTGGGTGAGAACGTGTGGCAGAAAGTGAGTTCTAAGAAAAGGGAAACGGCGACGAAAGACGGAGCGGCGGCCATGAACGAAGCGGTAGTAGCCTCTGAAGCTTCGGAGACGACAAAAATTGCTGAAGAGAAAAAAGAGGAAGGGAAAGATCCGGGGATATAATTGAATGGGCCTGCCCGGACTTTCGAACGCTTTGGCAGGGGATTCCCTCTTTGCTTTCGAACCGGGGACCTCCGCCTTGTAAGGGCAGCATCATAGCCGCTAGACTACAGGCCCGTACCCTAAAAAATTAGAATCTTCTTTAAGTACCTTTCTATTCTCTTTTCCGATGAATGCCTGAGCCGGAAGAGAAATGTTTCACAATAGTAATAAGCTGGTGGAAAGGGGGCAAAAAGCATGGACGTCGCACAGCTCTTAGGATGGATAGCAACTTTCCTCTTCTCTGTCATGATCATCCCCCAGATGATGAAGACGGTTAAAATGAAAGATACGCGGGGCGTTAGCGTGCTGCTCTTTGTCATTTTTCTTGTTGCGAATACTATTGCTCTTATCTATGCATTACTTATCTCTCAGCCCCCGTTGATACTGAAGTACATTCTTGCGATGGTAACCACGGGGATTTATATCGGGCTGTATTGGCGGTACAAGAAAAGGAAGTAGTCGCTCTTTTGGCGAGAAATAAATTCTCTACACAATATTTATCAAGTGTCCTTTGGTTTTTAGGCTTATGGCAGTCTACGAACCCGCCGAAGACTCTTTTCTTTTGCAGAAGTTGGTAAAAGAACATGCTTTTGGCCGCGTACTCGACATGGGCTCCGGCTCCGGCATCCAGGCTTTTGCCGCTGCAGCCTCTCCTCGGGTACGGGAAGTCTTGGCCGTCGATATCGATCAAGAAGCCCTTGCGCAGCTCCGGCAGAAAATCGCCAAAGAAAAGATTGCTGCAAAGAAAATAAAAACCCTCCAGAGCGATCTTTTTGAACATATCGCAGGGAAATTTGATACCATTATTTTTAATCCGCCATATCTTCCTCAAGACCCGGGCATTGAAGACCACGCGATTTACGGTGGAAAAAAAGGTTGGGAACTTGCCGAACGCTTCTTTTCCCAAGCCGGAAACTATCTGACCAGCAAAGGGAAAATCCTCTTTCTCTTTTCTTCGCTGACGAACAAAGAGAAGATTGATGAGATCATTTCCCATCAGCTGTTCACGTTTCAGGAAAGAGGGCGGCACAAGTTGGCGTTTGAGGAGTTATTGGTATATAGCATTGAGAAGAGCCCGATACTGCGGGAGCTGGAGCGGCGGGGCATAGAAGCTGTTCACTACTTCACGCATGGCAAGCGGGGGGATATCTTTGTGGGCATGCTTAACCGGAATACGCCCGTAAAAACGCATATCCCAGAAAAGCAGCTGGTAAAAGTTGCCATCAAAGTGCAACGGAAAGAAAGCCAAGCTTCAGCTCGGATGGCTAACGAGGCCTACTGGTTAGAGCGTGTGAATAGAGTGGGTATCGGCCCTCGCTTTCTTTTCTCTGGAGAAGAGTATGTAGCCTATGCATTTGTGGAAGGCGCTTTTTTCGAAGAATGGATACGGCAACAAGCATCGAAAAAGGCCATTCAGGAAGCCCTGAGAGGTATCCTCAAGCAATGTCATCGTCTCGATCAGTTGGGTATCACAAAAGAAGAGCTGCATCATCCGGTTAAGCATATTATTATAGACTCTCTCCAGCAGCCGGTTCTGCTGGACTTTGAGCGGGCGAAAGAGACCAAGAAACCACAGAATATAACTCAATTTGTCGAGTATCTCTGCCGGCTGGAAAAGCTGTTGCGCGAAAAAAAGATCCTACTGGATAAAGAAAAGTTGCGGGCGGCCGCAAAAATATATAAAGCATCGCTTGCCTCGCCGGCTGCAGAAGAGGCATTTAACAGCCTGTTGGCATGCGTTGAATAAGATGAGTTTGTCCCATGCAGTACAAAGATGTTCCCATTCTCATGTACCATGACATCTCCAATCATGATAGTCCCTGGTGCGTTTCTCCCGAATCTTTTGCCGAACAGATGCAGTTCCTTCATGCTCAGGGCTATAAGGCCATCTCTCTTGAAGAGTTAAAGAAAGGGCTGGAAGAGGGGGAAGTAACCGAAGAAAAGCTCGTCATCATTACTTTTGACGACGGCCGTCTTGGGGTTTATACACATGCTTTTCCCGTTTTGCAAAAATATGGCTTTTCTGCAACACTCTATATTGTTCCGCAGTGGATCAACGAAACTAAAGCTCCTTCTTCCGAAAGCTACTCGCAATTCTTAACGTGGGAGCAGGTAGGAGAGCTCTCAAAACGAGGATTTTCCATCGGTTCTCACACCCAGTCTCACCAAAACCTTGCGGCCCTCGATGAAAAGATGATTCTCTCTGAACTTGAAGCTGCCGATAGGCTTATAGAGCAGAAAACGGGAACAAAAGTACAGCATTTTTCGTATCCTTATGGAAAATACACCGAGAAAGCACTAGAAGTTGTTAAACAACGCTATAAAACCGCAGTAACAGTACAAAAAGGTTTTTCAAGACAGCCCGGTGCCTATGCCCGACAATGGGTCTTACGGAATACATTCTTTGAAACTTTTCAGAAGCTCCTCCAGCAGCAAAAAATCTCCCTGTGCATGATTGCCAAAAACGAGGAGGCTCTCCTGGGGCACTGTTTGCAGTCTGTGCGTGGGCTTGTCGACGAGATCATTGTAGTTGATACGGGAAGCACTGACAAAACAAAAGAGATTGCTTCCGCTTTTGGCGCCAAGATTTATGATTTTGTCTGGTGCGATGATTTTGCGGCGGCCAGGAATGCCGCGCTTCAGCACGCGGCAGGGGATTGGATCCTGGTTCTCGATGCAGACGAAGCTCTTGATGCAGAGAGCGCTGAAAAGATTCGAAATGCCGTCGGGGAAAGAGCAGCTGACGCTTATTATCTTTTACAGCTCCATCACACCAATATGTATGTGACTCATCCCGATTTTGTTCCTTTTGAGGATAATCAGTTCAAAGGCTTTTTCCCCTGCGAGGTGTTACGGCTCTTTAAGAATTCAAAAGATATTTATTTTGAGTTCTGTGTTCATGAAACTATACAATTTTCTGTTCTTCGTACCCATAAAAAAATTGCCAAGCTGCCGGCCGCCATCCATCATTATCACGAACTGAAAGGGCGGGAGTCCGTCATAAAAAAACAGAAGTATTATTCCGACCTTTCATTTAAAAATATCAGAGAGCATCCCCTCTATGCCAAGAGCTATAATGATATAGCAATTTACTATAATTCTATTGGGGACCAGGAAAAAGCGTATGATTATTGTAAAATGGCAGCCGAACTCGAGCCGGAGAATATTGAATACTTGCTGCACTTGAGTTATCGCCTGCGGGATTTTGGGAAAGTTGCTGAAGCGATAGAAGTTTTACAGAAAGCCGCTTTCATTCGTGAAGATGAGAGGGTTCTCCGTTCATTGGGCTATAATTATCACCTGCTGAAAGATTATCGGGGAGCGCTCAAGGCATATAAAAAAGCATTGGAGCTAGGATCAGTACAAAGTGGATTGCTCCAACAACAGATTAAGTGCCTCCAAGAGGAACTTAGCAAAGATGGCCAATAAACGCGATAAACTGCGGGAGAAAAAGTCGGCTTTGCCAAAGATCTCTTTGTGCATGATTGTGAAAAATGAAGAGGCTGTTCTTAGGCAATGCTTGGAGTCCATACAAGGGCTTGTCGATGAGATCATTATAGTTGATACGGGGAGCACTGATAAAACAAAAGAGATTGCTTCCGCTTTTGGCGCCAAGATTTATGATTTTGCATGGTGCGATGATTTTGCGGCGGCCAGGAATGAATCCCTGAAACATGCAACGGGAGAATGGATTCTCATATTAGATGCCGATGAAGTGCTGGCACCAGAAGATGGCCAGAAGATAAAAGAAGCCGTGAACGAATGGGATGTTGCAGGATTCCGCATGCTCACCTGGAATTATAGCAACGACTCTTCTCTCAGCGGTTGGCAGCCGGCAGCGGGTGACCCACTTGCAAAGAATGTTCAGGGATGGTATCCCTCTCTGAAAGTGCGGCTTTTTCAGCGCCACGAAAGCCTTGCTTTTCAGGGCAGAATACATGAGCTTATCGATGAGCAAGCGCTCCTGAAACGAGGAAAAGTTGTTACTTTAGCCGTTTCCGTGCACCATTATGGTGCAGAAACCAGCCGCAAAAAAACAGAACAGTACCTTGCCCTCACCCAGAAGAAAGTTGCAGAAGACCCTCAAGATGCCAAAGCGCACTATGAACTAGGCATCCAGTACAAGCAGCTGGGAGAGTTTGCTTTGGCTGAGAAAGCTCTGGCGCGGGCCGTGGCACTTGATCCTGCTTCGATTACCCCGCTCTTAAATCTTGCTTTGGTTCAACAGAAGCTGGGAAAGCTTGATGAAGCGATTCGTACGTTCCAGGCTGTTTTGGAAAAAAAGCCGCAGTCCGCCGAGGCCCATTTTGGGCTGGGCTTTTGCTATTTTAAGAGGGACGACTTGCAGAAGGCAGTACAGTATTTCTCTTTAGCTATTCATTATAACCCTTTGTTTTTAGATGCATATACGAATTTGGGTGCCATATACGAAAAACTCGGAAAATATGATGCAAGTAAACTCGCTCTGAAGAAAGCCCTTGAGCTGAATCCAAAGAGTGGAAGAGTCTATTATAACTTTGGTGTTGCCCACGAAAAGCAAGGAGAGCTGGAAGCAGCGATACACTGCTATGAGCAGGCCATTGCTTTGCAGTATGTTCGGAAGGATGAATTGAAAGAAAAAGTTGCTGCTCTTAAACAAGTACTGGATAACGCCTCCAAAATAGGGGTGTAGATTATTGGAGATTCTTCTCACAAACTTCTCTTTCTGGCTTTCAGTAGTAAGCTGTCGATATTAATCGAATAGAATAGCCCACTAATATTAGCCTACTAATAATACTCTGCTTTCTCCTGGCAATAGATCCCTTTTTTTAATTCAACAGGCCGCCAGGAATCCATGATCAATTCTGCTCCCAGCCATTCTGCCAGCTCTTGGGGGTTTCCTATCGTTGCTGACAACCCGATGATCTGGAGATCGCTTTTCTCTCCGATGCTCCTTTTTAAGAGAGTTAAGATTATCTCTAGCGTGGGGCCGCGGCCCGGATCGTTCAGGAGATGAATCTCATCAACAATGACCGTTTTCACGTCTCTCAGCCACACTGCCCCATGGCGCAGGACGGCATCGAGCTTTTCCGTAGTGAGAATCAGTAAGTCATACTCTCCAAGATGCTCTTCCGGGGAATCGACATCCCCTACGGCTTGAACAGCTTGATACGGGGTATTCGCCAAGAGCGCAGCGTATTCTTTCCGTTTCTCGGCAGCAAGCGCTTTTAACGGCACTAAATAGAGCGCTTTTTTCCCTTCAGCTAGCGCCCGAGCTATGGTCATGGTGGCAATAAGCGTCTTTCCAGAAGCCGTAGGAGCGCAGGCCAGCAGGGATCTTCCCTCAAGAACCCCAGCGCTAACCGCTTTTTCCTGGATGGGGGTCAGCCGTGCAAAAGAGTGACAATGATCTTTGAAGAATTGGGGAAGAGGAAGGGTTGTGGGGTTCATTTTTTGATACTCCTTTGAGTAACTGTATGTGTTTAAACTCGGGGACCGGCTCTGTCCTAAATCTCGCTTTCGCTCAGGTTAGCAGCTTCTCGCCTTCGCTTCCATTCTTTGAGAACTGACATTCCCCGGATGGGACATCCCCCTTGTCAGTTCGCTTAACCTCTCGGGGAGGCTCGACTTTATGCTGCTAACCTACATTTAGGACAGATCCCGGGTGACCAATTACTATATAAAGACGCGTATGCTCCTTTCGGGTATGGTCCTGGTGATTAATCTGCGTGATATGGAACAAAGTTCTGGGCGAGAACTTTTATCATTTTTGGATGATGAACGGCTTAAACATGAAAATTTATTAGTTTCAAGCGTTCTCCCCTCTTTTCTTTTTTTTACGCCTTTCTCCCTTGCGAAAGGCTTATAAATCGTTTTTTGGTAAGAAGAGGTTACTTGAAGGTTTAATGCTAAAGTCGGCAGGTTTGCCTATAAAATCGAAAAAGTGCCTTCTCGAAGGCGCATTTCGGAAATTTTGTAGGATGAGCGGATCTGTGGCAAGCACACGATATAACCGAAAAGAACAATCAACACGTGGAGGTGTTTGAGAACATGAAAATAAAAAGAGTGGTTAAGCGCATCTGCGCATTAGGTACGGGTGTCACTATGTTGGGCGCAACTGCCATGGGTGCCATGGCCGCGGACCTCAGTGAGTACCCATCTATGTTCGTTAAAGATGGAACATTTAATGGTCTTCTGGTTGTGGGCGAGAAAGCGATGCCAGTCGACAATTTGGCATTGACGGACATTGCCGCAAATATGAAAGTGCGGTCAGGGACCGCTACGACTACCACCGTTTCTGGTGATTCATGGCTCGTGGGGACAAGTGCCAAGAAGTTTGAAATGGCAAATAGCAACGTGACTTCTAGCTCAATAGTGGGAGAAACGTTCAGGGATATGCTCACTGTCATCGGCGATGACGAGTTAGATGCCCTTGCGGATGGAAAATGGACCACGAACGAGAATGAATATACCTACCAGCAATTCATGTATTTCGATGAATATGGCACAGCAGACCTCAAAACCAGCAGGGTGGTAAAATATGTTGAGGACGATAACGATGATGTGTCCGATGCGCATCTTTTCTTTAAGAACGGTCAGCAACTTGCCAGGTATGTGGTAGAGTTCGGCTCTACAGCCCAATCCGACGTAACAGATTCTGCAGGTACTGCAGACACGACAGGAACTTATCTGGATGACTTTGAGAATACGGATATTTCTTTCTTGGGAAAAGACTATACAGTCGTTCAGGCGAGAAGGCCCTCAGCGACGGTTCAGAATAGCATCAAGCTGGTGCTTATGGCCGGCTCAACAAGGGATGTTCTGCTGGAAGGGGAATCCAAGAGCTATACGGTCAAAGATAAGACTTACGACGTTTCCGTGTCGTTTATCGACGCTGATGAAGCGAAGTTCTCTGTAAACGGTGAACAGACTACTAAATTAAAAGTCGGCGAGACTTTTGTTTTAGGCGACAAGAGCGAGATTGGCGTGAGCGAGATCCTGTACCAGGATTATGCGGGAGGAGTTCACTCCGTCACTTTCTATGTTGGAGCGAGCAAGATGGAACTACGGGATGATGGTGTAGCTACTTCTGGCGGCGCTTACAACATGAAAATTGGCTCGGAGAACATTGACGGGACAACGGTTTCGTTTACAGGGACGGATGATAACACCACGTTCTCCATCAGTGATATCCAGGTTAACATGACTGCGCAGGATGACTACTTTGTCGCTGCCGGCGAAAAGTTGAGTGACATGATCAAAGTCGCTGGCGAGGAAAAAGAAGTCCTCATGAACGGCGGGTTTGATGTGGAATACTCTGGCCTTACGACAGAGAAAGCAAATACCATCGGTATGCGAAGTGCTGGTTCGCGGAGATACAAGCTTCGCCTGTTTGATGGGGATGGCAACCAGGTAGACCTGCCGACAGCCTATGCTGAAAGCCAATATAACTTAAGCATGGGTGAGGAAACTCAAGTAAACACTGGCCGTGCTGGCCAGAAGCGGCTGCGGTTGAACGAAACAAAAGTATTGTTCAAAGACGACTACTTTGTTGTCACCTCCGGCACGTCAAGTGATGGGTCTGCAAAATCATATCTGCTGCAGTACAAAGGCGCAGATAGGTGGACCAAAACCAGCCCAAAGATCCAGTTTAAGAATGCTGGTAATGGAGAAACTCTGGAGTACTCGGTGGGAACGGGAACTTCGCAGTATACCACTGTGGCGACGATAAAGATCGGAGGAAATTCCTTCATCGTCGAAAACTACTCGGACACCAATGTTGATGACTTCCAGGTCAGGGTTGATCTTGGGGGAAGTGGTGCCATCTCTGCTGTAAATGGGGCTAAAACTAATTTTGTTGACTTTTACGGCAGCGAGTGGGCATTCAGTACCAACAACTCCCTGGTTCCTGCACAGGATTGTGCCGATCGTGCTGATATCAATGAGTTACCCGGTTCAGACACTGGCTGTGAAGGTAATGTCTCAAATCCGGATATCTTCATGTGGACCATGACAACGCCAAATGCGGATGACTACGACAACGTCGTGCCTGGATCTGGGGTCTCAAGTGGTTCCATTGCTTGGAACATTACAGCAACGACTGATCCAGAGCTGCGCTTGAGCACTGCCAACGAGCTGTCTTTGCTCACGCCGGAAGGCGAGTCTGAGATCAGCTACGGCTACACCTCCATGGGTGCTAAAGTGACCTTTAAAGAACCGGCGAGTGATCCAGACGAGTTGGATATTGAATATCCAGAAAAACAGCGCCTGCCGCAAGTGTACTTCACCAGCGGAGCAACCAGTTCCAAGAAATCTGCAACTGGCGATCTGATGAAAGTCGAAGTTGGCGTTGCCAGCAAGCTGGACAGCGAAGTGACCAGTGTAACGGCGCAGAACCTGATTGTGGTCGGGGGGCCGTGTGTCAACACCGTGGCAGCAGAATTGCTGGGTAATCCGGCAGACTGTACTGCAGGATTTACGCCGGGAAAAGCCCGTGTAAAGCTCTTCGAGCATACCAATGGCAATATGGCCATGCTGGTTGCTGGATATAGCGGTGCGGACACCAGGTTAGCTGGCTCGGTGATTGCGAACAGGTGGGAAGAGCTCTCCGGAACGGAAGTTGAAGTGGAGGGAACGACCTACAGTGACGCAACCATCAGTGCGCCGACGGTTGTAGAGACTGCCGAATAAGCCGAATAACGGCTTATTTTTTTTCTTTTTTTTTCTCTTGCTTTTAAAATCTTTTTTAGCTCAAAAATTCTTCTCTCGGTGCAAAGAAAAAGAGCACGTGAGGTAAATTTATATACCTGTTAATCGTTGCATGACTAAAAGAGGTGAGTGAAGATCGAATATCGCAAGTATGCCCCAGCCCTGCTCTTTGTACTCCTGCTCGTCCTCGCGGCATTAATCATCCGCCCTTTCTTCGGTGCCATTTTCCTCGGCGGATTGCTGGCGTACGTCTTTTACCCGTTGCATACGTTTTTAACTAAGCGAATCAAAAAGCCCACGATCTCGGCGATTCTGGTCTGCCTGCTGGTTCTGGCTTTACTGGTCGTGCCGGCCGTTTTCTTCGTCAAGACGCTCGTCGAAGAATCGTATGTCATTTATCTGGTCATTAAGCAGAAAATCGCAACGGGTATTTTTACGGATTGCCAGCTGCAGTTTTGCCAGGCCATCCAGGAATTTGGAAAAAATCCCGAGATACAATTTCAAGTCCAGGAAGCCCTGCGGACCGTGACGAACTGGATTATCCAGAAAGGCTCTTCTTTTTTGCTGAGCATCCCCCGCATTCTTCTGAACCTGTTTATCATGTTCTTCCTGCTCTTTTACGGGCTGCTGCAGGGAAAAGCAGTGGTCGGTTCCATTTCTCATTACCTGCAGGTGCATCCCCGGCGCTATCAGTATGTCATTATGCGGCTGCGGGAAATTGTCCATGGCTTAATTTATGGCTATGTGCTGATTGCTCTCCTGCAAGGGGCGTTAGGCGCTTTAGGCTTCTTTCTTTTCGGGGTGCCGTCTCCCCTCTTCTGGGGATTAGTCATGGCTCTTTTAGCGCTGCTTCCTTTTCTGGGTACGGGCTTTATCTGGATTCCCGCTTCTGCGTTCCTTTTCCTACAGGGAATTTTTCAGGGGGAGAATGCTCTGTTATTGAAAGGGCTTGGATTGTTCATCTATTCTTTCATCTTTGTGGGAAGTATTGACAATATTCTCCGGCCGAAGCTGGTGAGCGGAAAAGCCAAAGTGCATCCGGCGCTGATTCTTCTGGGCGTTTTTGGCGGCGTGCTACTCTTTGGGCCTTTGGGTGTCCTTCTGGGGCCTTTGCTGCTGTCTCTCACGGCAGTTCTTCTGGAGACGATTGTAGGAAGAGAAGACGGCCAGGCATAATTTTCTGAAGAAAAAGATGTATGGACCTGCCCGGATTCGAACCGGGGACCTCCCGCGAGTCAGGCGGACGTCCTAACCACTAGACCACAGGTCCATGCCCCAAAAAGCTTATATCCCTTTAAAAACTTTGTTCCTGAGTATGCATCTCAATCATGACCCGCTGTGGTGGCATTTCTTCCCCAGAAAAGAGCTCACGCAGGTGTACCTGTCGACAGCCATCCGCTCTTTTGCGCTGTCGCTGCTGAGCCTGTTCGTTCCCCTCTATTTTTACGTCGAGCTGCAGTATCCGCTGGCGCAGACGCTGCTCTTTTTTGTCTATTTTGCCTTGGCATTAGGGATCGCTTCTCCTTTTGCTGCAGCTTTTGCTGCACGCTATGGCATGAAGCATTCCGTCTTTGTCAGCGTGCCCCTCTATCTTGGCTTCATCTTTTTGCTCTATCGGCTGCCTTTTTCCCCCATGCCACTTTTTGTGCTTGGTATGTTGTCGGGAGTCGCTATCGCTTTCTACTGGATAGGCATGCATCTGGTATTTGTGAAAGCGAGCGACCATCAGCATCGTGGCGAAGAAGTGGGGCTGCAGATGGTCTTCTCGATCCTGGCTTCCCTTCTGGGTCCCCTGCTCGGCGGCTTTCTGATCGTTGCTTTTGGCTTTCCCGTCGTTTTTGCGGCGGCATCATTCTTCCTGCTGCTTTCTGCCGTGGTGCTTTTTTCTAGCAAAGAGAAGCACGTTCCGTATCATTTTTCCTGGCGCTCCCTGCTGCAGCGGGGCGATTGGCGCAATGCGCTTTTCTTCATTTCGCAAGGATCACGGGCAACTGCGGAAGGCACAATTTGGCCATTATTCATCTTTTTCATTCTCGGCAATTATTTTTCTCTGGGGGTTGTCGGCTCTATATTATCTGGCGTCAGTGCGCTTGTCATTTGGTTCATGGGCAGGTACAGCGACCACACCAGCAAGCGGAAAATCGTGTGGCTGGCCACGGGCTTCGAATCTATTTCCTGGTTTTTACGGGCTTTAGTCAGAACGACGCTGCACGTTTTTGGCGTGACCATTTTTGGAGCCTTGACACTCGGCTTTCTGGCCGCTCCTCTCGGGGCTTTGGTGTACGATAAAGGGCAGCGGCATGCTGCTGCTTATTTCGTGCAGCGGGAATTGTTTATTTCATTAGGAAGAATTCTGGTGCTGCTGCTGGTGTTGCTGACGGGCAATCTTGCTGGCGGGCTGATCTTCAATGGGTTTGCCAATCTGGCGGCGCTGTTGTTTTGATCTCTCTTTTGTTTTCTTTAATCCCGGTTTTCTTCCCCCCAAACCTTTATTAAGCTCTAAGCCCTTTTCTGTAGCACAGGTGACCAGATGGACCGTTCTGCCTTGCTGAAAGACTTTGGATTTGAAAAAGAGGAAGTCACGGAGATTATCGATACGCAGCCGACGACCAAGACCGGCTTCCCCCAGCCTATCCAATCTTTTCGCTTGTCCTGGGAAGTGTATGATCTCAGCCTGGAAGAGCCCTATTTCTGGATTCTGGATGTATTGAAAGAAAGTTTTCCCGTCATTGAAAAGCTGGAAGATGCTTTCGCTGCCGCGGAAAATTCCGCTTTTTTCGGCGTGTCCCAGCAGCGCTTGGCAGCCCAGCAGGACCGTGTCTCCCAGTTCCTCGCAACCGCAGGAAAGATGATCAAAGAGCTATTCCAGATGGTGCGCGAGCTGCGCATTTTAGATGAGCGGCTTACATATTATGAAGAAGCGGCAGCCGAACTTCCCAAGCCGATAGCCGAACGGAAGAAAAGTGCGGAAATAACGCTGAAAGGCATCTTCATCGATCTCGTGCAAGGCGGCGGAAAAAGCCCGGGATCCGTGTATGGCATGGCCCGGGAGTTAGAGTTCATAACCTTGCCGGACTTGTTCTTCGACACGCCTCCTTTTCGGGGCGAGCCGGAGCTGGATGCCTATGTAAAAAAGCTGGATGAAACGTTTAACCGGAATCTGGTGCGCGTGCTGCAGCGGCATTTGCGGCAGTTTATCGAGTGGAAGCAGCGCACGCACAAAGAGCATGCGACGAGAAAGCGCTTCATGCTCAAATATCTCAAGCAGCATTTTGAGATCATCAAGATGTACATCACCTGGGTGAAGCCCTACCTGAGCCACGTCGGCAAATTGACGCTGAAAGAAAAATCGCTGGAATCTGCCGATCTGGTTGCGGCTTTTGAAGGCAGCATGCTGGACATCGAGATCCTGGCGCGCAAGGAAGAAAAGATAGACGATGAGAACAAAGTAAATAGTTGCCTGCTCGTTTCGTTTGCATATCGCACCCGGCCGGAGCTGAAAGTGCAGCAGGAAGGCTATCAGCGCGGTCCCGTGCATATCGGGAAGATGGAAGTTGCATTTCGGGCGTATGTCTGGACGAATAAAGAGGTGGAGAATTATAAGAAGCTCAAAGACAAGGAAACACGGGAGCTGATGGGGGGAGTTTCTTCTTCTATTCAGGAAGCTATGACTTCTTTGGGAACGGAGCTCGACCACTATCTGGAAGAAGCGCAGGAACTCGTGCGGGCCGAGAAAGAGCAAAAAAGTGAGAAGAAAGAAGAGAAAGGCGAAGAAAAAAAAGAGCCCAAGAAGACTTTTGCGGAGAAATTCTTGGGCGAATTTTATGTCCCCCGGAAAAAAGGAGAAAAGAAGCAAAAGACGCCCAAAGAAATTATCCAAAAAATAGAAGAGAAGAAGAAAGAACTGCGCGGGCATGCCTTGAACTTCTGCTGGATTGCGTACCATAATTTTAAAAAGTCCCATCGCATGGTTGCGTGGTGAATGGTGAGATGGGTACTCTGATCTCTCGTTTACTGTCGTGCAAGCTCTATACTCGCCATAAAAAGCGATGATCATTTGACTTCCTCATCAAAACAAGGGCACGATTTTGAGCTGGTGAATGAGTATTGGGCGACAGGAGCGATGGTGAATGAATGAAAGTGACTTTACAACCATGATGCCTTTAATGAAAAAATCTGACGAGAAAAAGAAAATTGGAAATGAGCAGGCTGCAGGAGAGATTAAAGCAGCGCAGCAAGCTATTGTAGGAAAGCAGGAAGAGCTATCAAAAAAGAGAGAGCAAAAAGCCGCTGAAAAAGAAGCGAAAGAAGAAGCAAAAAAAGGAGAAAGCGGGAAAGAAAGCCAGAAGAAAGACGCTGCAGAAGCGGAAAAAGAAGGCAAAGAAAAAAGAGAACCGGAAAGAACAGAGCGCCGTTCTCTGGAAGATGAGCTGCGGCAGGAGCACGGCGAGCGGGAAGAAGCGTTCACGAAGGGCATGCGGGAATCCTCTTCTGTTGAATACCTGCGCAAGCAGCCAGTAGAAGAGCTGCGCCAGGAGCTGGAAGAGCTGCATCAGGCTGCGGAGGTGCGCGGCTATATCACCCGTGAAGAAGAGCGGCAGGTGGAGTATGTCCTCGGCGCTTTGGACCAGAAGCAGGATGATCAGGACGCGGGGCTGTATACCTTTTCTGAAGAAGCCGCACGGGATGCAGGATTAACCCAGGAATTAGGCGAGCATCTGCGGGATATGTATCGGGCGGGAGAGAAGAAGCGGAAGGAAGGGGAATTGTATAGGACGTAAGGGGGGTTTATGAATAAAGAATCTGACGGTGAAAGAGCCGTTCGTGTTGCACTTGAAGATTTGGGTATTAAATATGAGCAAGAAAAAGAAATTCAGTTTCTCAAATGAGACTTTAAGGGTAGTAGAAGAGCTGATTTTTTCTTACCAAACTATAATGTTTATATTGAATATTTGGGGGGATGGGATAAGAAAGAACAAGAAGAAAGAGATAAAGAAAGACAAAGATATAATCAAAAGAAATATGCCTATAGTTTAAATGAGATTAACTGTATTTGGATTTTTCCAAATCAGCTAAATTATGTTACAACTGTAATTAAAAAAGGATTGGGGTCTAAGATTGAGCCCCTACCATTTTACAAAAATCCATTAATTATCGCAATAAGTACCGCCATAATTCTTCTTCTACTCTTATCAATATCATTTCCTGTATTTTTTACACTTCTAATAATTAACGTAATTTTTATCATAACATTTAGTATGACTAGATGTCCAAACTGCAAAAGAGTTTTTTGTAAAAATCATGTGAGTAGAGCTTTTGAAAGAATAGAAAAAAGACCTTGGGAATGGAGAGTCGAAACAAAATACTTTTATTTAGATGGTAGTTATAAAAATAGCACGTTTTCAGAGTGGAGAAAAAGGATTGAAAGAATAAAAATATTCAAAAATGTCAAAGAGTGTAGAAAATGTGGTTACAAATGGACTGAAAAAGAAGAGGTTAATCTAGATAAAGGTACAAGGCCACAGACTACTAACACAAGAAGAACACGTTATAGAAATCCCCATGAAAGAAATGAACGCGGCTCCGAGAGGGGTGTGATAGAAGCTCTTGACCGGAGCCCGCGCCATTATTTTGTTCTCTTTCAAGTAAAAGAATACCAATATATAAATGTTACTATTCTGTATACTAGTAATCAAAACAGTCGGTTTTTACTTTTAAAAATAACCAAAAACGCCTGTCCTAAACTGCAGCCCGATTAAAGAATTTGTTCAGAAGCGGCTCGCCTTGCTTGCTGACGATAAGCCTTTCCTGAGGCAGACAGGAATGATACCGCTGCCAGGCAAAGCGCTCATCCAAAAAAATAATAACGCCGCGATCCGTCTCGCTGCGAATGCACCTTCCCGCGCTCTGGATGCACTTGGCCATCGCCGGATACAGATACCCATAATCCCAGCCTTTCCCGAACTTTTCATCGTAATAGCGGATGGATTCTTTCGTCTGCAAATCGGGGCGGGCTAAGGGCAGGCCGATGACAATAACGCCGTTCAGCATATCGCCCGGGAAATCGATGCCTTCGGCAAAATTGGCACCGATGACCCCTAAGAGCAATCCGCCTTGCAGCTTGCTTGCTTTGAACTGCTTGAGCAGCAGCTCTTTCTCTTCTTTGCTCATGTCCGGCTTTTCCCAGAATAGTTTCTTTTCCGTCTGTATGAATTGCCCAATCAGATCACGAAGGCTGTACGAGGTAAAGAAGAGGGCTACATTGCCCGGAATGCAGCGCAGCAGGGAGGCGCTTTTCTCCGCGATGGCTTTGTACATCGCCGTACCGCGCACTTCATAGCGCGTCGTCGTTTCCGGCACGACGAGAGACAGCTTATTCTCCGGCGGAAATGGCGACGCATAGGCTTTTTCCATGCTCCGGCTCGCTTCTATGCCCAGCACATCCCGGTACATGGAAGTCGGCTGCAGCGTCCCGCTCATCAGGACGGCGGCATGCACTCCTGCAAAAACATCTTTCGTGACAAGAGCCGGATCGAGGCAGATATAGCGCAAGGTGCGTATCGGCTCCTGATAGCCTTTTTCTTCACTCAAGATACGGGCAAATCCACTATCGCTGCCCAGCCAGCCGTCTAAAAAGGCTGCAATGCCGCCGAGATAGCTGCGCTGCTCTTTGGCCCGGATATCTTCTGCAGCCATCTCTAACTCGTTGCTGAACTCTTCGTAATCCGTGTGGATCCGAACCGCGGCGGCAAACTGTTCTTTCGTAACTAAGCGCTCTTTTTCCGCTTCATAGGCGGTGCTTTTTCCAAAGGATTGTTGCCCCGTCGGGAAAACCGCTAAGCTGGTGAGCACCTGCTGCAAGGCTTTGATCTTGGGCACCAGATGCCCGAAGGAAAATTTCTGGGCTTCGCGGATAGCATTCTGCAGCATGAAGGTGCTGAGCTGCATGCTGAGCATGTCCGTCACTCTGCTCGGCAAGTTATGCGCCTCATCGACAATCAGGATGATATCTTTGAAGTCTTTCTGGATTTTGGTAAGCAAGGCATTGCGCACCGGCGGATTGAAAAGATAATAATAATCGCCGATGATGACCGTCGCTTTTTTGGCTAATTCCAGAGAGATCTCGTAGCTGCACATGCGGCGGTCTGCGCTGACGGCCATAAGCTCTTCATTATGGAGCGGCCCGCGCTTTTGCAGGTCGCTGAGCAACAATTTTGCTTCCGGCGTGAGTGCATCTTTATTGTTCCAGACGCGGGAATAATATTCACATTCTCCCCGGGCGACGAGCGTTCGGCAATATTCCGCAAAACTGCTGCCATGCAGCTTGCCGACGTTCTGATGGCACATCCACTGCTTGCCTATCAGATCAACGACCGCCATCTCTTTTTGTATCTTGGTTTTGATGAGCTGCAGAGTTTCAACGGCGATATGATGCTGGGTATGCCGATTGGTCAGGAAGAAGATTTTTTTTTTCTGTTTGAGCGCTTCTTTCACCGCGACACTCAGGGCACTCGCCGTTTTTCCCAAGCCCATTGGCGCATGGGCGAGCAGGATCTTTCCCTGGCTGCAGGCCTCATTCACGTCGAGAAGCAGCTGGTCCTGCCCTCCCCGTACCGTGTCGTGGGGGAAGAAGGAAAGGATCTCTGGAGAAAGCATGGGCACGACGAAGCGCCCCTATTAAAAAACATTTCTCTTTCTCTGTTGCTATGATGCAAATGAGTATAGAACTATCTCGCACGCCACCCTGACGGCGCTGCGCAATTCATGTAACCTAACTTCTTTTCTCCTTTATCGTAGTGTCAAAAACCACTGCTTCAGACTTCAAAGAGTGGTCAGATCTTGCTTTTAGTTCTCATTGGTTTTTGACGCTCAGCATTCCACGACCAGTGGTTTTTGAGCACACATCATTCCACTTTTGCTATCATTTACAGGGGGAGTGGAATGCTGTTGTTTCAAAACATTTAAATAGCGACTCCATCGTACTGTTTCCAGTCAATAAATGTTTAAATATGACTATTGAGCAACACGCTTTTGCGACTACGATAAAGTAGGGGGTGGAAAATTTGACGAAGAAAAATAAAGTTATCTTTGATGTCTTTTTTCGGGAAAAGCCGGCGATGATGCTGGTAGAGCTGAAAAACGCTGAGAGCAATGTCTATGCTTCAGTATTGGCGAAGCACATCGACTGCACGTATTCTCACGTCGTGAAGATCCTGCAGGAGATGCAGAAAGCGGAATTGATCAACTTCAAGAAAGAAGGCCGCTTGAAATTGCTGGAGCTCACGAAGAAAGGGAATGAGATCGCCGGGCATATCGAGAGCATCCGGACGAAATTGTGAAAGTCCGGAGTTCTTTTTGTGAGCATTTTTTTTCTTCGCTTCTTTTTTTTATCTTCTGCGGGAAGCTTAGGGCTCTTTTCTCTTCGTATCCCGTAATTCATCGCGGAGAACTCTTCCCGTAGCCGTAAGCTCGTAGAGCCTGCCTTGCTTTTCTTTGGGATTAAGGCAGTGGGCTAGCTTTCTTTTGCTCATGGCCCGGAGAACATCCGAAACATTGCTCACTTTGATGCCCGTCTGCTCTTTCACCAGCGTGGGCGTCTTGGGCTTATCCATGACGAGGAGGATTTTTCTTCGTTGGCTTCCTTTGAGCACCCAGCTGTAATCATTCACGAGCGTTTTCTTCATGCCGGTCAGGAAGAGGCTGCGAGCATTTAATGTGTGGTTCTTGAAAAATACCGAAAAAGTACCGAAAGGTTTAAGAACGGGTTGCTATTCTGGAGTGGAAACCAATATGATGAACAAAAAATGATTCCCTCTGAGCTTTTACTGATAACCGGAATTTTGGCATCCCTTTTTGGGTTATATTACGGATTTAAAGTGCTCGTTCACTCAAAAACAAAAGCTATTCTTGCACTTTCAATAACTTCAATACTTGTAATGGCTTTTAGCACAGCAGCCGTGCTGGCTGGGAACGTTGTGAGCCAAAATACGGCTTTACTAGAGGATAATATTGTGGAGTTGAAGAACTCTGAAATTGCTGATGAAAAAATTAAAAATATTTTAGCGGAGCTACCAACAGAAATAACATCGAATAAAGATTTTGAAACCCTTAAAGGTTTGGTTGCAAAATTAGAAGACGCCATCAAGAATTTAAAAAATACTAATGAAGACTTGAAAGGAAAAAATGATGATTTAATAGAAGAGGTTGATGATCTTAAAGACGATTTAGACGAATTGGATGAAAAAGTTAGTTCTATTGGGGTGGTTGTTGGTGTATACTAAACAATGGTCCTCACTGGAGTTTTATTTTTCCTGATCTATTCTTTTGCGTTTCTCTTTGTCAGTTGCCTACAAGTTACAGGATTAGTCTATGCAGTAGCTTCTCTTTTTCATACGCATCCCAAACTTAATGAGGTAAAAGCTCATCCGAAAGTCGGGGTTGTTGTTGCTTGTCGAAATGAGGGAGATGTTGTTTTAAGAACCGTCGACTTTCTTCTAACCCTAACTTATCAGAATAAAGAGATTATTATTGGTGATGATAGCGACAATGGTACTTATGAGCTTCTATTGAAAAAATATAACCTAATCCCTGAACTCTACAGAAAAACAGATGGCGATGGAAAAATATTCATTGCCAAAAACAAAAAGCTCACTATCATTCACCGTGAAAAAAACATTGGATTTAAAGCAGGTAATCTTAATATTTGTCATGAGTATCTTGAACAGAACAATATTCCATTTTATGCTTTATTTGATGCAGATTGGCTGCCTCAAATAGATTTTATCGAGAAAATCATTCCGTATTTTTATACCTACTCCAATGCGAGTTGTGTCCAATTTAAGAGATTACTCCCCTCTAGAACCTCGAGTTTTTTTAGTAGGATAACTTCTTTATCCCCAGAGGCTGCCTATCAAGTGGACTTACCAGGAAGAGCAAACCTGAAGACTTTTGTCTTATTCTGTGGAAGTTCTGGGGTTTTTAGGACTAGCGCCGTAACCGATGCCGGAGGGTGGAAATCTGGTGACCTAACCGAAGATATTGACTTAAGCTTAAGGCTATATCTCAAGGGCTATAAAGTTTATTTTGATAGAAAAACGGAAAGTTATGGGGAGGAAACTCCTAGCCATTTTTCTGATTTTATGAAACAACAGGCCCGATGGCAACGTGGAACCACTGACTGCGTGAAGAAGTATCTCTTCTCCGCCTTGGCTTCCAAAAAATTGTCGCTGAACGAAAAAATCGGGATAACGTATCAATCATTTATTTTTTTTCCTTATTTTTTGGTATTATTATTTATCCTCTTTAATATTACGTTGGATGTTTTGTCTCTATTAGGTGTAATGCCTGCAAGCCTATACATCTTATTTGGAAAAACTGGAGAATATTTTTGGTGGTTGGCTTTTTTTATTTTCTTCTTTGATCTTATAAAACTCGGGATTTCAGCATTACAAAGTAAGAATAAAAAAGCTATTTTTTTTGTCCCCCTGACGACTTTAGCCTATTGGGCATTAATCCCGTCTGGTTTTTGGGCGAACATCAAATCACTTTTTAATATAAAAGAGGGGTGGTTTTTAACCCCAAAATCGAAAGCACATAAGCTAAAGCGAAAATACACGTATCGGCTTAGCTATTTAGCTCTTTTCATAGCAGTTTATTTTACCTATGCCTATGAGTTAATTTTAGGCTACACTTTAAACTGGTATCACTTCCTCTTGCCTTTGTCTTTGTTGTGGGGGGTAGTCTCAAAATAAAAAAACCTGAGGAATGAAATGATAAAGACTGCAATAATCGTTGCCGGAGGACTGAATACTCGAGTAAGACCTCTTACTGAAAAAACCCCCAAACCCTTGCTTCCCATCAAATGAAAACCAATTTTGGAACACTCCATTAAAAAAAAAAAAAAACATGGTGTAAAAC